>CAYNBB010000036.1:0-18302 GCA_964395655.1 uncultured Azospirillaceae bacterium | reverse complement strand
CGAATGGCGCTGGACAGGTTCTCGATCCGGCGTTCGGCGTCAATTTTTGTTACCAGCTGGTTAAGGCTGAGTCTTTCTTTGGCGGCTATTTTTTTTAGTTCGTCCAGAAATTCATCTTCCAGACAAATGCTGGTGGAATGTCGGCCGGCAATGACAACGGAAAGCTTACGCATGTTTTTTTCGATATTCATCAATCGAAACGACGGTTGCGGCGCCGGAGGCTTTTTTGACTTCTTCCGGTTCATCGTCGGTCATAACTGCAAAATTGTCATCGCTGCTGCCGAAACTGAGCGCAAATTTGGCATACGGATCTGCAAAATATGAAATTGCTTCATAAGGAATGCGCAGAGTTTGCGGTACGCCGCCGAAAGAAAGGTCGACCTCAAAATAAGTCGTGCCGATCATCAGATTGGCAAACTGATGCTGCAAAACGATGGTCATTTCTTCCGGATATTGGTTGAGGAGTTGGGAAGAAAGGCGCGCGGCCGGGTGCGAGGTTTTAAAAGTGATGTAAAAATGATGCTCGCCGGGCAATCCTTCCTCGGCAGCGATTTTCAAGGCTTCTACCACAACGTATTTGAGCGATTTTTCGACCAGTTTATCGTAATTAATTTCCAATTCTTTGTTCATTTTCGCATCCTTTGCTAAATTTGAAACGGGACTTTTCTGTTGCTGGGGAAGTCCCGACCCCCACTCTTGACTATCCTAAGTCAAAAGGATTGAAGTTTGTTGCAAACTGCAATTAAGCAGCCATAGCAACAGGAGCTACGTTATTATCGTTAGCATTCATTTGTTTTTGAACCGATAACGGTGGTATCTCACCGGACACGGCATACCCGTCTTTACTATACATTGTCAATCCTGTTTCACCCCCGGGAAAATATTTGCATAGCAAATATTTTGTAATTTGTGATTCGTAATTTGTTATTTGATAAGGCCTGAAAGCATTTTCAATATATCGGTAATTTCAGCATCCAAAAAATTAAATTCTTCCTGAGTAATAAATCCCAGATCTTTGGAAACCAGAACTTGATATTTTAGTTCCGCCGCCGAGCCCCGTGCAATGCTGGCAAAATGTTTAAATTCCGATGTGCCATTTCTGGCACTTCCTTCCAAAAGATTGGAATTTATTGAAATCGCCGCACGCTTCATTTGAGATATCAGGCCGTAAATTTCATCTTTAGGATATTTTTTTGTCACCTTATATATTTTTAAGACTAAAGCGTGTGCTTTTTTATAAACATCCAAATCAGAAATTATAGCCATAACGAATCACAAATTACGAGTCACAAATAACAATATTGGTGGAGGTGCCGGGTACTGCCCCCGGGTCCAACATACCTATTTCACAGAGCCTCTAGTGTCATATTCAGATCACTCTGACCAGACTAATATATATTGTTTTTTTGTAATTTTCAAGCTCTATAAACGATATAACCGAAAGAGATAATCTTGTGGATAAAGCTAAGGGAAGGGTGCCCTGAGCCGAAAATTTGTTAAAATAGGCTTTGTCAAAGGAGATAAAAATGACCAAAGTTGCAGTTTGGTGTCGACATGACGCGGACAATATAATCGGAATCGGTTCCAGGATTCCCTGGCATATTCCGTCGGATTTCCGCCGTTTTCGCAAAATTACGGAGGGCATGGATCTGGTTGTCGGCGAAAAGACGTATGAGAGCTTTCCCAATCGCACGTTGCCCAACCGTAATCTGCATATTCTGACGCTTAATTCGGATTATGAGGTGAGTGATAAAGAGCATCATTTCGTATATAACGATATTAATACGTTTAAGGATTTCGAGCCGGATTTGTACGTCTGCGGAGGCGCTACGGTTTATAAGCTGTTTATGACTTCGGGCGAAAAGTTGCTGCCCGATGTGATCGTCGACAGCCGCTACTGCGGAGAGGTGGACAAACTTGACGGGCCGAAGATTGACATTACGCCGTGCATCGAAGTGATGGAAAAAAAATATTCGAAAGTGACGCCTGATTACGAGCAAGATAATGTTTTTACCTCGTTGTGGGTTAAAAAAGGCGATTTTGTCGAACAAAGCGTTTTGAAAAAACTTATTAATATAATTAGTATTAACAACTAAAACGGAAAAGACTATGAAACAGTACCTTAACATTTTGAAAGACATTATGGACAACGGTCTTGATGCCGACAACCGCACCGGTGTGTATGCCCGCAAGGTTTTCGGCCGCCAGATGCGTTTCGACCTGAGCAAAGGTTTCCCGCTGGTCACCACCAAAAAGGTGTTCCTCAAGGGAATTATTCACGAGCTGATCTGGCTGCTTTCGGGCAATACCAATATCAAATATCTGACTGACAACAATGTCCATATCTGGGACGAATGGGCCGATGAAAACGGCAATCTCGGACCGGTTTACGGTGCTCAGTGGCGGAATTTCAACGGTGAGGGGATTGATCAGATTAAAGACGTTATCGCCCGCATCAGGAAAAACCCGCAGGATCGCCGTTTGATTGTCACGGCATGGAATCCGGCGCAGATAGAGAAAATGGCTCTGCCGCCGTGCCATTGTTTTTTCCAATTTGACGTTACGCCCGACGGCCGGTTGAACTGTCAGCTTTATCAGCGCAGCTGCGACATGTTTTTGGGCGTTCCGTTCAATATTGCTTCTTATTCGTTGTTGCTGTTAATGATGGCGCAGGTTTGCGGGCTGAAACCCGGCGAGTTTGTCCACACGCTCGGCAACGCGCATATCTACAACAATCATTTTGAGCAGGTAAGGCTCCAGTTGAGTCGCGAGCCTTATCCGCTTCCGCAGATGAAGATAAACCCCGAAGTTAAAGATATTTTTGACTTCAAATACGAAGACTTTGAGCTGGTAGGCTATCAATGCCATCCGGCAATTAAGGGAGAGGTAGCAGTCTGATGACAGAACACGAATATTTGCAGGATTATTGTAATTTTGTTGACAGTGTTACATCGTCTTATTCTAAAGACGATGCAGCCTGTCGGCAGAAAATTGATGAACTCAGCCAGAAATTAAACGGCAATTTTGCAAGGCTTGATACGGCGATTGCCGGAATTGCCGGCGAGGCCGGAGAAATCGCCGACGTTTGGAAAAAAATCAAATTCCACGGCAAAAGTTTTGAAGAAGAGCGTGAAGATTTGCTTTCCGAATTAGGAGATATGTATTGGTATCTGGCGCAGGCAAGCATGGCTCTCGGCGTTCCGATGGAAGAAATTATCGCCGGAAACGTCAGAAAACTGAAAGCGCGTCATCCGGACGGGCACTTTTCTAATGCCTATATGAAAAAATAAATCGTTTTTTATTTTATGATACAAAAAAAAGAGCCGCGCTTTACAGCGAGGCTCTCCCAAAATGACTAAAGATCAGATTGCACTTGCTTGTTAGGCAAGTTTGCTGTTTTTTATCTGCCGCTTCTTTCCTCGCTGCACCTTCTCGATAACGGCACCGTCGGGCAACGGGTGAACGATGATCTCGTCGGCGCGGTAGAAACGGATTCTCTTGTCGGCCATGTTCACGAGGTAGCCCTTGATTTTTTTCGTGGCACCGGTCTTGCGGGTGACGTCCTTGATGACCGAGCTTTCGGAAGCGTATGCTTCAACTGCCATGTGCTGGGTCTTTTTTCCGTGATAGGTGACAGTGCTCATTGTAGGCACGCCGAGCAGAAATATCTGACGGGGTTGAGCGTAGGAGTTAAACTTCTCCAGTACATGGAGTGCGGCAGGATTGATATTTTTCTTATTCATACTTTTGGGGTTTTGTGATGTCGAAACAAGTTGATTAATTCGGCATCGGATGAAACATAAATATATCTAAAAAATCACGTTGAATGGCTATATAAAAGCATATTTAAGAATCTTTTGCAAGTAAAAATGACAAAAATTATACAAAAAATAATCCTGTTTTAATTAAAACAGGATTATCAATAAATTAGCCGAAGTTAAAATTATTGCCGATTAATCAGAGCAATTTCAACACGGCGATTCTGTTCACGTCCGGCAGCGGTTGCATTGGAGGCAATCGGGTTGGTCGAACCCAAGCCGTCGGTGACGATTCGGTTGCTGTCAACACCCTGGAGGCGCAGATAATTAGACACGGCATTGGCGCGACGCAGCGACAAGGCGTTGTTGGTGGCGGCGCTGCCGGTGTTGTCGGTATAACCGTATACTTGAACCATGGTTTTGTTGTATTCTTTGATAACTTTGGCAATGGAGTTCAGCACCGGCTGGAAACCTTGTTTAATGACGGCTTCGTTGGTGTCAAAAGTAATGTTTCCGGGCATAATCAGATAAACGCGGCCGTCAACCTGCTGAACCTGAACGCCGGTTCCGACCAGTTCGGTGCGCAGCTTGCGCGCCTGAACATCCATATAAGCGCCGGTTCCTGCTCCGGCCAGAGCGCCGACGCCGGCTCCGATGAGAGCGCCTTTTTTACCGCCGGCCAAAGCGCCGATTCCCGCTCCGGCGGCTGTGCCGATGGCTGTTCCCCAGGCAGTTTTGGATACTTTGGATTCTCCGGTATAAGGATCGGTTGCGCAAGCCGAAAGCATGGCAACGGCAAGCAAAGCAGAGACAAAAGATTTGTTCATGATATTCTCCTTTTATGATAATTCTCAGATATATTGAGTCCAAAAAAACGGCAAGTCAAGCGGTTTGTTTTTCATATCCGAGCAGATGCTCTTTGTTGAGCTCATAGAGGGCAAAGGCCTCGCGGATAATTTGTTTGGCTGCGTCCGGGCCGAGAAAACGTTCGATTTTGACTTCTTTATTTTCCAAAATTTTGTAGTCTTCAAAGAAACGGCGCAAGATACGCAGGCAGTGCGGCGGCAGTTCGTCGATAGAATGATAGTGCTCAAATTCCGGATCGTCGACATGAACGGCAATGATTTTGTCATCGGCTTCGCCCTGATCAATCATTTTCATGACGCCGATCGGACGCACGCGCATCAGCGACAGAGGCAGAACAGTTTCCTGACACAATACCAGTACGTCGAGTGGATCGTTGTCTTCGCAGTAACTTTGCGGAATGAAACCGTAATTAGCGGGATAATGAACGGCCGAGTAGAGAATGCGGTCGACTTTGAGCAGACCGCTGAGCTTGTCAAGTTCATATTTCGTTTGCGAGCCTTTGGGAACTTCGATAACGGCGGTGACTGTTTCGGGGGCGTCTTTTCCGGCGCTGACGCCGTGCCAGGGATGTAACATCGTTTTTTTATCCTTTAAATTAACTTTGTTAAGATTGCTACAAAATATCTCAATTACGGCAAAAGTAAAGCATAAAAAAGGGTGCTGTTTTATTCGCCCGAAAGAGAATTTATACAGCACCCGATTTAGGGGATCCCGCTACTTACCAAAGAAACCCAAGAACTTTGGCACTTGCATCGTAACGGGATTTAAAAGTTTGCCGGCGCTGCTCAAAAATCATCATGGCACGATAAGATTTAAGCATATTTTATAAAGAGCAGGGCCGGCATGTGTGTTAGTAATAAAAATCAAAGCTGTCCCGAAAGACAATGGAAATCCGCAATATATATTATGCTTATGAATAAAAGAAAACGGATTGCCTTGATTCCAATGGCTAAAGAGAAATTATATATAAAAAATTATTTCGAATGGGTACATACAAACATATTCGGAAATTTTTGTCAAGATGTTTTTTTGCTTTTGAAAATAAAATTTTATCTTTTATGGTTCGGTACATCAAAATTAGTATCCGTATTTTTTCTTTAATTTTGAAAAGAAAATAATGCTGACGGCGAGTGCGAGCGTTTCAGCAACGATAATTGCCGACCAGATTCCGTCTAAACCGAAAAAAGTCGGTAATATTAATACGCATAAACACTCAAAGACTAACGTTCGGCAAAATGAAATGACGGCAGAGACCAATCCGTTATTCAGAGCGGTAAAGAATGCTGAGGCATAAATGTTAAATCCGGCCAGTAAAAAGGATATGGCGTAGATATGGAAACCTCTGGTCGTCATATTCAGCAATTCTTTGTCGTAGCTGACAAAGATTCCGGCTAAAGGAGAGGTAAAAATTTCTGCAAGGGATGTTAATACAAGAGCAAAAATGGCAATAAGAACTAAACTTTTCTTAAATAAATTCCGGAGTTCATTTTTGTTTTCTGCCCCGTAATGAAAACTCACAATAGGGTTACTTCCTGCGGAATAGCCAAGAAATACGGCAAGAAATATAAAATTTATATAAGCGATGACGCTGTATGCGACCACTCCGTTTTCTCCGACGAATTTCAGCATCTGATAGTTATAAAGAATGGCGACGACAGACATGGAGATGTTTGACATAAACTCGCTGAAACCGTTGGTGCATGATTTAACGATTGCGCTGATATACAATTTTGTCGTTGTTAACCTTAACGGACTTTTATTGGGATATGCGAAATAAACAAGCGGTATAAGTGCTCCCGCAAACATACTTATGATCGTCGCCAAAGCCGCGCCGGCGACGCCCCATTCGAATACGATAATAAACAAAGCGTCGAGCAATATGTTGGTACAGCCTGCAATGACTGTAATCCAAAAGCTGAAATTCGGACGTTCTGCCGTGATGAGAAATGCTTGAAATATATATTGCAGCATAAACGCTGCAATGCCGAAAAACGAAATGCGGCCGTATAATAAGCTGTTTGTAAGAAGGTCTTCTTCAATATCAAATGCAGATATCAACGGTTCAAGAAAAACGAGTCCCAAAACGGAAAAGACAACGCCGAAAACGATGGTTGCATAAATCAGGAGTGAAAATATCCGATTCGCTTTGATTCTTTTGTTTTCGCCCAAGGTTTTGGCAACCAATGCACTGCCGCCGCTGCCGATCATAAAGCCGAATGCGCCGGATATCATTAAAAAGGGATATATGATGTTAATGGCGGCAAGAGCAGTTGAGCCGACAAAATTGGAAACAAAAAAGCCGTCGACGATTGAATAAACCGACATAAAGACCATCATCGCGACAGAAGGCGCCGTAAAACGAAGCAGTTTTGAATAAGTAAAGTGTTCGGATAACTGTATTTGCATTTATTTCAGACCGTTTTGAAGTTTGTTGATTTCGTTTTCCAAAAGACGTGAATATTCTTGAAGCTTTTGTATCAAAAAGGATACGTTGTCGTTTCCCATTTTTTGCAGAACATTTGCTTCGCATTGCAGAAGCGGAGCAGTCAGCTTTTCGGCATATTTTTGCCCGTCGGGCGTTAAAGAAATAATTTTGTTGCGTTTGTCATTCGTGTCAACGGCAAATGAAACATAACCGTCTGCCTCTAATTGATTGACAATCGTATTCACGGTTTGTTTCGGCAAAGCAAACGAATTGACAATATCTTTTTGAGTGCGAACGTCTGAATATTTCAGAAGATATAGGATTTGAACTGTAAAATGATTAGCGCCGCAGATTTTGTTAAATTGCATATATAAGCGATCCGTGCGATTCATGGCCGCGTTAAATTCTTTAAGTTTTTCTATCCATTTTTGCATTTTAACCCTCTTAACCGACAAGAGTATTAGTCTTGATTCGGACTATTGTCAAGGGCTGTTAAAAAATAACAAATTCCGGGCACAACCCCCGGATTTGTTTATGGAAGAATAGGGATAAATTACTTCAGCAATTCCTCTAAAACGCCTTTTTGAATCATATCAAGGTTGATGATATAATCTGTTGTGTTGAATGTGTCGCGCAACGGGCGCTGAGTTGTTTTCCAGCCGTATCCGTCAGTTACCCAAATAAACTGATGGCCATCTCTTGTCCACTGATGGTAGATATCAGTATACTCACCGGCAGTTGATTTTAATTTAGAACCACCGCCGCCATAAAAGTTCGTTTCAATTAAATAAAGCTTATTAGGGGTATTGAGGGCAAAATCTATTCTTTTTGAAGATTTCTTTACTGTGATATTTTTTCCCCATTTCGCCTTTATTTTATCAGCTGTTGCTTGAGCAATATATTCATATTCGTTTCGTTCACAGATATCTTTTATAAAGAATTCAACTAAATTCTCCATGGATGTACCACTACGATTTTTGCGTCCATTAGAATCAAGACCGACTTCAACACCGATGAAGTAATCAGGAATTGATTTGATGCTACGATCAGAAATGAGTTTCAAAAATCCGCTTTCTTTTAAGAATAAGACACCGTCCTTGGCTGGCATTGGTTTTGAAAAATCAAATCTTCTGGCATCAAAACTATTTGGAGTAACGAGCAAACTTATTTTCTTATCTCTATCAGCCAATAATGCCGGAACGACACCGATAATTTGAGGATAATCCGTCAACAAGGCTAATGCCTCTGCCTCAATGTTCTCTTTGCCAACTAACGTATTAAGCAAATTTAGCGAGCGTTCAACTTCGCGGTAATTATGAATAACTTTTTTCCAGTTTACAAAATAATCCCATGATTTGATTGTTTCTTTTAGTGTACTAATCAAATATGAAAAAACTTCGTCATCATTATTACAATTTAAAATATTTCTGAAAACTGAATCATTTTTCATTTTGTGCCTTTCTTTTGTTGATATGCATCAAAAATTCTTTTATCCGCTAAGGCAATAAATTCCGGATTCTTTTCAATACCGATAAATTGCCGACCTAGTTTCATGGCAACTACTCCGGTTGTGCCACTGCCCATAAAAGGATCCAAAATCAGATCATTTTCTTTCGTGGAAGCAAGAATAATGCGTTCCAATAGCTCTACTGGTTTTTGCGTCGGATGCTTTCCAAATTGTTTTTCGCTATGTGTTGGAGTAGCAATAGACCAAACACTTCTCATTTGCGCATGAGGCTTTTTGATAAAGTCTTTAGGAAAATTTCCGTCTTTCATTGCATCATAATTAAAATAATGCCGAGATTTTTTATCTTTTCTGGCCCAAATCAAAGTTTCATGACTGGCTGTAAAATAACGACAAGACATATTCGGACTGGCATTGGGTTTAAACCATGAAATATCGTTTAAAATATGATAACCCAACAACTGCATAGCAAACCCACATTGAAAAATACTGTGGTAAGTTCCGGACACCCATAAAGTTCCATTTTGTTTCAAAACACGTTTGCATGCTGACAACCATTTTTTATGAAATTTAAAATCCTCTTTAAAACCTTTGCTTTCATCCCAGTCTCCTTTGTTTACAGAAACCACATGTCCATTCTGACAACTAATACCACCGTTAGAAAGCATATAAGGTGGGTCAGCAAAAATCATATCAAAAGTATTTTCGGAAAAATCTTTTAATTTTTTTATACAATCGGCACAGTATAAATTATAAATCTCTTTCATTCTCAATAGTTCGTAACTAAAAGTTCCCTTACACCATCACGACCGTTCGGATCAGCATTAATCATTCTCTTTGCCCAAATTCTGTGTATTTTATAATCATTGTACAAATTATCAAAAAACATATCCTGAGGATTGTAATTTGTCGGGTCTGAATTACTTAACATTTGCAGTGCACCTAAATCGTCAGCTTTTGAAAAGACTTCTTTTAAGCGTCTTTGTTCATCATCATTAAAATTACCAACAGCGTATGAATTGAAAGAATTTGTATTAATCGGACGATATGGTGGATCGTAATAGATAAATGTATCTTTGTCCGCAAGTTTCAGAGTGTGTGAAAAATCAGCCAGCATAATGGTTGCTTTGCTTAATGCTCTTGAAACTGCTATTAGATTTTCAGCATCAAGAATACGAGGATTTTTATAACTTCCCATAGGAACATTAAACAAGCCTTTGCTGTTAACTCTGAATAACCCATTAAAACAAGTTTTGTTTAAGAAAACGGTTAATGCGGCACGTCTAATAAAAGATAAAGAATAATTGTTAGCATTTATCTTTTTATCAAAGATATTGTATTCATTACGTGTCTTATAATAAAACTCTTTTTTGTCACAGGATAAAAGATATGCATTTTGTAAAAAATCTAATTCTTTAATTAATTCAAAAACATTATTTTTTATGACATTGTAAAGAATGACTAATTCCGGGTTAATATCAAATAAATATGCTTTTTCAAAATAATACGAATTAGATATATCAAAGAACACAGCGCCGCCGCCAACAAACGGCTCAATGTATTTTTTGATTGCACCACAACGCAATTTGTTTGGAAATTTTTCAGATAATTGCGGTAACAGCATTCCTTTTCCTCCGGCCCATTTTAAAACAGGGGAGGCAAAGTTATTTCTATTGTCGTTTTGTAAAGCTAGTTCTAACATGTTAATCCTCAAAAAGTATTTTAGCGGAAAAAAAAGAAATAGCAACTCTTTTAATGAATATTCAGATATAATCTGCACGCCGTCTGACATTAATCCCTTTGGGGGCGGATAACTTTGCCGGACAGTGCACCGTTGCCGGGGATGTAAAATTGAAACTCTTCGCCCATTTTGCGCCATCTGCCGGCAGGATAACCGTCAATCAGCACGTCCCCATCTTTGCGCAGGTCAACCTTGCCGCCTTCTCTTGCCTCGCTGATAGCCATGGACAAATCAAAAACACTCGGCGCGGATATATAGACAAGGTCAAACTGCGCGTCATATTCCCATTGTCGGATGATATCAGGTGTCAATTCTGAGCGTTTGTAAATTTTCATTTGTTTAATCTCCGCAAGCATTAATGGGGATTTTATCTTTATTTTGCTGTCGCAAAACCGGCGGCACCTGCGTCCCGCCTATTGCTGGTAGTCAAACCAACACCTGTTGGTTCAAATTCCAAATCTGCCGTTTAGATACGACAAAACCCTGCCGTCGGGCAGGGCCTGTCATATCTGGTCGGGACTATTGGATTCGAACCAACGGCATCTTGCTCCCAAAGCAAGCGCTCTACCAGGCTGAGCTAAGTCCCGCCGTGAACAGCTCATATATTTAATTCAATATTTGATTTAAGGCAAGTTTTTTTTATGTTTCATTTTTTTTGAAAAATATTGACAAAAGTGTTTTGAGCTAATATTTTATGTTCATAAGCAGTTATTAAACACAAATTATTTACCCAAAAATCAAAACAGTATGAAACAGTTTATTATGTTTTGCATGTGTGCAGCAGTGCTTGCATCGTGCAGTGAGAAGAAGGAACCCGTGGTTGAACCTCAGGAACCTCAAGAGGAAGTTGTTTACCAGCCTGTGCACCGGACGATGACCGTCGATCTCAAAACGGCTTCGAAGTATGGCTATTACAACGCTCCAAACGATGTTCCGGCGACGGCGGTTGTTGTGACGTATGACCAGAAGCTTCCCTATGCTCAGCCGGTCGTTGTCAAGTTCAGCTATGCCAACGGCGATAGCTTTACTTATACGATACCGGCGGAGTTCGGCCTTTGGAAAAACGAGGCCGGTCGCTTCCGCGTTATCTCGGATGATGCTTGCACCGTATGGGTGCAGGGGCAGACCCAAAACGGCAAATTTCACGAATTCGTTTTCTATGGAGATCCCCGGTACAACGGCGGAAAGATAAAACCGAATTCGTATCGGAACTTGCCGGCCGGTGAAATCCGATACCGCAAATAGCCTGTTCTTCGTTCATACTCTTTTCGGCCTCTTGCCTTCCTGGCAAGAGGCTTTTTTTATGTCGGATAACACGAATATCGGGATTTTTCTTGACTATTTGCGACAGCAAGATATAACCAAAGCAAAACCGGACAAGATAAAGAGGACAAACATGCGGCGTTTTCAACGCAAAAAGGAAGATTTTGTCTGCGAGCATTGCGGCGCAGAAGTCAAAGGCAACGGTTACACCAACCATTGCCCGCACTGCCTGTGGTCAAAGCATGTCGATATTAACCCGGGAGACCGTGCCGAAGATTGCGGCGGCATGATGGAACCCGTCGACCTTGAACTGAAAGACGGCAAGTGCGTTATTGTTCATCGTTGCCGGAAATGCGGCTTTGTCCGCCGTAACAAAGTCTGTGACGCCGATGATTTTGAAACGGTGATAGCTTTGTCCGGACGCCGCACCGAAGCTCTGAAAGGTTAAAAAAGAGGAAACCTGCCGAAGCTCGTTTCCTCTTTCGTCGTTTTTTTAGTTTTTGCGTTTCTTGCTTACGTTCAGCCGTTTCTTTTTGGTTTGTTCGGTCTGAGATTTGGGAATGGCGATTTTCAGCGTGCCGTTGTCGTATTCGGCGTTGGCGCGGTCAAATTCCAAATCCCAGGGCAGGGGGATAGTTCGTTTAAATGAGCCATAGGTGATTTCCGAAAAATAACTTCCCCGATGCTTTTGCTCGGTTTGCTGCTTTTTTTCGCCCGAGACCGACAAATATCCGTCCGAGGAAATTTCCACGTCGAGGTTTTCCGGCTCAATTCCGGGGACTTCCGCCGAGACGGTAACTTCGTTTTTGTTTTCGCTGACTTCGATTTTGGGTTCTGCGATCGCATCTGTCGGATGCTGAGGAAAGTCCAGCATATTCCAAAAATGACTTATCATGCTGCGAAAATCATGATGTTGATCGCTGTTGACGGGAACGTTTTGTGTGCGTCCGCGGGGTTCGGTCGTGCTTATTTGATTGTCCATAACAAGGCCTCCTTCTTACATAAGATTTAACTCTCTTCATATAAGAAGGCAAAGCCGCAAATTAAAGCTGGCCTTTAGGAGATTATTTGTCGTCAAACTCCTGAGACAGGACGATGCCTTTCAGTTCGCGTTTTTTCTGCCATTTCTGCTTGGCATATTGCTGCATGTCAGCCACCGTGTCGGTTTCGTCGACAATTTCGGCGCCGAGAATGGTCTCGATAATGTCTTCCAGCGTTACGATACCTTGCCAGTTGCCGAATTGATCGATAACCAAGGCCATATGTTTGTGTTCTTTTAGCATCGAGTTCAAGACGTCTTCAATCTCGGCCTCGGGCGAAAAACTGTGCATTTGCCGGGCATAATTGTCAATCACGTCATTGTCTTTGGCGCAGTATGAACTGGATTTGTGAATATAACCGAGAAAAGTTTGTTCTTTCTCGTCGACGATCGGAAAGCGCGAAAAAGGCGTCGAACTGAGAAACTTGTCAAAATCTGAAATTTTCATTCCCGGCCGTACGACATGAACCACGGTGCGCGGCGTCATAATGTCTTTAAGCTTGATTTCGTCCAGCCGTACGACGTTGGAAATGGTGCGGGTGCGAGCCTCGTTCAAAACCTTGGAAGCCTGCGCCATACGAGCCAAAGCGCGGATTTCGTTGGGAATATTGGCGGCGTCGTTGTTGTTATTGCTGAACCAGCGGGTAATGCTACCCGACAGCCAGATAAACGGCAGCATGATCGTAATCATGGCGTTGAGGACGACGACCATCGACGGGATCAGTTGTTTCCAGTATTTTGTGCCGATGGATTTGGGCAGGATTTCCGACAGGACCAGAATCAGAAAGGTCATAATGCCCGAGGCCCAGCCGATATATGCCTGACCGAAGAGTTCTGTAACCTGAGCGCCGACGCCGGTAGCACCGACGGTATGCGCCACCGTATTCAAAGACAGGATGGCGGCCAGCGGCCGGTCGATTTTGGCTTTCAGCAGCGAAACCTGCCGAAACAGCTTGGGATTGGTTTCTTCCAGTTGTGCAATATAAGAGGGAACAATGGACAAAAGAGCCGCTTCCATAACCGAACATAAAAAGGATACGGCAATGGCGGTTGTTGCATAAATGATTAAAAGTAACATATCTTTTCGCAGGTTGTTAAAAACATAAAAATAAAGCTAGCAAAAAATTTATAAAAAATAAAGCACTATTATGTTAATTTTGAACAAGAGTTTAATTAAGGAGGCGATTATGGAGCAAAAGACGGCCTTGGTTACGGATTTTGACGGTACCGTCAGCGCCGATGACTTTTTTACGATGATTGCCCGCAGATATCTGACGCCGAAGGATTTGGAGCCGTGGAATCTTTACATGAAAGGGCAAATCAGCCATTTTGAGGCATTGAACGCGGTCTTTGCCAAAATCCGAATTCCGGAAACGGAGTTGATTGAATTTGTCAAAACGATTCCGCTGGATGAATCTTTTGCCGAAACGGCCGTTTATTGCGCAGAAAAACGTATTCCGGTCTATATTTGCTCGGCCGGGTGTGATTATTACATTAACATTTTGCTGGGCAGACTGATTGAGTGCTGCCATATCAATCTGATAACCAACAGCGGTATTTATTCGCCGCAGACCGGTCTGGTTATGAGTGCGCCGCACGGAAGTTTATTTTATGACAAAAACGTCGGCATTTCCAAGGCTGGCGTGGTTTCTTACCTGCAAAGCAGAGGAACTGCGGTCGTTTTTTGCGGTGACGGTCCGCCCGATGTTTGCCCGGCTCGGATTGCTCAGACCGTCTTTGCCAAAAAATACCTGCTGGACAAATGTCGCGAAGAGAATATAATAACCAGACCATTCCACTCGTTCAGAGATGTTCTGACATATCTCAGGGAGCTTTAAAATGGCATATCTTCCGTATCCCAACAAACAGATCAACATTCCCTATCTGCTTAAAATCGGCGAGGGCAAATTGCCGAAAATGGGGCGCTATCTGGTTGACAAGAATTTTAACAACATCGCTTTGTTTTGGGGCGAGGGACTTGAAAGCGTTTTCGGCGAGACGCTGACACGCAGTCTTCAGACATACGGAATTAATGTGCTCTACAAACAGGATGTCAGATTTATCAATATTGAAGAAATCACGAAAGTAGCCTTTAACCTTCCCGATAATACCGAAGCCATCATAGGCGTCGGCGGCGGCAAGGCTCTGGATTTTGCCAAATATTGCGGTTACCTTCTGAAAATACCGTTCATTTCGGTGCCGACATCGACCTCCAATGACGGTTTTTGCAGTCCCAATTGCTCGCTGCTGGTTGACGGCCGGCGCAAAAGCGTCAAAGCGGGAATTCCTTTCGGTGTCGTAATCGATTTGGATATTATAAAAAGTTGTCCGCAGGTTTATTTCTACTCCGGTCTCGGTGACATGCTCTCCAAAATCACCGCGTTGTGGGATTGGAAAAAAGCTTCGCAAAAAGGCATGGCGCGTTATAATGATTTTGCGGCGCTGATGGCCTACAATTCTTTGGATCTGTTGTTTATCAAACACAGTTTTGACGTTAATTCGGCCGAGTTTCAGCGCAGTTTGACAAACTCGCTGCTGATATCGGGCATTGCCATGGAAATTGCCGGTACTTCGCGCCCCGCCAGCGGCGGCGAACATTTGATTTCGCACGCGCTCGATGCCGTTTCAAAATATCCTAAGATGCATGGTCTGCAAGTCGGCGTTTCAACGTATTTATGCGCTCTGTTGCAGGAAAATCCTTCGGTCGAAAGTCTGCGTGAAGTTTTTTTCAAAACCGGTTTTTTTGAATTTGTCGGGCAGAATCCGTTTGATTATCACGAATATGTCGAAGCTTTGCGTCTGGCGCCGACCATTAAACAGGATTATTATACGGTTTTGTCGGAAAAAAATGCGTTTCATCGTGCCGTCGAACTGATTGAGCATGACGACGTCCTTTCCGTACTGATTAAAAAATCTTTATGAGCCTCTGGATATCTCTTGGCCGATGATTAAATAACTGGTGCTTTTTCAGGCATGGTTAAATCATCGGCAAAAGGAGAAAGAACGTGGCTGCGAATAACGACATCGCGACTTTTTGCAAATTGGAAGACGGCTATACGGTAACCAGACTTGACGCCAGAGACTGCACGCTGATATTCAGGGACAAAAATCACGACATTGTCGCCGTTATGGACGGCTGTCGCAAAAGTCTGACGCATGTTAATCCGTATAAAGGGCGTCGTCTTAACGGTCGTGAAAAAAACATCCTCTTTCGTTTTATCCGCGCCGCCGAATTTCAAATAAGTACTGACGTTGCTGATTTTTTGGGAATTTCAATTATGCGCCTGAGCGGAGATCGGGAAGAATATCTGACCGAGCAGGAAGTCAAAAAGTTGTTGTCCGACCGTCTGAACTGCGAGAGCCTTTATGTCGGACGTCTGCAAATGCGCAGGTTGAAAATGACAGCTTATTCAAAATGCGGCAGCTGTAATCTTGTCCGTGCCAAAATAAAAAAACTTATCGTCGAAAACAGTTGCGACGTCGTGTTCGATTTGCGGGACAACGACAGCATTGAAGCCGTGCGTATAGGCGAGAATTTCAGCGGCAGTCTGAATTTGTCGCGCAGTTCGGTCGAAAGCGTCGTCTTAAATGACAATTGTCGCTGTGATTTGACCGTGGCGGAGAGCCGACGCTGTTTTAATCTGATTATTGCCGACGTATACAGCGGCAATCTGAATATTAAAAATTCCTGTTTCCACGGTATAGAAATAGGCTATTACTGTTATGCCGACATCAATTTGGTGAAAAACCGGGGACGGCGCAACATAAACATAGGCGCTTCTTTTCGCGGCACGCTGAATCTGGACGATGTCGAAGTCTATGCCTTAAACCTCGGCAAAGACTGCAAGGGAAAAATCAGCGTTGCTTCGCGAAATCTCGGGAACGACGACGGTGAAATACATATTGACGACGATTTTGCCGGTACGCTGGATTTGCAAAATGCGTCCGGTATAGAACGCATTGACGTCGGCAGTCATGCCCGCGGCCGTTTTAACCTGCTCGGCAATCACGGTGTCAAGGTTGCAACCTTTGACAAATATTTTAACGGTTATGCGGATTTTTCAAATTCTTCGATAGAATATGTGAGCGCTGATTACGGAAGCAGCGGCGATTTTATTCTGAACAAATGTGAACGGTTGGTGCTGTTGGAATTGCCGCGTTACAAAAACTCCAATATCATCACCGAAAAAAAGCCGATAGAAATTGCTGCTGACAATCGTTGCCTTTACTACCGTTATCGTCCGCAATATCTGCCATACAGTTATTTTGCGCCTTTTTACAAAAAAGTGTATCATAATCTCAAAGAGATTTTTTCATAAAATTATTTGTTACGGTTTTGTTACAAAAGGCTTGTTAAAAAGCCCCGGACATGTTATAATCGGAAGTATAAATACCCGCTGTCAAAGGAGGTTATTATGATGAAAAATTCTTCTGATCACGGTTCATATTTCTTAGACAGGCTTGCCAGACCGGAGATTTCCAAAAACGAGATCTTTGAGGCTTTGTTTGATGCCCGCGGATATGGTTCCGACATCAATACGCGTCATGTGTTTTTTCAAGAAGTGATCATCAAATTCAATGCCTCAAAGGCTAAGGCCGTTATCAAGAACCATCTTCCGTATGAAACCGACAGCCACTATGTCGACATGGCTTTGTGGCGTTATATAGAAATAGGGGGCGACCTTAAGTCCTTTGATAAGGATTTGGAAATTGCCAAAGAAAACTATGCAAAAACTCATCAATTTATACATCGGCTGGCTGCGGCACGAAATATGCGCGCCGGAATTTGAATTGGCAATATCGGATGAAAAACCTCGTCTGAGCAAGAATCAGACGGGTTTTTTTTGTCTTTTGGCAGGCAACGAGGTGAGGGCAATGCCGAGGATAATCAGCAAGCCGCCCCAGATTTGTGAGGCATAGATTCTTTCATGAAGAATAAAATAAGCTTCCACGCCGCTGAATATCGGCAACAGATAGTAGATGACGCCGGTTTTTATGCTGCCGATTTTGTTGAGCGCAGAGTTCCACGCCAGATAAGAAATGACAGAGTTAAAGATGCCGAGATAAGCAAAGACGCCGAAATCAACCGGACGGAGGCGCTTCAGACCGTCTACGCCGACCGTCGTCATCATAAACGGATAAATGATAATCAGGCCGGTAATAACCGTTGCCGCCAGCATGGTTTCCTGATTAATCTGCGACGGACGTTTGGTCTGCAGAAGCGAATAAACGGCAAAGCAAAAGGTATTGAGAAGCATGAGCCCGTCGCCGCTGACTAAACGAAAGTTCTTGAGCTGAGTCAAGTCTCCGTGCAGAATAATGATCAATACGCCGAAGACTGCCGCGGCCAAACCAGCAATCTGCCTGCTGTTTATGGATGTTTTAAAAAATATTCGGGACATAATCACCAGAAAAATCGGTCCTGTAACGTCAAGCAGTCCCATATTGACGGCCGAAGCGGTATGTCCGGCATAATAAATCAGTGTATTGTCCCAGACGATTCCGGTCAACGCCAATACAATCACCAGCCAGGCATTTTCAAACAACAGGCGAAAATTTTTACGCAGTCCTTTCCATGCCAGAGGGATCAGAATGAAAGCTGCAATAAACCAGCGTCCGAAAGCAATTTCGAACGGTTGCAGCGAGGTGGCAAAATAGCTCGCGATGATAATGTTGAAACTCCAAAAGAAAATAGCCGTCAACGCCAGTAAATATCCCATGTCTTTACTCCCGGTTTATCGCTT
>CAYNBB010000035.1:0-18382 GCA_964395655.1 uncultured Azospirillaceae bacterium | reverse complement strand
ACATCGGAATTACCTTGATCTTATCCGCATGACCGGCAGCTCCGAACGCAATATAACGTGCTTCGCAGACTTTTTTTCATACGGACAAACAGCGGAATGATGAAGAACAGCCATAAAAACGAGCTCCACAAAATCGACCAAACATCGTCCTTGGTATACTTTTTGACCGCGCTTCAGTTTTTATAACTCCAATAAAAGAAATACAACTCCAGGCTGAGGACGATCAACATCGCCAGCCGTAGGGAAGAAACCGAAAAATATTCGATCCGCGCTTCGGAATCCGCCGAAGAATCCGCGATGCCGCAAAGCCGTTAACAATCCGAGCGGCAAGCATCCCGAACAAAAAGTTAAAAGCAGGATTGCCCGGTATAAACATGCCGATCATCGGATGATTTTTATGTTTTTAAAGATTCTTTCTGTAAATTAAACTACTTTATCCTTGATTTATTCATAATCTAATCATAGCATCTGAATAAAAATTAATGTGTTTTTCATTATAAGAGATAATTAAAATGTCTGAGGAAATATATATATTAGATGATAACGGTAGTTTTTGCGGATTAAAGGATCGACAAGAAGTTCATGCCAAGGGAATACTACACTCTGCTGTTCAATGTTGGGTTATGAATGGCAAAGGAGAAATTCTTATCCAACGAAGAGCTGCCACAAAAGATAAAAGTGCCGGTAAATGGGATGTATCTTTCGGTGGACACTGTGTGAAAACGAACAATAATAACAATATCTTAATAGATAATGTTATTAAAGAGGGAAAAGAAGAATTGGGGTTAAACATAAAATATAGCGATATTATAAAACTAGGAGAGGTTCGTTATACTTCTCAAGAAAGTAAAAACAAAGAACTTTTAGGTATATTTCTCATCAAAGTAAATGATAATCAAAATTTTATATTTGAAGATGGTGAGGTTTCAGAAGTTATGTGGATTGATCCCAAAATTCTGCATAATAACATATTGTACAATCCCAAGGAATTTGCAAACAGATTAGGGGCTATGACTTTATTGAACCTTTATAGAGCATAATATGCAAGTAATATCTATGACAAAGGATAAGATTCGTAAAGAACAAATTAATGGTCTGGATATTATTATCAAAAAATCCTCGTTTGATGAAATAAGAAAAATAGAAGAAGCTAGAAAAGTTTTCAAACATCACGTTGTTAAGTTGGGTGGAAAGAATTTTACTTTTCACCTTCCTAAAATATATGATTATAGAGAAAACGAAATCTATATGGAGCTGTTAACTGGAGATAATTTAGAGATACTTCTAAGAACTTCTCAAGGTAGAAATAACGCAGTAGAAGCGACAAATTCATTATTTCAATATATTTATGATAATAATCTATATTGGGGTGACTTTGCTCCTAGGAATATAATGATTGATTCTGATAAACAAACTATAAATCTTTGTGATTTTGAAAGAGGAATTCAAACAAATATAAAAGGTAAGGAATTTCTCCAAAATTATGCTTATGAAGAATATGCAGCTTTTCTATTTCCTAGAGAGCGAACTTTTTCTAAAAAGTTAAACGACATATTCAATGTAAACGAAGAATATCCAATTACAATGGAAGATATACATTCCAATAGGATTAAAAGCATTATTAGAGAAATGAAAATACCAGAAAATAGTTTAACAAACAAAACATCTGCCAATACAAATAAAATGATAGTTATTGCTGAAACACCATACAAGATTAATAAGCGGAATATTTTCCCTATAGTTACTCTTGAGAACATTAAGGACAAGTCGTATGAATTATTTGCTAAAGAAGTATGTAATATATTAAAAATAAAAGGACATATTAATGGATATTCTAGAAGATTATAAACCGTTTGATATTAAGGAGAAAATAACTTTATTGACTAAAGAGTCTGGGGAAAAATTTTTGCTTCTCAAGGATGGAAAATATAGATTTCCAGTAGGACCTATGGGCTATATTCCGAAATCAGGACTGTGTTTTTATGATGTATTAAAATTCATTGTTCAAAATAAAGATGTATTGGATTTAGGTTGTGGAGAAATGGGAATAATATCTCTTATTTCTATTATAGAAGGTGCTAAAAGAGTAAAAGCTGTAGATATAGATGATAAATGTATTTATTGGCTAAACCATATAAAGCGTGAATATAATTTTCAGAATTTAACCATTTTAAAATCAGATATGTTTCAAAATGTTAATCAACAGTTTGATATCATTGTATCAAACCCACCAATTATGCCAATGCAAGAAACAAATGATAGTACAATTCATGATTCTGGTGGTTTTGATGGACGTTTGTTTTTATATAAAATTATGCAAAAAGCAATACCTTTTCTTAAATATGACGGACAATTATATTTGTCCGCTTTTTCTTTTTTGGGTACCAACGTAACCACAGGGAATCACCCCTCATTAAAACAGTACGCCTTAGATTTAGGATATTCCTCATTTGAAATTGTTGCCAATAAAATCAAAACATTATCTGAAACATCTGTTACATATAAACAGCTTCCGTATATTAAATCAATTTATCCTAATATGACCGTATTAAATAATAAAGGAAAACCCTCAATAGAATTTCAAATTTTGCGTTTGAGTAGGTAATTTAATTACAAATCCGAGGTATGGTCATTTCAATTTAAGACAGGATTTGTTTCAATCTAAAAGCGATTTAATAAAATATATTTGCATTCATTATTATAATAATGAACGATATCAGTGAAACTTAAACAAAATGACACCGGCTCAATGCCGATGCCATTTGTTAAAGCTTCTTTGACAAACCACCCGAAAGAACTTTTTTACTTGTCCAACTTTCGTGGGACAGTTCATTACGGCAGGAGGTCTCTGTAAAGACGGTTGATCAGAGATTAGATTTCGCCGTCGGCATAGCGCTTGGCCATGACAGACATCGGAATTACCTTGATCTTATCCGCATGACCGGCAGCTCCGAACGCAATATAGCGTGCTTCGCAGACTTTTTGCATTTCTTCAATCGCCGGTTTGAGATATTTGCGCGGATCAAACTCTTTGGGATTCTCGGCAAAAATCTTGCGGATGGCACCGGTAATAGCCATACGACAGTCAGTATCGACATTGACTTTGCGAACGCCGGACTTAATGCCGCGGACAATTTCTTCAACAGGAACACCGTAGGTTTGCGGAATACCGCCGCCGTAAGCGTTAATCAAATCCTGCAGCTCCTGCGGAACCGAAGAAGAACCATGCATAACCATGTGCGTGTTGGGCAGTTTTTTGTGAATTTTTTCAATCGTCTCAATTGAAAGAATCTCGCCGTCGGGTTTGCGCGTAAATTTGTAAGCGCCGTGAGAAGTTCCGACAGCAACGGCCAGTGCATCCAGATGCGTTTCTTCCACGAAGCGGGCGGCCTCGTCGGGATCGGTAACCAGACGTTTTTTATCAATGACGCCTTCGGCACCGTGGCCGTCTTCCTTGTCGCCCTTGCCGGTTTCCAAAGAACCGATAACGCCGAGCTCTCCTTCAACCGAAGCACCGACCGCATGCGCGCGGGCAACGACTTCCTTGGTGACGCGGACGTTGTATTCAAAAGAAGAAGGCGTTTTGCCGTCTGCTTCAAGAGAGCCGTCCATCATAACCGAAGAATAACCGTTGACAATTGCCGACTGGCAGACGTTTACGGAAGAACCGTGATCCTGATGCAGGCAAATCGGCAGTTCCGGAAACATTTCGATTCCGGCGGCAACCATGTGACGTATCATCGGATCGCCGGCAAACTTGCGGGCACCGGTCGAAGTTTGCAAAATAACCGGGGCATTGACCTTTCTGGCCGCCTGCAAAACTGCAATGACCTGTTCCATATCGTTAATATTAAAAGCGGGAACGCCGTAATCGTTTTCGGCCGCATGGTCGAGAATTTGGCGCATGGTAACTAAAGGCATCGTTTTCTCCTTATGATATGAATTAACTGCAAACACTATATAGCGGCGGTGTTTTTTTGCAACAGATTTTTGGATTTTGACACAAAAAAGCCCCAGACAGTTTTATCAACTGCCGGGGCTTTTCATCTTAGCCTTTTTCACGGCGATAGAACGTTTCCGTGATAATCTCACAATCACTGCCGCGAACGGCATAACGCCATTCGGTGTTCATAACGGCGCGAAACGTATTGTTTGGCCGATAAACGCTTTCGCTTTCAAGCACCTGCAACGGCAAAACGACTACTTTGCGCGGTTTGTTCTTGTCGTTTTTGAATGCCTTTACCATGACGACGAAACGGTTTCCGAGTTTTTCTCCCGTATACAGTTCCCGCCACCACAGTTTTACTCTCTGCCAAAGAGAAAGCTCTTTACGGCAAACATCCGTTTTATAAAAAACGACATAGCCGTTAAGACGCTTATAACCGAAATCTTTTAACTTAAGGCGTCCGAGACAAACTTCATCATCGGTTAATTTCGGACAGGCTCTTCTCATTATGTCGGCCGCATGACTGCGCCATACTACGTTGACAGCGTCGGTTTCCCGAGGTGCTGTTTTAATTTGGGTTTTATTCATATAATTTATTAATATAGTTATCGTTGTTCAAAATATGCCTTTTTGACAATTTTGTCAATTATTTTATAAGCAAAAAGTTTGTCAATTGTTAAAGGTTATACACGCGCAGGTTGACAAATAATATAATTCGGCGGAAAGTCGCGCTTTTTAACGTCCCGTCAGACGGTTGACAAATTTATTCCACCGGTGTTTCAGTTTGACGGCGGCAAAATGCCGTTCTTTCTTTTGCGGATCATTCTGCGTCAATTGGCCGACTTTCTGGAAATAATCCATTTTTTGTTTTTTGATTTTCAGCAGTGATGCAAATTTGTCTTTGTGTTCCTGAGGAAGTTTATCGACAAATTCCTTTTCCCGTCCGGCAATATAGCGATAGAAATCAATACCGTCGATATTAAATATTTTATGCATCAAACGGGCATGCTCTTCCGGATGATCCCGACAACCGTTGTAATCCGCCTTGCTTAACAAATGGATTGCACGGTTGACATTGCTTTTGACATAGAGCGGAAATTTATCTTTCATCCAGCTGTCAAATATACCGTTGGCAATAAATGCGGCTTCTTCTTCCGACATGCCGCCGGCCACAGTGCCGCGATCGTTCATCCACTTGCCGTAGAATTCGAAATCACGCGGAATTCCCGTCCCCGGCTTGGCATATTTTTTCCAGTCCATAAACTGTGCAATACCATCGGCAACATCGCAACAACAGGTGTCTGCCCAAACTTTCTCATAACTCAAACCGCCGGTAACGGTTGCGGGAATTGCCGCGGCCGCATCTGCGGAATGTCGGACAATCCATTCTTTGTAAAATTTAAACCGCGGCGTGATATAAGCTTCGTCGCGACCGTGCTCCCGGTAATTTTTTCTCTGTTCCATAAACTGCGCCAAATTTGCCGCAACTTCATCCATGCAATTGTCGCCGAAAACCGTTTCATAACTGCGGCCGCTTCGGGTCAGACCGTTTTGGGCTCCGATAAAATGTTGTTTTTCATGCCGTTCCGTACAATTATACGCATCGTTATATATGTCCAGCAATGCCTGCACTTTCGGGTCATCCGAAACAAAATGCCTGATACGCAAACGATTTCCGACCTGTTTGCCCATGGACGGCAGATCTTCTATACTGTCATTCGGTCCGTAAAAATAATATAATTTTCCGACAGTCCGATTTTTTTTGACAACAATAGTATCAATGACTTTTTCCAATTGCAACGTCTGATACCACCGGTAACGATGATCTCCTCCGGTTCTGTAGTCGGACAAAACATTCAAATCCGTCAGAGACTTGTTTTGAGGATTGCGATAATACCAGACCCCGTCTTTTTTTTCCAGGTTCTCGGCAAATTCATCCTGAGAAAGCGTATCGCCGCCAACAACTATCTGTTTTTCGTGATACAGTTCCGGTTCGAAATTTTCCATAACATAATAGCCTCCGCCCAATGATGTTCCGGCCATCAGAAGCGAGGTCAGAGAAAAGCCAAGCCACAATCTTTTTGTTTTTTTCATCGCGTTTTCCTGATATATTCAGTATTGATTATATCAGATTTTCGACAAAAATCCAGAAAGATAAATAAGGAAAGTTCAGTTTTTTATTCAGTAATCGTTGCAGCCCTGAATATGGCAATACTGCAAAGGCCGCTTAACCGTCGGATAACGCTGTTCCTGTCTGATTGAACCGACTTGCGTTAAAAAACTCTTCTGATATTTTTCGGGAATATTTAATTTGAGCAGCTGCAATTGCCAAAAGTGAAGCATATTGTCCATACTTCCTTTCAGATAACCGTTAACGTCGTTCAAATTGTTTCGTTTGGCCGACGCGATGCTCTTGGCAATAATTTCCGTACGCAATTTAACAAGCTCCGGATCCTTGCCGTGTTCCTGCGCATAACAAAGCGCTCCCGGCAACAGTCCTCTGGTCAGATACAACGGCGTATTAAAACCTTTGGTTTGAGTCGGAAGTATCCCCGGTTTTTGGATAAACGGCTGAACATCAATAATGTATGCGCGCTGATCCCGGCTCGAATACAAAAGGTTTCCCGTATTCGTAAACAATCCTAATGTACAAATATCTACAGAGTGGCGCTTGGACGACAAAAAATGCAAATCATCATAAAGGATATCAAACGACGAATCCGGCATATTGGCAATCTTTTCAGACCATGTACGGGTTTTTATCAAAGATTCTTCACTGTCCGGCGCAGGCAGCCCCGCCTTGTGAATCTCTATCGAAAAACCAGGAGAATACCGGTTAATCGTCAGAAGAGTCTCCCCGTTGTTAACATCCGGATGGCTCCAATAAGCAATCGGCTGGGCAAAATTCCTTTCGCCGAAAATGTCTTCTTGAGATTTGAAAGGATATCTCTGAAGATAATTCATCAAAACGGAAATTGACGGAGCCGCCTGGCTCAACTGAACCGTAAAATCAGGATTCGTATCTATTTTATAGACTTTTACTTCCTGACCTTCTCCAAGGCATCTGTCGCATAACGCGGTGATAACTTCGCTCATTAAAGGCAATTGGAAATGGTTCGGCTGCTTCATAGCTCCTCCTTTTGTCAAAAACAATACCATTTTCGAAAAATTCTGTCAATAACTTATTGTGGAGCAATCTCGGACAAAACCCGACTTTAAATTTGAAGCAAAAACATCTTGAACAGTTAAATTAAAAAGCCCTTTTTCGCAAACCGCTCATTTTCCGAAACGCGGTTCATTGAAAAAAGGGCTTTTTACATTCGTAACAGGACTATTTTATCAAATTTCTGACGCTGTCAACCACTTCGTCAACGGTTATGCCGAAGTATTTATACAGCTCGCCGGCCGGCCCCGAAGCGCCGAATCCGTCCATACCGATGATGTCGCCGTCCAAACCGACGTATTTTTCCCAGCCGAATTTCGAACCAGCCTCAACGGCAACGCGCGGCGCCCGCCCCAAAACCTGCTCCTGATACTCCGGCGACTGAGCGTCGAACAGCTCGCAGCAGGGCATTGAGACAACCGCGACGTCAATTCCGTCCGCCGCCAGTTTGTCTCTGGCCTCCATAGCCATGGAAACCTCGGAGCCGGTGGCAATAATCGTGGCCTGACGTTTGCCTTTGGCCTCGGCCAGAACATAGGCGCCTTTGGCAGTAAGGTTTTCTTCGGCAGAAGCGCGCAACAGCGGCAACCCCTGTCTGGTCAGCGCCAGAATACTCGGTTTATTGTCGGTTTCAATCGCCAGCTGCCAGGCTTCGGCCGTCTCAACCACATCGCACGGACGGAAAGTCTGTATCCCCGGCATGCAGCGATAGGAAGCAAGATGTTCAATCGGCTGGTGCGTCGGACCGTCTTCGCCGACGCCTATCGAATCGTGCGTCAGAACATAAATAACGCGTATTCCCATTAACGCGGCCAAACGCTGCGCCGGACGCATATAATCCGAAAAGGCAAAGAATGTTCCGCCAAACGGAATAATGCCGCCATGCAACGCCATGCCGTTCATAATCGCGGCCATGGCATGCTCGCGAATACCGTACATAACGTTATTGCCGTTATAATCTTTGGCAGAAACTGTTTTTGAAACTTTGGTCAGCGTCAGGTTGGAAGCGGCCAGATCCGCCGAACCGCCGACAATCTGAGGGATATGCGGCATAATCGCTTCCAGACACATCTGCGAAGCCTTGCGGGTAGCGACTTTGGTCTTTTCCGCAACGGCGGTTTTCTTGAGCTTGTTCAGTTCTTTATCCCACCCTTTAGGCAATTTGCCGCTGATAACGTCGTTAAATTCGCGTCCCTTGGATTTTGCGCGAGCCTGCCAATCCTTATATGCGCTGACACTGCGACGGCCGGCATCACGCCAGGCGCTGAGTATCTCTGCCGGCACCTCAAACGGCGCGGCATCCCACTTAAGGGCTTTGCGCATGGCGGACAGTTCTTCGGCGCCGAGCGGCGAACCATGACATTTTGAAGTACCGCATTTTGAAGGAGCACCGAAACCAATCGTGGTTTTACAGGCAATCAATGTCGGCTTTTTGGACTTCTGCGCTTTGACAATCGCTTTGGCAATCTGTTTCTGATTATGACCGTCAATTTCCAACGTATTCCAACCGCAGGCTTCAAAGCGTTTAATCTGGTCGACGGAACTGGCAGCATCGACATGTCCGTCAATGGTGATATTGTTATTGTCCCAGAACACGATCAGCTTATTTAGCTTCAAATGTCCGGCCACAGATAAGGCTTCCTCGGAAATTCCTTCCATCAGACAGCCGTCGCCGGCAATGACATAGGTATAGTGATTACACACGTCTTCACCGTATTTGGCGGCAATCATACGTTCGGCCAGCGCCATGCCGACAGCCGAAGTAATCCCCTGTCCGAGCGGCCCGGTCGTCATATCTATGCCTGCCAAATGTCCGTATTCCGGATGGCCGGCCGTTTTGGCGCCGAGCTGACGGAAGTTTTTAAGGTCTTCAATATCAATATCTTTGTAACCGAGCAGATAAAACAGCGAATAAAGCAACATTGATCCATGGCCGGCGGAGAGGACAAAACGATCGCGGTCGAACCAGCGCGGCGCCTCGGGATTTGTCTTGATGAACCGCGAAAACAAAACCGTGGCGACATCCGCCATGCCGAGCGGCATTCCCGGGTGGCCGGAATTTGATTTTTCGATCGCGTCGGCACTCAGAAAGCGGATCGCATCGGCCATTTTTTTATTAAGAGTTCCTCTTTTGCACAAGCTCATCTTTTATTCTCCTGTTCAAGGTTATCAATTATAAATCGCAACCACAGCCGCTCTTCGGCTTTTCCGGCTGTCTGACCGGCAACGGCTTCAGCCTTATATACTGGACGGCCGGCGCTTCATCCACCTCGACAACGCGGGGAGTGACCGGCTGCTGATATTCGCGTAACTCGTCCGCGCTCAGATAGCGGTAATCGATGTCAAAACTTTTTTGATTGGTGTCATATTCGGCCGCCGAAACGTCCATACCGAGCAAAACGGCAAAATCGTTATACCCTTCGGTCGGAATGCGCACTTTTATCTCTCGGCCGGCAAACTGTTTTTCCGTCACGTCGCGCGGAATGTCAACCGAGGCAAAATGCCTTTTACGCCCCAGAAACTCCGGCGGCCCTTTAATTGTTTCGCTAAAATACGAAAAATCGATATGCGTGTCATAACCTTCACGCAGACGCCGGATTTTGAACAACGGCTTAACGGCGGCATAGCGGCGATTAACGGTGTTGGCGGTCAGGCAATAACCTTCGAAGCCAATCAATTCAATCTGCACTTCTTCGGAATAGGCGGCTTTTTGCGTTACATAAGCGGAAGAACGCGGAATTTTGACGTTGGGACACATGTAATCAGCCTCGCGAAGAGCTGGAGTACAGGCGGAAACTGCTAACAGCACACCTATTATTTTGAATAAACTTCTCATTATGACCTCTACTCTAAATTAACTTTCTTCTTTTGTAAATAAGGCAACCAGCTCGCTGTGGTCAGAATAAACGAACTGATCGACCATTGTGACTTCACGGCAGGCATAACCGCCGGCCGACAATGTCTGTGCATCGTTGACAAAAGTCCGCGGATTGCACGAAACCATAACAATCTTCTGCGGACGGTTCGGTTCCGGCAACGCAGCCAGACATCGCGCCTGTGCGGCGCAGCCGGCGCGCGGCGGATCCAGAACAATCGCTGCAAAATCTTTCAATTCGGAGGCATCCAGCGGATATTTAAACAAATTTCTGGCAACAATCTCAATGTTGGAAATCCGGTTGGCATTGACTGACTCTTTGAATCCTCGCAACAATTCCGCCGAAGAATCGACCGCAGTTACCTTATTGGAGTGATTTTGCGCCAGAAGATACGAAAAAGTTCCGACGCCGCAAAACAAATCTGCAATTTTTCCGCCCGTATCGCCGAGATACGCACGCACCAGCGAGATCAGAGCCTGCTCCCCCTCGCACGAAGGCTGCAAAAAAGTTCCGGCCGGAATATAAACGTCAAAGCTGCCGATTTTGACATACGGCCTGGCCTTTTCCACCACCGGTTCGGCGGTCCCTGCCGGGCTGCGACGGTGCGACAGCCGGACAATACCCGGCATATCCCGCACCTGTTCAAACAGCTCCATGCGGTGATTAAGCTCCAACGGCGCATCGTATTCCAGCACCACGTCAACGCCGTTTGCCGCTTCGCACAACCATACGTCACCGGCGTCTATGGTTCGGGAAAGCGTTTTTTTGCCTTTCTTTATGGTATAAGGTATTGCACAAACGGCCTCGACCAATTTGCGCAGGTCAGGCAAAACGGCGTTGAGTCCCGGTGTGAGCAACGGACAGGTCTGCAGATCGATCACAGTTTCGCTGCGACTTTGATTAAACCCCAGAATCAACTGTTTTTTATGCCGGCGAAACGTCAGTGAAGCGCGGCGTCTGGTAGCGTCCCGAATAAATATCGGAGTACCGAGGACAATGTCTCCCAGCGGTGCCAAAATCTTTTTGAAATCAGCGATTTTGAGCTGCCGATAATCTTCTTCCGAAAGGTTGCGGTGAACGCAGCCGCCGCACATATCCGCCACGCCGCACAGCATCAAGCCTCCTTCTTATCTTGAGAAACAGCGCCTTGTTCTTCGACAAAGACTTCGTCACTGTCAATTTTGTTTTCTTCTATGCCGTCAAGCAAAGAAATTTCGACATTGTTTTCCTTGTCAAAAATCGGATGATGATTCTGACTTTCGTCTTTGCGCTCAATTTGCCCCTGCGCCACAAAAGCGTCCAGATCGCCCTTTTCAAAAACCTCGACGCGGTTACGACCGTTCTGCTTGGCTTTATAGAGAGCTTCGTCGGCAGTTTTGATCAGCATATCGACGTTGTCGGAAATATCAGACGAAGATACGCCGACCGAAACCGTGAATTTGACAGGAGTATTGTCATCGGAGTAAACAGTCTGCATGCCGATGCTCTGCCGCAGACGATCGGCAACGCCGCGACCGTCTTCCGCCTTGATGCCGGGCAGAAAGACGACAAATTCCTCGCCGCCGTAACGAGCGACGATATCATTGTCCCGCAAAGCCCGTTCTGCCGTGGAAGCCAATTCTATCAACACTTTGTCGCCGGTTTTGTGACCATAGGTATCGTTAACCTTTTTGAAAAAGTCGGCATCAAGCATCAAAACCGAATAAGGACTGTTCTTAGCTTTGAGGGCAAGAATCTGCTTGGAAACCTCGTCTTCAAAATAACGACGATTGTACAAAGAAGTAAGGGGATCGCGAATTGCCTGATTCTTAAGCAGGTTTTCGCGGTTTTTGCGCGAGGTAATGTCCTGAAAGGCCGAATACAGCACCAGATCACAGTTATAATCCATGACATTGGCCGAGGCAAGCAGCCAGAACGGCGTGTCGGAGGTCGGCGTTTTGACAAGGATTTCAAAATCCTGAACTTCTTTTTCCGCTTCCAGCCGTTCGGTCAGCAGCCGACGATTATCCGAATCGGCGAAAAAGTCTCTGAGGTGATAACGATCAAGCTCCTTGACATTGATACCGAAAAGTTTGCAGGCGTTATTATTGGCAAGAATAATCCTGTCGTCGCCAAGACGCGAAATAATAATCGGAAACGGCGACAAACGAATCATTTCTTCAATACGGTCATTGTATTTTTCAAGCTGAAGATTAGCTTTTTCAATCCGGGCATAAAGAATATCGGATTTCATCATCATAAACGCAAAGGCCATAACCAGATAGAACAAGGCCGGGACATAAGACACCGCTCCAAACTCCGGCACGAGATCAAAAAATTTGAGCAAAATTAAAAGCGCAGCACCGGAAGCAGCCGCGGCACAGAGCAAAAATCCGCCGTGATATTCCTGTCCGGTTTTGGCCCAAAATCCGATTGCCACGCAGGCAAAGCCGGCCAGAGGGAAAATACCGCGCATGCTGTTGACAATGTTGCCGTCGGGAACAATAAACACAAACAGCACAATCGCCAAAGCGCCTATTCCGCCGAGAGCACCGGCAAAAATATAACCGGCCAAATTATTAACAAGAAGAGAGGTAGCCGCCATACCCATAAAAACAGCAGCCAGCAGCAAAAACAGAAGCTCGGTAAAAACATAGCTTTCGACAGTACCGCCCTGCGCATAGACATCGGCTGCCACAGAGGCTATTCCTTCGGCGCCGAATTCGACGGCAAAACCGGCGAACAGCATCCACATCGGCGCAAACAGCCTGTCGGAAGCGCCCGAAGCATAGAAACACGAAAAAAGCAAAAAGCCCAACGTAACCAAAGTCAGTATAAAAATATAATTTTGATTGAATATTTCAATATTTCCCATAATTGCTCCTTGTTCAATCCGAAATTGTTCCAAGATTACCGCAATATTGTTAATATAAACTAAAATTTGCAAAAAATTGATGATTATTTAAACGTTTTAGGTTAGCATAGGCTTGTTTATGAGATATTTTACAAGGAAAAGCAAATGAGTTACAACGCGCCCAACCACTTTAGTCATAAACTGGAATTCAATCTTAACCGCCTGCCTGCCAAAATATCGGATCGCACGGGATGGCAGTTTATGCTGCCCGGATTGATTTTCGGCCTGCTGTTGTTTGTGCTCGGCCTTTATGAAATGCTCAGCGGTTTCAAGTATACCAACGCCAACGTCGCGGAAGTAGCGCCGGCCGGAGACCTGCCCTTGTACCAGCCGTTGCTCGGCCCGGTCACTTTTGACATTGTTTTCATGGTTCTCGGTCTCGGCATGATGGCGGCTGCGTTTTTTTCCTACATCCGCTACCGCAAATTCATTTTTGACGGCAAAACCATGATCATCGGTGACCGACCGGTTTTCGGCAAAAAAAGAATCGTGCAGGAAAGCATTAAAAATTATCTCGGTGTACGTTTCAGAATCGAGTTTTTTCAGACAGGGTTCATCAGTTGCAACCGCTATATCATTGAACTTTATCACAAAAACCCCGAGCGGATCGTTCCGCTGTACATTTCCACCTCGCCGCACAACGTCCGCCGGCTGTGGAAAGAATATGCCCGCTATTTTGAACTGCCTGCTTTGATTAACACCGACGAGGGTCTGAGTGCGCGTGACATCAAAAACCTTGACAAATCGGTCAAGGAGATGGCTCGTCTCGGCTATGTTACCGACGATTACGATTCCTATGCGCGGCTGCCTTCATCCCTGCAGTACGTCCGCAAAAAAGACAAGATTGTCATCAAGCGCCAGAATATCTGGGACATATACAATATCATCGGCTGGTTCGGCGTGGCCGTCGTCGCCGGCATTTTGAGCCTTGCAACCTTGCAGATTAAAAACGGTATTGCCGCCAATTCATATTCTTTTTATCTGCTGTACGCGCTGAACCTCCTGCTTCTGCTTTCGGCTCTTTTGCTTTTGTTCCGCAAAGAAAAGCTTGTGCTTAAGAAAAACAAAATCGTACATACTCACAAATACATAGCTTATTCGACCAAACACAACGAGATATTCAAAGATGACATCGAAGACATCGACGTAACTCAGAATCCGGCAACCGGGCGATGTTTTGTCTCGATTGTTTCGGACGAACGGACAATTACTTTCGGCGCCAAACTGCCGATTGACGATCTGCGCTGGATCAAGAGCTTTCTGATTCACGAAGTCATTAAGTAAACAGATTTTCCTTTACTAAACAGAGGATAGCTCATATATAAACAGTATAATATCAATTTAAGGCAAGGAGACATTGATGAAAAAAGAAAAAGACACGCTGGCACATGACCCGCTGTTGCAGGAAATCGCCGACGACGTAAAAAACGACGAACTGAAAAGCCTGTGGAACAAGTACGGCCTGTTTATCGTCATTGCCGTGGCTGCCGCTCTGACTGCCGCCGTCAGTTTTGAAACATTCAAAAACTGGACAGGCCGCCGCGATCAGGAAATATCAAACGCCTATGCCGTAGCCGTTTCACTGCAAAGTCAGGGACGCTTTGATGAAAGCCTTGACATTCTGCAAAACATCGTCGGAAGAAGTTCCGGCATTTATCAGGACATTGCCAAGTTGCAAATCGCCAATATCTACTTTGAACAAAACAAACCACAGGAAGCCGCGACATTGCTCGAAGAATTGTCCGAAAGCGCCGTCAGCGAACAAATGCAGGAAATTGCAGCTCTCAAACTGGCCGCCTATAAAATGGACGCTCAGATGCCGGCCGAAGAAATCAGACAACTGCTGATACCTCTGGCAGAAAAAGAAAACGGCGGTTACAACGTTGCCCGCGAATTGCTGGCCATGCTTGCCATTCGCGACGGCAATTTCGACGAAGCCAAGGCGCAATACGAAAAAATAGTCAGTTCGGCAAATATTTCCGACAATCTCAAAACCCGCGCGCAGGATATGATATCGCTGCTCAATCAGAAAAACTAGCCATCTCGGCGAGGAGAAGACTTTATGCCTTATAAATTTTATAAGCTGATTATTACGGGCGTCATTTTCTGCACGTTGTCCGGGTGCGGTTTGTTTGGCAAAGAAGCGCTGAACATCGACGGAGAACGCATTAATATCATAGGCGAAGATTCAAGTCTGGTTCCGGATTATTCCCCCAACGAAGTCAAAATTCGCCTGCCGCGTCCGTACAACAACACTCGCTGGTCACAAAACGGAGGAAATCAGCAACACCTGATGGGACATCTGAAAACAAGCACAAAGCTCAAAAAACTGTGGGACAGCGACTTTGGCGAAGGAACCTCGAAACGTGATATTCTTATCGCCTCACCGGTCGTCAGCAATCAGGCCGTCTTTGCAATTGACGCCGAAGGCGTTGTCAGCGCCTTTCGCCTGGACAACGGCAAAAAGATTTGGAAAAAACGCCTGAAACCTGCTCACGAAGAAGAAAACAACGCCTCCATCAAAGGAGCCGGGCTGGCCGTCTTCAACAAAAAAGTTTATGCTACGACAGGTTTCGGCGACGTCTTTTGTCTTGACATGTTTAACGGAAAAAAACTGTGGCGCACTTCGCTGGAAATGCCGATCCGAATAGCTCCGACCGTTGCGGCCAACCGTGTTCTGGTACAAACGCTTGACAATACATTTGCCGCGCTTGACGCCGAGAACGGCAGCATTTTGTGGCGCGGACAGACTGATTCTGAAGCGACCACGATCGTCGGCGGTGCCAGCCCTGCTTACAATACCGACATGGACGTGGTTATTGCCGCTTTCTCCAACGGCGAACTGCGCGCTTTTAAGGCCAGTACAGGCACCCCTCTGTGGACAGACCTGCTGATCTCAAAGAAACGGACAAATTCGCTGGCGGAAATTACGGCTATCAAAGCAAATCCGGTGATTGACGGAGGCAAGGTTTTTGCCGTCGGCTACAACAGCGTTCTGGCAGCAATCGACCTGCGTACCGGCTCTCGGATTTGGGAACGCGAAATGGGCGGTACAAATCAGGCATGGGCAGCAGGCGAATATTTGTTTGTGTTGACCAATGATTTCAACCTGCTGGCTCTAAACAAAAACAACGGTAAAATAGTTTGGAACACCGCCATTCCGACCGGTGAAGACATGAAAGAAAAGTCCGGTGTCTACGGCAGCGGACCGGTATTGGTATCCGACAGACTGCTCGTGGCAACTTCCAACGGTTATATTTTTGCCGTTTCGCCGTACAGCGGCGAAATCATCAGCTACATTTCAACTTCCGACGGAATTTCACAAAGTCCGGTGGTTGCCGACGGGGTAACGATTTTTACAACCGAAGACGCCGAACTGCTGGCTTACAAATAGGATAACGAACAGATGGTTTTGAGAATCGCAATTATCGGAAGACCCAATGTCGGAAAATCGACGTTGTTTAATCGGCTGGCAGGACGAAAAGTCGCCATTGTTCACGACAAACCCGGCGTTACCCGCGACCGGCGTGAGGCTCCTGCCAAACTTTATAACCTGAAACTCAGCGTTATCGATACCGCCGGCTATGAATATTCCAAAGAAGATTCGCTTGAAAAAAGAATGTGGCAACAGACAGAACGCGCCATTGCCGAAGCCGACGTAACGCTTTTTTTGTTTGACGCCAGAGACGGTGTTCAGCCTTATGACGAACATCTGGCAGGACTGGTTCGCCACAGCGGAAAGCCTGTTATCCTGCTGGCGAACAAATGCGAAGGCAAATTACAGGAAGACAGCATTCACGAAGCCTATAAGCTCGGGCTCGGCACACCCATCCCGTTTTCGGCCGAACACGGGCTCGGTTTGGCCGATTTGTACGAGGCGCTTAAACCCGAAGCCGACAAATTGAAAGAAATCGCAAAAGAAACGCCTGAGGAAGGCGAGAACACTCCCGAAGAAAACGAGGATACAGAAAACGAGACAGACAAACGTCCGATTCAACTGGCGATTGTCGGGCGCCCCAATGTCGGCAAATCAACTCTGGTCAACGCCCTGCTTAACGACGAACGGATGCTGACCGGCCCGGAAGCCGGCGTTACCCGCGACGCGATTGCCAGCGAATGGACTTATGAAGGACGCAAAATCAATCTGGTTGATACGGCCGGATTGCGCAAGCGCGCAAGGATTGAAGATTCTCTGGAAAAAATGGCGGCGGCAAGCACCAAAAAAGCCGCGTATCTGGCTCAGGTCGTGGTTCTGGTTCTGGACGCCGACGCGGTCCTTGACAAACAGGATCTGACAATCGCCCGCGAGGTTTTGGAAGAAGGACGCGCCCTGGTGATTGCCGTCAACAAGTGGGATATCGCCAACCGCAAAGAGGCGCTGCAAAAACTCAACGACAAATTGCAGACGTCGCTGACGCAGGCCGGCGGCATCCCGACAGTCACGATTTCGGCCCTGAAAAAAGAAAACCTCGACAAACTGATGCGGGCCGTGCTCAAAGTTTATGACCGCTGGAATCTGCGCATTCCGACCGCGCCGCTGAACCAGTGGTTTGCCGACATGATTGACAAATATCCGCCGCCGCTCGGCAAAAACAAGCGCCGCATCAAACTGCGCTATATCACGCAGGCAAAAACGCGGCCGCCTTCATTTTATATTTTTTCGAGCAATCCCGAAGGTTTGCCCGACGCATATCTGCGTTATCTGACCAATCAGCTGCGCGAAGATTTTGACTTGCGCGGGATTCCGCTGCGGATAACCGTGCGCAAAACCGGAAATCCTTATGCCGGCGCCAAAGAAAAGAAAGAATCTCCGATACGAAACAAAAAAGCCTCTCGATGAGAGGCTTTTTTGAGATAAATTCCGGACAAAACGGTAAACGCTTTTCAGAAAAAACACTGTCAATCATTTATAAGACAGAATTACCGGCAATATCCCTTTCGAAAGCGGAATAAAATCTTATTTCAGCTGTTCCTGACGCGCTTTGAAAAATTGGTATATATGTGCGTAAAACGAGGCTTTCAGGCACGAATCCGCAAGAGACAAAGCAATTACCACAATGAGGAACAACTCGTTAACCAGATAATTGTCAACGCCGATGAACCGATAAATATAATTGAGCATTAAAATAACAACGGCACAGGGAATCATCATCAAAAACTGTCCCCAGAAAATCCGGTTGTGGTTTCCTTTGGCAATTGCAAAAACCCGGCCGATGCCAAAACTCCGATCATCAACGGCGACAGCCGGAAATATCAGGAAGACCGGTGCAACGGCAATGGAAATCAGCAAAGGCACAAGCATCAGAAGATTTATCATCAAGCCATATTCCCCCGCACCGGGCATGACTACGCCGAACAAGAACATCACGGCAATACTCGGAACGGCAATGATAAGAACCAAAAAGACACTGAAAACGATATACAGCAGCAATGCTCTGACAAATGCCGACCAGCTCATGGCCGTCGTTTTGAAGACGACATTGCGGCAATACATGATAATGGCC
>CAYNBB010000034.1:0-18764 GCA_964395655.1 uncultured Azospirillaceae bacterium | reverse complement strand
GAGCGGAATAACTCAACGCCCTGCATTGTATCGTTTTCATAACGTTGCTTCAGACAACTCTCAGATGTTCCCGTCGGCTTGGTAATACCCTGATTGGCGCCCGTCGGCCGGCAGTCAAACTGATAAATCGCTTCGCAATCGCAGATGTTGTACAACAGATAATTGGGGTTCGATGCTTCCGGACGACAGAAATTCGCATCCGATTTCAATTGTCCCTGAGAGTTGCATGAAAGAGTATACTGGGCGCCGCACTCGCAGGACGAATAACGTGTCGCGTCATCTCCGGTATTTTGCGGCGTACATACTTTGTTGGCATCACGCGGAATTGTCATTCCCGGATTGCTGCCGTCTACGCAACTCTGACTGAAATCAGACTTGCAGGTACATTGTTTATACAACGGCGTGGCACCCGGTATCCGGCAGTAATCCGTTTCGTCGCCAACCTGCCCGTTGCCGGTGCAACTGTATTTGTAGGCGCTGTTGCAGCTGCAGGTTTCATATTTGGTCACGCTGTTCCCCTGGGCGTCGGTATAAGTGCATTCCTTGCCGGAACCCTTGACAATACCGACATTGCCGGCGTCAGGATCTGTCTCACAGGTATATTTATAAACCGAAGCGTCGCAACTGCAGGAAGAATAAACGGTTGCCCCCGTAGTGCCGTTGGCATTCAACGGAACACACAAAGTCCCCTTGACATTGTTTTTGCCGTTGCATTCAACGTAGCTTTCCGGACACTTGCATTGTTTGTACAATTTGTTTCCGTTTTCATCAACACAAGCGTCACCTTGAATAGATTCGTCATATCCCTGACAGGTATACTGATAACCGTTGGCACGGCATTCGGACGTTTCGGAGCATTTGGCATATCTGGCAACGCCATCCGTATCAATACAGCTGCCGCCGCTGCCAATCTGAAATTCGCTGCAGAGCTTGTATGAATTCAGCTGAAATTCGGTACAGCCGTTGCTGACCGCGCAGGCGCTGTATACGGTTCCGTCGGCGTCAGTGCAGCTGTCAGCTCCGTCAGCCTGGCCGGTTTCTTCGCATTTCAGATAATTGACCGGACATTTGCACTTATACAAAACTTTATTGTCCGAATTGACGCAGGGATCATACGACGTCTGGTTGGCGTCGCAGGACTGTTTATGTTCGGAAGTGCACGTCATCGACGGATTGGCGCAGGCGGAATAAAATCTGGTCTCATCCAAAACGCAGTAATCACCGACGCCGACTTCATTGTCGCCGTTGCACTTTTTATTATAACCGCTGGCACAGACGCAATATTCAAAATAAGTTATGCCGTTACGCTTACACGGATTGACGCCTATCTGCAACGGTCCGTTGCAGGTTTGGCTTTCGCCGTGAGCACATTTTTCCTCTTCGACGCAGTTGCTTTCCTGATAATAATACTTACCGTTCAGCAAACAGGGCTCACCCTCGCCCACGGTTCCGTTCGGACAAAGGACATAACCGCTCGGACATTTACAACTTTTGTAACCGCCGATATTACCTTCGTTGTCCTGGCACGGATCAACGCCGATCAACGGTGCAGGGCAGGTCTCGGTATGCTGCCAAGTACACTCGGTAACGGAACATTGATAATATTTGCCGCCGCAACCGTTGGGCTTGGTAACGCCGGTCGGCTTCTTGCCTCCGGGACAGCCGTAATAGTTGTCGGCCCAGTTCTCCGGCAGGGGATCGGGCTTGCATTCGCAGGAACGATATTTGCCGTTGCAAGGTTCGCCGACGCCGACATTTCTTTCGCCGTCACAAACCTGATTATAATCGGCCGTGCACTGGCAATACGGATAAAACGCCAATTCGGTGCCGTCGGCAATGTCCGACAATGTTTTGTCCGACGCTTTTTTGCCGTCGACCTTTTGCGTGCAGGCACTGCCGCTCAGCATTCCTGCGCAGTTGTATTTGTGATATTTGTAAGCGCTGTGACAGTCGCAGGTGCGATAATGCCGCACGCCGTTGATAAGAACGTAGTCCTCGCTCAAGACATGGCGCACCGGACAATTGTCTTCCGTCCACGGATAATCCGCCGGTTTATAATAACAGTTGTAGGCGCGTTTGTTCAGGTTGTCGTCATATTCGCACAACTGAGCCGAAACACCGCTGCCGTACTGCGTCCGGCAGGCCGCTTCGGTGGAAGCAGTCTTAATTGTATATGAGGTATTCTGCGTGCCGTCGGCATTCAGAATATATTCGCCGCATTTGGCCAGCGCCGGCTCGACAATGCAGGATCCGAGCGGGAAATGCTCCTTGCCGGAACTCATCTTGCCGCCGTCGGAACTGTATTTGCACCATGTCAGGCCGGGCGTGCTCTTGTCCGGCGCTTTGTAGGGATATTCGCAGGTTTCCGAATATTCGCGGGCATTACAGGAACACTCCACCTTCTTTTCACCGCAGCGTTTTCCGACCGCACCGGTGCCGAATTTTGCCTGACACAAAACATCGGCGGACTTGTCGGCGTTGGTATCGTCAATAACGGCAATTGTCGCGCTTTCTTCCGAACAGTCATTGTTGGCACAGCCGTCATACCATGTCGTGCCGTTAATCGTACAGGCAAGCGCGTTCGGCGCGGGAACCTCGTTTTCGCTGTTGAGACACCGTTCGGTATAGCCTTTTCCGCAATAGCAAGGATACATCAAAGTATTGTTGCGGCTGCAGGCCTTGCCGTCGCCGTCGACGCCTAAGGTCGCGCCGTCGCCGAGCAGATTGGTGCACGCCGTCTTGGTGTTCTCCTCCTCGTCCAGATACGTCACGCCTTTGCCGTTGCTCTCCAGTTTGTCGCAACGGGTATAACAAGCCTCGTATTTAATCTTTTTGGAACCGTCAAAACTACAGGTTTGGCCGGAAGGCTCCTCGGTTGCACCGCAAGCCGCCGTCTCGCCGGAATTGCCCTGAACATCAACCCAACTTTCGGGACATTTGCAGACGACGCGCTGCTGCGTCGGGTTATCGCGCTCATAACAATAATAATCAACAGATCCGGGAACGGAAGAAGTCGAACAATCGGCCGCCGAATTCAGAACCGGACGATCCTTCGGACAGATGATTGAAAAAGATCGATATTTGCTGACGCCGACGCCATCATAGGTACAGGGCGTGCCGACGCCGGTAAACAAAACAAGACATTCTTCTTTGGTGTAAGTGTTGCCGCCGACGGTAACGCCGTTTTGACAATATTCGGCCAGTGTCTGGTAATTTTGGCCTTTCGGACAACGGCAGGGATAATTGGCATCGGCGTCGCCCATTTTGTTAAAGCACTGTTCTTCCGTATTAGACTGGAAACCGTCAACCAACGGGCAGCTCTCCGGATTGGAGACAACAGGCGTGGTAGTCGTATTCTGGCACTGAGGCAGACATTTTTCGTATTTATAGGCGTTAGGATCATTGGTTTCCAGAGCACAAACGGCACCGCCGCGAATCTGCGTCGTATCATTACAGGTTCGACCGAAACTGTCCGGACAGGTACAGACATATTTTTTGACTCCAGCATTGCCTTCTTCATAACAGGCTTCCGCCGAACCGCTGACATCGCCAATCGCGCAGCTGTCGGCACTGTCAAAAAGCGGGCGTTCTCCGGCAGTCGGACATTTTTGTCCGAAATCAGCGTATTTCATTTGTTTTTCGGTACCGACGACGTCCAGCTCACAGGCCGTCCCGACGCCGACATAAGACGTTGCGCAATCCGCCCCTTTGTCCGCACAGAATTCCTCCAAAGTCTGGTAGTTCGACGGACAGCCGCAAACTTTTTTCTGAGTATCGGCATCTTCATAACAGGTTTTATTGGCCGTATAAGGACAACTGCTGCTGCCGGGAATAATGGTCAGATTGTTGCCGGACTGCTTCTGCAACCAACTGCAGCTCTCGCCCCAACCTAAGGTGCCATGGTACATATAGACTTCATCTTTCGGCGTACCGGTGATTTTGCTTTCGAATGTACACGGCGTTCCGATGCCGACGCTTCTGTCCATGCAGTCGCGACAGTCGCTGTTACACTCTATGCCGGAAGAGGTATAACTGCCGCCGCAATGTTCTACCTTGGATTCGTAAAAATCAGGGCACAAACATTGATACTGCGGCGTCGAGACGTTATCTGCCGTAAAGCATTCGACCGCTCCGGTTATATCGGTACTAAACTTTGCATCTTTGAAATTACAAGCCTCCCGCGACGCTGTAATTGTCGCAACATCTTCTGACGGACATTCGAGCGAACAGGTTTCGTATTTGGTCTCCGGGCTGAGGTAACGATCCAACTCACAGTTTTTTCCTGTTCCGATTTTGCCGTCGACGGCGCATTCGGCATTTGTCGAATATCCGCCCGGACAATGGCACTGAACGGATACTTCGGCAGTCTTGTTTGAAGAAAAACACGCATAGTAGACATCTTCCACGTTTGCGTCTTCTCCGCTTTCATACTCTTCCAAAGTCCCCATATTCTGAGCAAAACCGCAACTTGTATCGGCATCGTTCCAAGTCGAAAAAGCCGCGCCGTCGGTATTGACACAGGGTTTCAGGCAATATTGATACAACGTTGTGCCGTTGACGGTACAGGTCTTTCCGCCCAAGTATTTTCCGTCGCCGCAGCTGTCATGATAAAGATTGTTTCCTTCGGAATCACGCGGACAACTGCAAAAAGTATGTTTATAATAGAGCGGAATCGAGGCGCCGAAAGAAGAATCGCTTCCCTTGCTGACCGCGCAGGACTGCATGACCAACCCTTCATCGCCACAACTGTCGCCGGTCATTTCGGGGACGCCCTCTTCCCATGTTTCGCATTTGCGCAGGCAACCGGTTCCGGTGCCGGCATCAACACCGTAACGAAAACGGGAAGCGTCTATCGCGGAGGATTTGCCGTTGACGCCGGTTTTACCGGAATCGTCGGATCTGATTGAAGTCTGAGCATTCCAGATACAGACAGCCTTGGCCGTATCGTCCTTTGATGCCAGGCTGAGAGGAACTTCGCCCGCGCCGCATTTGGTTATGCCGAGTTCAGCAATCTGCGTATCGCTGAAAGTCGTGTCCGCAGGAACGTATTTGTAAGTGTCGGCACAGGAACATACCCTCGCCCGCTGCAAAATGATATTGCTGACGGCGCTGCAAGCAGAATTGTTGGGGATTGTACACCAGTATCCGTCTTTGGTGCCGCCCGCATAAATGCCGCTAACGGCATTGTTTTCCGAACAGGCGCTGTCCAGACTGTAATAGTCTCCGCTCAGCTGAGTGGATGCAATATTGCCGCCGCCGACGGTTTTATGCCAGCCGGAACCATCGCAATAGACGAGGTTCATCATCGTCATGTCGGTGCTCTGGCAGAGCGGATATCCGCAGGACTGCTGATATTTGTTGCCGGCATCGCAGATACCGTCGCCATCGGCATCGCTCTTACAGCTGTTGTCGGGATTAAGAGGATTTTCGGCAACGCAGGCGTCATCCGTTATCGGACGCTGCGGCAACGTACAACTCGGCAAGGCATCGAAATTGCTCATATAACGACCGGTATTGCATCGGCAAAGTTTGGTTCCGCCGCCGCAGGTGAGCCCCGAAACCGGCTCGCCGTTGTATTCCGAACAGTCTCCGGCACTCTGCCGATATTGCGGATAAAGAAGGTTCATGGCCGAGCAACTTTCGTCGCACTGCCACATGTATCCGCCGGCAGAATTGCTCCAACACTGAATTGTCCGACCGGAACAGGCGCCGACACTGCCTTTATCCGCAACCGGCGTTGAATAACCGGCGGACGCCTTGCAGTTGGACAAGCATTCGGCCGAGGCGGGAATAAAGGTCTGATTCAGGGAATTGGTACAGGCATCGCCGGGAGCGGGAAACTCGTTTTGCGCGCTGTTGCAGGTTTTGGTATAGTTGGCGGCGCAAACGCAATTGTATTTTCCTTCCGTTCCGCAAGCTTCCGCTGTCGCCCCCTGACCGGTGCACTCTGCCGCGGTCGCTTTGGCTCCGCTGTCGCAGACGGGATTTTCGGCATAGGCGGAAACCGGATACGCACAGGTATACAATCCGCCGTCACACGGCGTTGCGACCGCTCCCGAGCCGATTCCCAGAGCCGCGTTGCAACCTTCCGCCGTTGCAGCCGTTACATCGCCACAAATCACTCCCGACGCGGTTGAAGTGTGACCGGTATCAGACCTTGTTCCGGACGAGGAGGAACGCAACAAATTCCGATTGCTTGAAAATTCGGTGTCGGCAATGTTGGAAATTCCGGCATAAGCCAGTCTTGTCAAGACAACAATTCCAAGAGCCAAAAGCAAAAACTTTTTCAATTGCGACATAAAACAGATACCTGTAAAAACTTAATTTAAATGCATTTATTCATTATAATAAACATCTTCGTTTTTTATTGCAATTGATAAAATAAGATTCTCTTAAATTTTCCACAGTTTTAGACAAAAAAATCACAACAAAATATCGGCCGGACAAACAAAACGGGAGGCTTCCCTCCCGTTTTGCAACAACTGCCGTTCAGGCCTTTCCGCCGTTGACTTTTTCCCGAATTGTCTGGAACAAGACATACAGCAGCGGAATCATAATCAAGCCGACACCTGTTCCGAGCAACATTCCCCAAAATACGGGAACGCCGATGGCAATACGGCTTGAAGCGCCCGCACCGGTTGCGACAATCATCGGCAAAACACCAAGAATAAAGGTGAATGCCGTCATCAGCACCGCGCGAAAACGTTCTTTGGTTCCGGTCATGGCCGCCTTGACAATGCCGGATCCTCTCTCGCGTTCCTCTTTGGAAAATTCAACAATCAAAATCGCGTTTTTGGCAGCCAGGCCGACCAGCAGAATCAAACCGAGCTGAGCATAAATACTCAGCGGCAGCCTGGTCATAAACAAACCGGCCAAGGCTCCGAGCATGGCCACGGAAACCGATGCCAAAACAGGAATCGGCGTCGACCAGCTTTCGTATTGCGCAACCAGGAACAAATAACCGAAAGTAATTGCCAAAGCGAGCAGATAACCGATCTGACCGCCGCTGGCCTTTTCCTGATAGCTCATTCCGGACCAGTCATAACTGAACCCCTGCGGCAAATGCCTGGACAATTCTTCCAGAGCCGCCATGGCCTGTCCGGTACTCGCGGACTGATTCTGAACGGCCGTAATCGAAGCGCTCGGATATTGGTTATATCGCGTGACCACGCGCGGCGACAAGACCTTACGCATCTTAACCAGACTGCCGAGCGGCACCATCTGCCCGTTTTGATTCCGAACATAGAGCTTGCCGATGCTGTCAATATCCTTGCGATACGGCCAGTCTGCCTGAATCATCACTTTGTTTACCTGTGTGCCGAAGTTAACATCGTTGATGTAGCTTGACCCCAGATAATTCTGCAGAACCGAAAAGATGCTGCCGACGCTGACCTTCATTGCCTCGGCCTTGACACGGTCAATGTCAATATAGATATTCGGAGTTTTTGCCGTATATGTCGTGTAGGCATAAGACACTTCAGGAGCCTGATTAATCGTTGCCAGCGTATTTTGCAAAACGGCGTCTATCTGCTGCGGATTATCCGTATTTGTCGACAACAGACGATAATCCATGCCTCCGCTCATGCCTAAGCCCATGATTGCCGGCGGCTCAAAGAGCTGCACCTCCGCTTCCGGCATGCCGGAAACTTTGGCTCGAATCCGATTCATGATATTGGTCGAATACAATTCTTTGTCCGTACGCTGATTCCAGGGCTTAAGAGTAATGAACCCCAAAGCGACGTTCTCTCCGGAACCTCCGATCATGCTGGCGCCGACAACGATCATAACGCTGTCAACCCCTTTTTCTTCTTTCATCAACGGATAAATTTCGTCAATAAATTTCTGCGTACGTTCACGGCTGGCACCTTCCGGCAACTGAACGTTCAGCATGATAACGCCCTGATCTTCATTGGGAATAAACGAAGTCTGACTTATTTTCAAAAAGCCGTAAACACCCAAAACGACCAATCCAAGCAATAAGGCTATCACCGTAACTTTGCGTGCGACAATTGCAACAATTGCAACATAAGTATCGCGCGATTTATTGAGAATCTGGTTAAACCAAAACAACGGACCGCTTTGCGACGCTTTCAACGGCCGCAGCAACGTAGCGCACAATGCCGGCGACAAAGTCAGCGCATTGACGGAAGAAAAAGCGACAGACGTCGAAATGGTTATGGCAAACTGCTGATAAATTCTTCCGGTAATTCCGCCCATAAAGCCGACCGGAACGAAAATAGCCAACAACACCAAGGTCGTTGCGACAACCGCGCTTGATACCTGCTCCATAGCTTTTATCGTCGCTTCTTTCGGACTTAGTTTTTCCGTCTCCATAAGATACAAAACGCGTTCAACGACGACAATCGCATCATCCACCACCAGACCGATGGCCAACACCAGACCGAACAGCGTCAACATGTTGATGCTGTACCCCAAAGCCAGCATGACGGCAAAAGTGGCAAAAATCGATACGGGAATCGTCAATGACGGAACCAGTGTCGCCCGCCAATCCTGCAAAAAGATATAACAAACGAAAACAACCAGAACAAACGTCAGAATCAGCGTAAAGACCACTTCCTCAATCGAAGCGCGGATATAATCGGTTGAATCATAACCGATCATATAGTTCATATCATCCGGGAAGCTCTGCGACAATCTTTCGATTTCGGCCTTAACCGCCGCCATGGCATCAAGCGCGTTGGCGCCCGACAGCTGATTGACGGCAATAGCCACGTTAGGCGCATTGTTAAATTTGGACGTCGCCCGATAACTTTCCTCTCCGATTTCGATACGGGCGACATCTTTCAGATAAACCAAACCGCCCTGATCGGCCGTGCGAACGATAATGTTTTTGAAATCTTCAACCTCGTTAACGCGTCCCTGCGTCTGAAGAGTATAAACCATCTGCTGGGTACCGTCGCCGGGCATGGCTCCGACACTACCCAGAGAAGGCTGGTAATTCTGGCTTTCGATCGCGGCCGTAATGCTCGACAAAGGCAGATTCAAGGCCGTTATCTTATCCGCATCAAGCCAAACGCGCATGCTCAGTTTGGACGAATAAACATTTACCTCACCGACGCCGTATACACGAGCCAGATTGTTTTTGATGTTGTTCTGCACATAGTTTGCCAGTTCCAGCGTCGAATGTGTCCCCTTGGGCGAACCGATGGTAATAAAGCCCAAAATATTGGAAGAACGGCTGCGCACGGTCAACCCCTGGCGCGTCACTTCGGCCGGCAATTTGCTCTGCGCCTGCTGAATGCGGTTTTGAACCTTGACCTGTGCCATATCCCGGTCGACGCCGACCTTAAAAGTAACGGTCAGATCATAACTCGAATTTTCAGACGAAGAACTCATATAGAGCATATCTTCCACGCCGTTGACTTCTTCTTCCAAAGGAATACCGATGGTGCGGGCGACAACTTCGGCGCTGGCCCCCGGATAACTTGCCGAAACGACAACTTCCGGCGGCGTAATTTCAGGATAAAGCGCTATCGGCAAAGAGAAAACGGAAATAATTCCGGCAAGCGTCAATACGATGGAAATAACCATCGCAAAGCGCGGTCTTTCGATAAAGATTCTAGAAAACATGGTTTATTCGGCCTCCGCTTCGGTATTGACCAAAGAAGCCTTGACGGCCTGACCGTTTCTGACTTTCTGCAGTCCCTGAATAACGACCTTGTCTTCCGGATTCAAGCCTTCAAGCACAACCTGTTTTGCTCCGACGAGTTCTCCGGTGACAACTCGGCGCTGTTCGGCGACTCCGTTTTCCACAACAACCACATAGTTGCCGTGTTCATCCTGCGCCAGCGCTTCCTGCGGAACCAGAATAGCCATTTTCGGCTCGCTTGTCCCGATGCGGATATTGACATAGTTTCCGGGAATCAGATACTGCTCGGTATTGTCATATTCCAGGTAAACGGCAACGGTAGCGGTCTCGGCGTTAATTTCGTTATCGGCAAAATGCGAACGGATTTTGCCGGCAAAAACGGTGCCGTTGGGCAGAATGATTTCGGTCGAGAGCGGCAACGTATTGTCGCCATAGGTCTGACGCATGGTCAACATCTCTTTGTCCGCAACCGAAAAAGCGACACGGATCGGATTGGTCTGAACGATACGAGCCAATGTCTGCAAAGTGGAAGCGACGTAGTTTCCTTCGGTAACCAGAGCTTTACCGATTTGTCCCGAAATCGGCGCTTTAATCTCGGTGTAGCCGAGGTCTATTTTGGCCAGTTCCAAATTGGCCTCAGCCTGCTTTACCGCGGCCTTGGCCTGAAGATAAGCGCTTTCCGAAGAATCCATGGTGGCCTTGGAAGAAATATTCTGACTGCTCAGAGACTTTTGGCGTTTGTAATCACGTTCGGCACGAACAAGGTTGGCTCTGGCGCTCTCCAGTTCAGCCTGACGCAGTTCAACCGTGGCAATGTAGCGCTCCTGCTCAATAACGAATAGGATGTCTCCTTCCCGCACAAAACTTCCTTCTTCAAACAAAACCTTTTCAATATATCCTGTTACCTGCGGCTTGAGGTTTACGCTCTTAATAGGTTCGACGCTGGCAATATATGTCTGGCGCGGAGAAACGTCCGCCTTTTCAACCTGTTTTATCAATACATAAGGCGTCGGCGCCCCCATACCGCCTGCCATCGGCACCTGCGGCGTCAATCGGCCCTTCAAATACCAACCGAACGCAACGCACAGTCCCAAAACGATTACCCTTTTAATAATTGCGCGATTTTTTAACTTACCAACGAGCATAGTTACCTCTATAACATAAAAACAAACCGAGCCTCGGCATATATCAAAAGATATAAACCGGCTGGGGTTTATGTACACCAAATTATCGCAACTTGCAAATTGTTTCTTAAAAAAATGAGCAATTTATTATTCTGCAAAAGCTTCTAACGCTTTGTTTATATCAGAAAATTGATAATCTAAATATACTTTGTTCTCCCGGTGCGGAGAAATCAAAACAGTGGTCATCCCGAACGATTTCGCAATCTCGAGGTTGCGCAGACTGTCTTCAAACATCACACCGTTTTGGGGTTCTATTTTGCAAATCCGAAAAAATTCTTCAAACCCTTCTCTTTGAAATTTAAATTTGAAACCGGTTCGTTCGGCATCGCATACAAAATCAAAAACCTGCGGACTGACCTCGAGCCGACGCAACGTATCCGCCACGTGGCCGGCAGTGCTGTCCGTATAAACAAAACGCCGCCCCGGAAGCCGGCGCAACAGAACTTCCAACTGCGGATCCGGCGACAGATGTCCGACTGCAACATTGCAAATGTAATCCATAAATTCTTTTTCGGAAACGCCGTAGCCGTTTTCCATGGCCTGAGCCTCATAGCGGTATTTTCGCAATATTATTTCCCGCTGACGCCGCGCTTCTTCCGCCGAGAAGCCCAAACGAACGCGGAAGAACTCATCGACCAGCCGCTCACAGTCCGCCTCAACTTCGCCGTTATCCCGATACAGCGTCGCATCCAAATCAAATACGTAACTGTCAAACTTTTGCATTATCGCATCCTCTTTACGGCATTGATATTGCGAACGTATCTTTCGTCGGCGGGCATATCTTCCAACGCAATCGGCAGACGTCGGCGCCAGTTCGGATAAGTGTCAATATCGGTGCCGGGAAGGTTCTGCTGCTCGGCGACCTCGAAAACGTCTTCAAGCTGAAGCAAAAAGACTTTGGACGAACTTTTGGCCATAAATGCGTGAACCGCTTCCGCCAGTCCTTCGGGATAGCTCTCGCCGTAGAGATAATCGCCGCGACGAAGACGATCCTGCGGCCAAACACCGGCAGCGTCCAAAGAATCGAGCAAATGACGACGATCCGCCTCACGCTTGTGATAGCCGTTTGTTTTTTCCTCATCATTTATCATGCCGAGCGAGCGCGCCAGTTCAATGTCATAACCGAACCACCACATTTTCAACGGCGGCATATCATGCGTGCCGACAGAGGCGACGGCATCGGCAGGATAATGTTCCGGCGCATAAAAGCCGCCCCACCCGGCTCCCGAACGTTCAGCCCACAATACGCTCAGAGAATAAATCCGATGCGCCCGCAACGCTTCCAGAAAACCGTCGGGTACATTGCCGATGCTCTCGCCGACAATCAGGCAACGGTTCCGGGCGCTTTCCAGCGTCAACAGGTTGAGCATATCGTCAAAATTATAGTAAACATACGTTCCGCCGTCACCGTTATCGGGAATGACGAACAACCGCATCAGACTCATGACATGATCGACGCGAACGGCGCCAGCATTTTTCATATTGGCGCGCAACACACGGATAAACGGCTCATACTGCCGCTCTTTGAGTTCCTGCGGCGAAAAGCAGCCGAGCCCCCACTTTTGTCCGCACGGAAAAAAGGCATCCGGCGGCGCGCCGGCTCCGGAATGGGGAACAAAGACGTCTTTATTGCTCCAAAACTCGGCGCTGTCTTTGCCGACGCCGACGGCCAAATCACGGTAGAAACCGATCCGCAGACCTTTTTTTTCAACCAACGCCTGCGCCGCTGAAAACTGACGCGCCGCTTCAAATTGCATGAATTTGAAAAAATCCACCCGCTGCCGATGTTGCCGGACATAATCTTCCACCGCCGCACCGTCGGGCGAACGCAGGTCTTCGGGCCAGGCCATCCAGCCACCCCAGACGGTTTTGGTCTTTTCTTCATAAATTGCCTGAAAAGCGGCCAGATTGTCCAACTCGCGTCCTTCCTGCGCACAAAAGGCGGAAAACTCAGCATAGCGGCCGGATTTTTTGTTTTGCAGCATCCGTCGGCAACACTCCTCAAGCCAGCGTGTTTTCAGACGGTAGATTTTATCATAATTGATAAATTCCTGAGCTTTTATTTCCGCGATTGCCGCTGCCGCCGAAGCGCGGTCGACATCGGTAAATTCAGGCACTTTTTCGATATCGATATAAATCGGGTTCAGGTAGAGGCGGCTGATTGACTGATACGGGCTGGCATTTTCCGGATAGTCATGCGCCAGCGTATTGAGCGGATTCAACCCGATTATCGAAGCGCCGCTTTGCGCGGCAAGTTCCACCAGCGTCTCCAAATCCGTAAAATCACCGATGCCCCAGTTGCGTTTGGAATTGACCGAATAGAGCTGAATCGCGAACCCCCAGCTCTTTTGTTCAAGAACTTCCGGCACATAACCGTGCCGCGGCGCCACCGCCAATTTGGCACGATAAATCCTGTCGGCGATTTTGACCGCCAAAACGTAATAACCTATTTCGGCACCCCCCGAAATTCGGTATTGTTGTCGCAGATATTCGACACCGTTCAGTTCTCTGCGCTCGGAAACGCCGTCGACCGAGACCTCAATGCCGACCTTATTGTTTTCGGCATCAAACAGCATAAAACTTTCCACCGTTTCGACAGCCGGACAAACGACGTCAAAGAACAAATTGTCCTCCGTGCGGACATAAATGCTTTCCAACACCCTCCGCCAGCGCATATTTTCTATCCGGTCGAGACTTTCCGCTATCTGCGCTTCGGTATCAACGGCATAGCCCAAATCGCGAAGAATAAATTTGATTACGTCTTCATCGGCATCATAGCTTCTGCGGTTTAATCCGGCATCGCTGAAACCGGTGGCAACCCCCGCTTTTTGAGCCAATCGCTTTAGTGCGTCAGACATAAGCATACCTTCCCTTATTTTTTGATTTCGAAAACCAGCACGCTCCAGGCCGGAACTTTGATAACTTTTCCCGAACCGGCATCAGGCGCGGAAATTTTTTGCGAACTGTCCAAAACCATATTCCAAGCCCAATCTCCCGGCAGCGACGGCAATTTCCAGTCTGTCTCATTGAAATCGGCATTGAATATGGCCATGACAAAACGGTTTCCGTTATAAACGCAGTAAGACAGGCAGCGGCGATTGCCGTCATGCCAATCGAAAGATTCGAACTCCCGACCTTTTTCGGTATACCAGGCGATGTCCTTAAATCCGCTTTTATCGATCGGCGCGCCGGTAAAAAATTTGCGACGTTCAAAAATTTTGAGTTTTTTGCGAAGGCGAATCACTTTGCGGACAAAATTGGCAAACTGCTTGTTGGCGTCGGTGATGCCTTCCCAGGTAATCCACGTCAGGGCGTTGTCCTGACAGTAAGGATTGTTATTGCCGAGCTGAGTACGCATAAACTCGTCGCCGGCCACCAACATAGGCGTACCGAAAGACAGGAGCAACGTCGAAAGCATGGCGCGCGCACGCTGAAAACGGTTCTCGAGAACAACGCCGTTGTCGGTGTCTCCTTCCTGCCCCGAGTTCCAGCTCCAGTTGGAATCCGTGCCGTCTTTGTTATTCTCACCGTTGCCGAGATTATGTTTATGATTGTAGCTGACCAAATCATTTAAATTAAAACCGTCATGCGCGGTAATAAAATTAACGCTGGCCCAGATGTCGCGATTATTGTAGTTGAAAATGTCGCTGGAACCTGCCAATCTGCTTGCCATTTCCGCCGTTTGAAAAGTATCGCCCTTCCAGAATCGGCGAATATTGTCGCGGTATTTGTCGTTCCATTCGGCCCAGCCCGGCAAAAATGCGCCGACCTGATATCCGCCGTAACCGACATCCCAGGGTTCGGCAATCAATTTGACTCTTTTGAGAACCGGGTCCTGATTGACAGCATACAAGAATCCGCTTTCCTGAGAAAAAAGCGTATTTTGGCGCGCAAGCGTAGCGGCAAGATCGAACCGAAAACCGTCAACGTGCATTTCGGTCGCCCAGTAACGCAGAGAATCCATAACCAGACGCAATACCATCGGATTTTGAATATTAAATGCGGCGCCGCAGCCGGTAGTGTCAAAATAATAGCGCTTGTCGTCAGGATTGAGGATGTAGTACGAAAGGTTGTCAATTCCGCGGTAACACAGCGTCGGCCCGAGCTGGTTGCCCTCGCCGGTATGATTGTAGACAACGTCGAGAATAACTTCAAGGCCATGAGCGTGCATGGTTTTGATCGCGTCTTTGATTTCCGAAATGCCACTACCGGCCAGATAAGACTGTTCGGGCGCAAAAAAGCTGAAACTCTCATACCCCCAGTAATTGTCAGTGATATACCCCTTTTTGTGACGATTACCGAAAAACGCGTGTATCGGTAAAAATTCAACGGCGGTTACCCCGAGCCATTTGATATAATTGATAACCGAACTGTGGGCAAAGCCGGCGAAAGTTCCGCGTTTGGAATCGGGAACCGAAGGCTGCAGCATGGTATAGCCGCGCAACTGGGTTTCATAGATAATCGTATTTTCAAAACTGTATCCGAGCGGCTTGTCATCCCCCCAGTCATAGCTGTCGTCCGTGACGACCGATTTGGGCACATAAGGCGCGGAATCGAGAGCAGAAAAAGACAAGTCCTTTTCGGGACTGTCAATATCGTAACCGAAAATCGCCTTATTCCAGATCAGTTTGCCGACCAGTTTTTTGCCGTAAGGGTCAATCAGCAGTTTGTGCGGATTGAACCGATATCCGTCCTGCGGTCTGTAGCGTCCGTAGACACGGTAACCGTAAACCAATCCCGGTTTTGCCCCCTCAAGATAAATATGCCAAATGCCATTGTCATTTTCGGAAATGAGATAACGCTCCAGCTCTTCCGAACCCGACGCGTCAAATACGCAAAGCTCAACCTCTTCGGCATGCGCGGAAAAGAGAGCAAAATTTACGCCTTCACCGTCATAATACGAACCGAGCGGCGCTGTTTTTCCGGAAGAGACCCTGAACTGAGGCATCGTTTTTCCTTTTATCTGATCGGTTTCAAAACAATCGTTGCCAGCGGCGGAACGCGTAGCTTAATAGACAGCGGCTTGCAGTTCCATCCGATGTTTTCGGCATGCATCATGCCTTCGTTTTTGACGCCGCTGCCCCAGTAGTTTACATCGTCACTGTTAAAAATTTCTTGATATGCGCAATTTTCGTTGACGCCGCAACGATAATCCTCACGCACGACCGGCGTAAAGTTGGTGATGACAATCAGATAATCGTTCGGATCATACCCCTTGCGGATATAAGATATGACGCTGTCGTCGGAATTGGAGTGGTCAATCCACTCAAAACCGCGATAATCAAAATCCTGCTGATACAAAGGCGCATTGCCCTTGTACATCAGATTCAGATCGCGTACGCAGTTCTGCATGCCGCGATACATCGGATAATCGAGCAGGAACCAACGCAACCCCTCTTCGGCGTTCCACTCCCAATCCTGACCGAAATCACAGCCCATGAACAAAAGTTTTTTGCCAGGATGCGTATACATAAAACCATAATAGGCACGCAGGTTGGCAAACTTCTGCCATTCGTCGCCGGGCATTTTGGAAAGCATAGAGCCTTTGCCGTGTACGACCTCGTCATGCGAAATCGGCAGAATAAAATTCTCGTTAAACGCATAAAGCAGACCGAACGTCAGCATCCCGTGGTGATATTTGCGATGTATCGGCTCGTGAGAAATGTAGCGAAGAGTAAAGGTCATCCAGCCCATATTCCATTTATACCCGAAACCGAGACCGCCCATTGAAGTCGGACGCGACACCATCGGCCATGCCGTCGACTCTTCCGCAATCGTAATCGCGCCTTTGGTCTGCGAATAAACCAGTTCATTCATCCGACGCAGGAACGCTATCGCCTCGATGTTTTCGTTGCCGCCGTAGATATTGGGAATCCACTCGCCGTTCTTGCGCGAATAATCAAGATAGAGCATGGAGGCCACGGCATCGACACGCAACCCGTCGATATGATATTCCTTGAGCCAGAAAACGGCGCTGGCACACAAAAAGTTCATGACTTCGGTACGGCCGTAATTATAAATTTTGGTTCCCCAATCGGTGTGTTCGCCTTTGCGCGGATCGGCATGCTCGTAAAGATGCGTACCGTCGAACTCGTTGAGGCCGTGACCGTCTTTGGGGAAATGCGCCGGCACCCAATCCATGATGACGGAAATACCCGCCTGGTGAAACTTGTCAATCAGATAGCGAAAATCATCCGGCGTACCGAAGCGACTGGTCGGCGCAAACATACCAACGACCTGATACCCCCAAGACCCGTCGAACGGATGTTCGGTCAGCGGCAAAAACTCGACATGCGTAAACCCCATATTGACGACATACGGAATCAGCGTATCGGCCAATTCGCGATAAGTCATATATTCGTTGTTTTCCTTGCGACGCCACGAACCGAGATGAACCTCATAAATGGACATCGGCCTGTCGAACGAATTATGTTCTTCACGATAATTCATCCAGCCTGCGTCATTCCAGTTATAGTGATTGATATCATAAACCACCGAAGCGGTGTTAGGTCTTTTTTCGGAATAAAAAGCGAGCGGATCGGCCTTGACGATAATGGAATTATCCTGCGCCTTGATTTCATATTTGTAGATTTCGTTTTCATAGATTCCGGGAATAAAAATATCCCAAATGCCACATGCAGGATGTTTACGCATGACATTGACGCGGCCGTCCCAATTGTTGAAATTTCCGACCACGCTGACACGTTTCGCGTTGGGCGCCCAGACAGCAAAACTGACACCACGCACCCCGTTCAATTCACTCGGATGGGCGCCGAGTTTTTTATACATTTCGAGGTGTTTTCCCTCCGCCAGAAGATAGAGATCCATGTCGCCCAAAATCGACGGAAAGCGATAAGGATCCTCCGCTTCGTATTTTACGCCAAGATCGTTTTCGATACGAAACTTATAAGGAAAATTATCTCTTACGCCGAGCTCAATCTGATAAAAGCCCCTTTCGTCGAGTCTGGTTAAAAATCCTAAGGAATTGTTGTCATAATCAAGCAGTTCGACGCTTCTGGAATGAGGCTGATAGGTACGAATAAAGACTTCTTTGCTGCCCTTGTTTTTGTGTATTCCCAATACCGCAAAAACATTACCGTGATCACCGTTAACAACGGCTTCCATTTCTTCTTTAGACAATAAATTTGGCATATACAAATTCCTTAAATTTTACAACATAATTCGGAGGCTCTCACCCCGTATGAATTATCTATAATTTCTTATAAATTTAAATGCAAGACTTTTAACCCCGATTTCAATTTTTTCTGGAAAAATAGTTTTTTAGTGCATTAGCTATTGACGTATTATTTTTTGATTGTATATTGATTTGTGTTTACCGAACTTTATTTGGAGTCAGTATTATGAACAAATTGAATGAAAAATACATTCAGGAAGCCGCTTATTATCTCTGGCAAAACGCCGGATGCCCGAATGGCCAAAACGAGTATTTTTGGTCTCTGGCCGTAGAGCAGCTTTCCAACAACTGCAGCAAATCTTCCTGCAGCAAAAAGACTTCTTCAAGCAGCAAATCCTGCGCTGCAAAAAAGTCCTGCAGCTCTAAGAAATCTGCCAGTTCCGCAAAGTCTTCTTCCAGCGCAAAAAAATCTTCCAAATAATTTTGAGCTGAAGATTTCAAGAAGGAAAACTCCGCAAATCCGCGGAGTTTTTTTTGCTTATTTTCGTGCCGAAACAATCCAGCCGAAAACATCTTTTCCACCCTCTTTGCGCAATACGGAATCCTCAAAATCAGGTTTGAGGAATCCGCTTTTTTCGAGCGTCTTTTCGAGGTAGTTTCGTCCATGTGCAAAACGCCCCGACGGATGCAGAAAAAAGTCATTTTCATTTTCGGTATTACGGGTTATCGAAAAAACAAAAAGGCCGTCTTTTTTCAGCACCGAAAACACTCCCGAAAAAACATTTTCCAACACGCCGAAATAGGTAAAAACGTCGGCGGAAACAATCAGGTCAAA
>CAYNBB010000033.1:0-18785 GCA_964395655.1 uncultured Azospirillaceae bacterium | reverse complement strand
TTTGATCTCCTCTTCGGGACTTTTTTTACTGTCCAATTTCCGGGGGACAGATCATCGGAGCGGGGTTTGAATTTTTATTTCAGCGTGCCCTGCCGCGCTTTGAAAAACTGGTATATATGCGCGTAGAACGAGGCTTTCAGGCACGAATCCACCAGCGAAAAAGCAATTACCACAATGAGGAACAGCTCATTGACCAGATAATTGTCAATACCGATAAAACGGTAAGCATAATTGAGTATCAGGATGACAACGGCGCAGGGAATCATCATCAAAAACTGACCCCAGAAAATCCGGTTGTGGTTTCCTCTGGCAATTGCAAAAACCCGGCGGATGCCGAAACTCCGATCATCGACGGCAACTGCCGGAAAAATCAGGAAGAGCGGCGCGACGGCAATGGAAATCAGCAAAGGAACAAGCATCAGAAGGTTTATCATCAGGCCGTGCTGTCCCGCTTCGGGCATGGCCACGCCGTACAAAAACATTACCGCAATGCTCGGGACGGCAATAATCAGCACCAAAAAGACGCTGAAAACAATATACAGCAGCAAGGCTCTGACGAACGACGCCCAGCTCATGGCCGTCGTTTTGAAGACGACATTGCGGCAATACATGATAATGGCCGAAACCGAAACAACCAACAACAAAAACGTGGAAACGCTCTGTTGCCAATTTTGCGGACATTCCGTTCCGCGCACGGCGCACAGTGTCGGAAAATCGGCAAACATGTCAAACAAAACGACAACGATTCCCAAAGAAGCGATCCGGGCAAATAATCCGAGATTGTTAAAAAAATACACAAAGCTCTGCTTTATGACTGCAATAAACGGAAGCTTTCCTTCCTCTCTTTCCGGCGCTTTGGTCATATTATTTCTCTCCAAACAAAAATTCTTTCTGCACGCGGCAGTAATTGATAAAGAACATGATATTTAACAAAACAATCAGGTTAAATATATATTCGGCGACAAATGTAATATAAATCGTATTTTCCGAAGCGACAAGCCTAAAATTGTTGACGACGGAATTCAGCGAAAATATCAGCACGCAGAACAACAGCGCAAAACTCACCAACAACCGCAAACCGTTGCCGGAAGTATTATGCCACAGCTTCTTGAGCGACGGGAAAGGACGGTTTTCCGGTATAAAAGCAAACAGCCCGTAAAAACGAAGCAATACAAAAGGAACCAAAAACCCCGTCGACACGACGGCAAAATATGCTAACTCAATCTGCCAATCCGGGTTCGGCACGCGCACATACAACAGATAAGCCGAAACCAGCGACAGCAAATTCAATCCGAGACAGACCACATAAGCGGCAAACATTTTGACATCGGCTTTTTGCGGACGCAGCAGCCAGCGCCAGGAAAAAGACGCGCCGGCATAGCAGCTTTCATAAATCCGGACGCTGAAAACGCTGACCAAAAACAGTCCGATCAGACGCGCCGCCAAATACAGAACAGGACTGTCACTGCACAAATCCATACGGCTGTTCGTTTCAAAAGCGCACATCATATTTTGCCCCATCAGCAAAAAGACCATTGTCATTATCAAAGCAAAGACACCGCCGAGCATAAAAAATCTGCGGCTGTTGTCGATAAACAGGTTATACGGTCCGAAAATCAGCTTCAGAGCGGGAAACTTTTTTGGTTCCGGCTCAGTTTCAGGCACAGGCTTGTTCTGCAGATTATCGTACCATCCGTTTAGTTTTGACCATAAAGTTTTCATTGCTATATTTCCTTAACCGAAGTTATGCCCGCCAATGACCGTATCTGACTGAGAATATCGCCGAAAAGCGCATAACCGCCTTTGAGTTCGATGCGAATATCCCAGTTATCGTTGTCGGGTTTGATATATATTTTATTTTTGCCGTTTCTATCTTTGCTCAGAATCTGACGGAGTTTTGATACCGCTCCGACGTCGCCGACGCTTATTTCAAGCCCGTTGGCGACATCGGCAATGGCTTTGTCAAGGGTCTCCACGCTGTTAATCATCACGCGCGGATTGCCCTCGTCATTCTGTTTGTCGATGGTAACGCTGACAAGCAACGGAAAACCGGAGCGAATGGTTTCTTCATAACGAACCAGACCTTCCGAAAACAGCAGACCTTCAAAATTGCTGGTGCCGTCGGAAATTTCCAGAAAAGCGTATTTATTGCCGTTTTTGCTCAGGCGCTTCTGAAACGAATTGACACAGCCCGCCAGCTTGGCGCGGATATTGTCGCCGGTGCGAATCCCCTGAAAAACCTCGCTGCATTTTTTGACGCCGAGGCGCTCCATGCCGCAGGCATAACTGTCAAGCGGATGTGCCGACAAATAAAAACCGATCGCTTCAGCCTCCAACTTTAGCCGCTCCAGTTCCGGCCAGTCGGCCTGTTCGCCGAGTTTGACCTTGGATTGCAGTTCTTCGGTACCGAACAATGACGACTGCGCGCTGGTTTTTAACTCGGTGGCAGCCGATATATGCTGAACGACGGTATCGATATTGGCAAACAGCTTGCCGCGGTTTTTATCAATACTGTCAAACGCGCCGGCCTTAATCAGCTGTTCAAGCTGGCGGCGGTTAATCTGCTTGGCGTCAATGCGATGAATAAAGTCAGATATGTCTTTATAATTGCCGCGGGCTTTGCGTTCTGCTTCAATGGCTTCCATATTGGCGGCGCCGACGCTCTTGATTGCGGCCAGCGCATAGCGGATATTGCCGTCTTCCACCGCAAAATCGGCGTCGGATTTGTTGATGTCGGGCGGCAGAACCTTAAAGCCCATTTTCTTGCACTCCTCTTTATAAAAGAGAAGCTTGTCGACGTTGGTAATATCCAGAGACATAACCGCGCACATAAATTCGACAGGATAATGCGCCTTAAGATATGCCGTCTGATAAGAGATCAGCGAATAAGCTGCGGCGTGCGACTTGTTGAAACCGTAGGAAGCAAACTTTTCCATCTGATCGAAAATCGCACCGGCGACAGCTTCTTCTATCCCGTTTTTGACCGCTCCTTCCATAAACATTTTGCGTTGTTTGGGAATTTCGTCGCGCATTTTTTTACCCATAACCTTACGCAGCTTGTCGGCGCCGCCCATGGTATAGCCGCCGAGAGCGCGGGCAATGTTCATGACCTGCTCCTGATAAATCATGATGCCGTAGGTTTCTTTGAGAATCGGTTCAAGTTTAGGATGCAGATAGGTGATTTCCTCCTCGCCGTGCTTACGCTTAATGTAGCTCGGGATATTATCCATCGGCCCCGGACGATACAGAGAGACGATAGCGATGAGGTCTTCAAAACGGTCGGGCTTGATTTGCTTGTGCACGTCTTTCATGCCCGGAGATTCAAACTGGAATACCGCAGTGGTATCGCCGCGCTGGAGCATTTCGTACGTCGGACGATCATCCAGCGGGACTTTGTCAATATCAAGATCAATGCCTCTGGTCTTTTTTATCCAGTCAACGGCGCGCTTAATCACGGTCAGGGTTTTTAAGCCCAAAAAGTCAAACTTAATCAGCCCCGTTTCTTCGACAAACTTCATGTCATACTGCGTCACCGGCATATCTGCGCGCGGATCTTTATACAACGGCACCAGTTGTTCCAACGGACGGTCGCCGATAACGACGCCGGCAGCGTGTACGCCGGAGTGGCGGTACAGCCCTTCGAGCTTCATGGCAATGTCAAAAAGCTTATTGACCTGCGGGTCGTTCTGACGCATTTCTTCCAATTCGGGTACCTGATCGAGAGATTCCTGCAAGGTCGGGTTTTTGCCCTGAACGCCGGGCGGAATCATTTTCGAAATACGGTCGGCCTGCGAATAAGGCATCTGCAAAACCCGCGCGACGTCGCGAATAACGGCTTTGGACTGAAGTTTACCATAGGTAATAATCTGGGCAACATGGTCAAAGCCGTATTTATTTTGCACGTATTCAATCGTTTTAGCGCGGTTTTCCTGACAAAAGTCAACGTCAAAATCGGGCATGTTAACGCGTTCGGGATTCAAAAAGCGCTCAAACAGCAAATCAAGCTTCAACGGGTCCAGGTCGGTAATCTTCAGAGACCAGGCAACAATCGAACCCGCGCCGGAACCACGCCCCGGCCCTACCGGCACACCGTGCGTCTTGGACCACTGGATAAAATCCGAAACGATGAGAAAGTAGCCGGGAAAGCCCATTTTTTTGATAACGCTCAATTCATATTCCAGACGGGCATAATATTTCTCGTCAAGTTCTTTTTTCTGCTCGTCGGTCATGCCTTCAAAATAGACATGCGCCTGCATGCGTTCATCAAGCCCTTTGCGCGCCTGCTGATCGATATAATCATCCTGGCTCATGCCGCCCGGACATTCGAAGATCGGCAGCAACGGATTAACCTTGGACGACAGATAGCTGCAGCGCTTGGCAATGTTTACGGTATTCTGCACGGCTTCGGGCAAGTCGGAAAACAATTCGACCATCTCGGCTTCGGAACGCAGACGGTTATTGGGCGAGAACTTCTTGCGGTTGTCATTGGCAACATATTCGGCGGCCGCAATGCAAACCAATGCGTCATGCGCCTCATACATATCGACGTCAAAAAAGAATGCCTCGTTGGTGGCAACCAACGGAATATCGTATTTATAGGCCAAATCGATAAACTTGTCTTCAGTCTGCCGCTCGGTCTCAAGCCCGATACGCGAAATCTCCATATAAAAACGGTTGCCGAAAATCTGTTGCAGTTTCCGCGTCGTTTCTTCCGCTTCCGCCGCGCGGTTTTCCAGCAGCAGGCGGCCGATCTGCCCTTCAACGCCCGCACTCAGGACTATCAGCCCTTCATGATACACTTCAAGATCAGCCATTTTGAGTTGCGGTTTTTCGTTGCTCTGCGGGTTATCCAGATAAGAAAGCTTCATCAGATGCATGATGTTGGCATAGCCGGTATCGTTCTGCACCAGCAAAACGATTTTGTCGGGCTCGATAATCCGTCCCTTTGATTTCAGAACATCGTCGGCATCAGGGTTGCGCAGATAAAACTGACATCCCAAAATCGGCTTAATACCCTCGTCGGAAGCATATTTTGAAAAAGCTTTGCCGCCGAACATGTTGGCGGTATCGGTCACGGCAATGGCGGGGACGTTCATTTCGTGCAACCGGTGAATCAAAGCCGGCACTTTTATTGCCCCTTCGGACAACGAGTAGGCGGTATGCACGCGCAGATGAATAAACTTTGGCTCAGCCATAGGGACTCCTTAAACTTTCCCTATCATAAACACATTCTCAGGCTGAGACAACCAAAATCTGCCGGTTATTAATCTCAGACATCAGAAAATTTAATTGCTTTGTGAAGATAATCTAGCGCCCGTTGTTATTTCTGTTAAGTTTTAACGTTTGCAGATTTATTTTGGCAGGAGATGGTTTATATGAAACTTTTGTGCTGGAAAGTCCTCGTAAAGAGATCAGTCTGTTTTTATTCATAATGCCGCGGACATTTTCTATGTTTTTTTCTCTTAAATCACCGGGAGCCGTATTGGGCGGATTATTCCCTGCGCGAGATTCGCCTCCCATATATTTCCCGAATGTACGACATGAATAACCGGCATTTTGCGCAAGCATTTCACCCAGAGCATCGGTTGTAGTTTCTGTGCCGTCCATATAGCTGAGTTTGTTGGGGTCTGCGGTTATTTTCTCGCCGTTACTGCAGGTGATTTCTTTGGCCGGCGCTTGCGGTCGCTGATAAAAGTCTACCAGATGCCCCATTTCATGAGAGATAATGCCCGGCAGAATTTTATCATATTGGTCGATAACATTTTCCGGCGGCAGAAGTAAAATGGCTTGTTGTTTTTCGTTGTCTAAAACCATTCCGCCATTGGGTTTATCCCAGTCCGGGCGGATTTTAATTACCAAATCAGTTTTATTGAGAAAATCATTCAAATCCTGATTAATTTTGCCGTTTCCGTTTCTCAGGTTGTCAATGATTCCTTTGGCTTCGCTAAGGAGTTTCTCATCTTGAGCTTCAGACGGCGTTTTTTTATCAAGCCATTCTTTATCTGGGTACCACGCCAAGTCAGACAAATAATAAACTTCGTTAGGATTATCTTTTTCATGACGAATATTGGCGATGACTTTTTCTTTTTCAGTATCGCTGAAACCGTGGGCATATTTCTTGAATAAACCGGTTAGATATTCAGGAAGATTAAAATCATTATCGGTCATTTTCTTTCCCCGAGAACAACTTGATCTAATATAAATTATAAATAATATGCCGAGGTATGTAAACAAAAATTTAATTGCAAATTAACTTTGTTGGGTTAAGATATTTTTTGCAGGTGCGCGTTGTGCTTACGGAGACTGAAAACTCCTTAATAGCAATCAACTCCCAATGGGGAGCCGGGGATATAAGGCTGTGCGCGAATAACCCGGACTGTGCTATTACAGTTTTCAACTCCCCGCCTTTGTTTTTCAAAGGCGGTTTCTTTTAATAGAAATTCAGGAGTTTGAAAATGACTAACCGTAAAAAAGCAATCAAAGAACTAATCTTTAATCAGGGCTCAATTGCGCAGCAGCTGCATCAGCTGCGCATCAGCAAACATCTGAGCGCAGAGCAGGTTTGCGCCGAGACGGATATCCCGCCTTATGTCTTGGATAATCTGGAGCTCGGGCGCGGCAATCTGAATTTAGGCTCGCTTTACCCGCTGGCCAAATATTACGGTAAAAAAGTGCAAATCTCTTTGGTGGATTAAAGGGGCTGAATTGTCATTCCCTTGCTAAGCCAGAATCCAGAAAAATAATCAACGTCATCAACCCAGTAAAAAAGTTACACACAAAATTGTTTGAATATTGCATTGAGAGTAATAATAATTTTTCGCATTACGGCGGTCGGCGCGACCATTTTCTTTTTTTTCCGCGAGCAATTAAAGCTGAGTAAACTGAGTTCAGTTTCTCATCATACTTAATGGCAACAAGAGCCGCTATTTGTCTTCTGTTCAGACATCCCTGTTCTGGCAATAACCCAAGCAGGACGTAGGCGACTTTCTTTCCGATGCCTTTTTGTCTTATCAACAAATTATATTTTCTTTTCAACTCATCATCGTTTTCAATAATGTTTTCGATTTCATTCTCTAATTGTGTAATTTCTTTCTCGTAAACACCTATTAGTTGTTTTATGGATTTAACAACAATTTGCATGTTGTCCAGAGCCTTAAGGCGATTCTTTTCCTGTTGCAGCAAATATTTTAAGTCTCCTGACCTAACAACTAATTTCTTAATTTGATTATTATACGGCTTATACAAACGTAAACTCTCAAAACACTTTTCTCCATACTGCGCCAGAATATACGCATCCGACTTATCGGTTTTGGCATTTACTCCCAAAGCTCTCGCAAAGGATTTGACTTTCCGTCCTTCAGCTCGAATAACATTAAATCCCTTAGAATAAAATTCATTTACGCATTCTGCTTCATAGCCACCGGTCAGATCTATAACAATATACAGCTCATCTGACAACACCAAAGCTCTGATATACTTGCGTATCGCCGCTTTGGTGTTGTCCATCTCAATAAACTCACCGCTCTGGGAATTAAAAATATCTAATTTGTATTTTGATACGTCAATCCCGATAAATGTCTTGTTTTTTTGTGTCTGCCATTACTATAATCTCCTTGCTTATGGTACTTAACTTTCAATTGTTAACGTACGCGCATGTGATACGGTACAAGCAACCCATCAAGTATCCATGTTTATGAAGGGGCGGAGAACAAGATGACGACGAGTTTATTCTCTATCCTCGTACGTTCTTCCGCCTCTCTTTCCTTATACCCTTTCCTGTTCTTTTATAAATCTTTTTTACTAACAATCCTCGGATGTCACTCCGGGAGTGCAGCCCGAGGATCCAACTTGCCGTAAGAACAAACTTTGATTTTATATGATAAAATTCGTTTCTGTTTCTTGTTGGATCCCCCGGCTGCGCATCAATGCGCCCCGGAGGATGACAATGAGCTGTTTTGTTGTTCTGGATTCCGGCTTACGCCGGAATGACGTTTTTGGGTACAATGATAAGCACGCCGAGCATCGTGAGCCGCGCGGATCACAGCTAGGTTATGCTGCAGGCCGTTGCCTGCCCGCCGTGCGGGTTAGTCGAGTTCGGCAAGTTTCTGAGCCTGATCTTCGGCGATCAGAGCGTCTATGACCTCGCCTAAGGCGTCGCCGCTGACAATCTCGTCCAGCTTGTAAAGTGTCAGGTTGATGCGGTGATCGGTTACGCGTCCCTGCGGATAGTTATAGGTACGGATTCGTTCCGAACGATCGCCGCTGCCAACCTGCAGCTTGCGGTTTTGGGCATATTCGGCGTCTTTAGCCTGCTTTTGAGCGTCATAAAGCCGCGCGCGTAATTTACGCATGGCATTTTCGCGGTTTTTGTATTGCGAGCGTTCTTCCTGAGATTCCGCTACCACACCGGTCGGAATATGGATAATGCGCACCGCGGAATCCGTCTTGTTGACCTTTTGGCCGCCGGCGCCGGAAGAACGATAAGTCTCAAGTTTCAAATCCGCCGGATTGATATAGATGTCAACTTCTTCCGCTTCGGGCAATACGGCCACAGTAGCCGCCGAAGTATGCACGCGCCCCTGCGACTCGGTCACCGGCACACGCTGAACGCGGTGCGCACCGGATTCAAATTTAAGTTTGGAGAATACGTTTTTTCCGGAAATGCAAGCCGACGCCTCTTTGTAACCTCCGAGTTCGTTTTCGCTGGCATCCAAAACCTCAAATTTCCACCCTTGCAAAGCCGCATAGCGCTGATACATCTCAAACAATACTGCCGCAAACAAGGCCGCTTCGTCGCCGCCGGTACCGGCACGCACTTCGAGAATTGCGTTTTTTTCATCCTCGGCGTCTTTGGGCAGAAGCAAAATCTTAATCTGCTTTTCAAGCTCGGGCATTTTGTCTTTCAGCTCAAAATATTCGACCTCTGCCAGCTCGCGCATTTCTTTGTCAAGCGAAGCGTCATCCATCATCGTTTTGGCGTCGTTCATATTTTTTTCGGCAGCGTTATACTCGTTAATCGCCTCGACCACCGGAGACAGGTTAGCCAGCTCCTTATTCATTCTGACCAAGGCTTCAGAATCCAGTCCGGGCTCTGAAATAAGGGCTTCCACCTCATGGTATCGGCTGACGACGTTGGCTAATTTTTCTGCAAAGTTCATTTAACTTTTCCTTTTGTTCTTTTATACAAAAAAAGAAAACAGCGGGCAGACGGCGCCGCTATTTTCTTATATCAGATAAAAAATCCGCTAATGGGTGCCGCCTGCTTTAACAAACGGATCCAGGGCAATATTCGTTTTTTTGTTCGGTTTGACTACCGACGTTACCACGCCGTTGATCAAAACGTCGACACCGTTAACTTTGCCGACGGACAAGATCATACCTGACCCTTGCGGCACGGTATAAGACGTTCCCGGCTGCATCACTTTGCTGATGTAGAGTTTTTCGGCATCGCGAACTTCAATCCAGGTTTCTTCTTTGACTTTTATGACAATTCCGGAATCGACCGCCGGCGTTTTCGCGACAACCGGCAACGCCGTTTCGACAACCGTTTTTTCGACCTGCAAGGCAGACGGTGTCTCCGGTTCTTCAACAAACGCGGCATCGGTCACGGTAATCTGTTCACCGACTGCTGCGACAGAGGCAGTATCAGCTTCGGCGTCTTCCGCAACCGCTTCGGCCGAAAAGTCTTCGACCACGATCGGCAGCTCTTCGGCCGACGCGGCCTCTTCAATCTGTTCAATTTCTGCGGAATCTTCTTCCTCAAAGGCGCCGTTGTTATATGCAGACCAACCCGCATAAACCATCGCGATCGCCAACAGGCTGATCAAAAGATATTTTTTGTTGGGAACGTTTGCTTCGCTCTGCGGCTCCAACATAAAAATCTCTTTGTCGGACTTGGGGGTAATCTCGTCTTTGTACAATTCGACTATATTGCTGCCGTTGAGCCCCAAAAAAGCCGCATAAGAACGAACAAAACCTATACCGTAGGGAAACGCCGGAACTTCGGCATAATTGCTTTCTTCAATCGCTTCAAGATAAATGCGGCGGATACAAAGCTTTTTGGCGATATCGGGCAGACGCAAACCTTTCTGAAGGCGCATTTCCTTTAACAGGCTGCCGACTTTGGTGATTTTGTTATCAACCTTGGGCGCCGCGTCCGCTGCGTCTTCCGCCGCCGGCTGTTTGACAATTTCTGGTTCCGTTACGTTGCTTTTATCTTTTTTCACGATCTTTTCCTTATTATGACAGACTCGAAAGTTAGGCTGATTGTTGCATACTTTTTAATAAATTTCAATACCGTGATCATTGGCATAGGAAATCAACTGCGGACGCAGCGTCCGGCGGTTGGACTTGAGCAGAATCCTGATATAGTCTTCCATCTCCTCCACGTTAAGGGAACGTACCATGCTTTTAACGCGGCCGAATGACGAACCCGACATAGAAAGATTGCGATAACCGAGGCTTATCAGCGCCATTGCCTCGATCGGATTACCGGCCATTTCTCCGCAAACGGAACACAAAACGCCGGCCTCGTCGGCCTTGACAACAATCTCCTGCATGATACGCAAAAACGGCGCCGACAAAACGTCATAGCGCTCGGTCAGACGCGGATTTCCTCGGTCACAGGCAAACACGAACTGCGCGAGATCATTGGTACCGATTGAAATAAAATCAGCCTCTTTTAATACCGAATCAAGTTGAAAGACTATCGAAGGCACCTCAATCATCAAGCCGACATTGACCTTTTTGGGCGTCGGATTGCCGCGGCGTTTTTCTTTTTCCAGCTCAATCATCAGCGTCTCTTTAGCTTCTTCAAACTCGGCATAATTGGAAATCATCGGAAACATGACATTAAGCTCTTTGCCCTCTGCGGCGCGCAAAAACGCCCGCATTTGTTTGCGCAAAATGGCACGGCGATCCAGCGTAATGCGGATTGAACGCCAGCCGATGGCAGGATTTTCCTCTCCGACATTGCTCCAATAAGGCAGCAATTTATCCGAACCTACGTCAAGACTGCGAAAAACAACTTTTTTATTGCCGGCGCGATCCATCAACTCGCGATAATAGCTTATCTGTCGTTCCACATCGGGCATGACGTCGGAAGCCATAAACGGAATCTCGGTTCGATAAAGGCCGATACCGTCGCAATTTGTGGTTTCGATATAATCCAAATCAAAGGCCAAACCAACGTTGAGATACATATTGACACGGTGTCCGTCAAGCGTTTTGGACGGCAGTTTTTTGAGTGCGGCCAGCTTGATGCGGAGTTTCTCTTTTTCGCGGATTTTGTCTTTAAAACGTTCCTGCACCGGCAGGCTCGGCCGGATGTAGACATAACCTTCGCTGCCGTCGAGCGCCAGCAGTTCACCGTTTTTAATCCGATTGTAGATACCGTTGATTTTGGCGACCACCGGAATCCCCAGAGCTTTGGCTACAATCGCCACGTGCATGGTCGGCGTGCCGTCTTCAATAACCAGACCGCGAATTTTAGTATAATCGTAATCCATCAGATCGGCCGGCCCCATGGTTTGAGCCACGACGACGATATCTTTGTAATCGGCGCTCTTGCCCGCGGCGGAATCACCGCTTAAGTATCCGATAAGCCGGTCGGCAACGTCGCGCAAATCGTGCAGACGTTCGCGCATATAGCTGTCCTGAGTTCCGGAAAGGCGGTTCCACATATCTTCATACGCACGCTCGACGGCAGCTTCTGCAGTCAGGCCGCTGGCGACGTTGTCAGAAATTTTTTTATACCACCCCTTGTCTTTGGCAAACATTCTGTAAGCATCGAGAATATCGACATGTTCGCCGATACCGAGCTTGGTCGAATTGAATTTTTCATCCAAATCGGCGTTCATTCTGGCATGGGACACTTCCAGCCTTTTCAGTTCTTTTTCTTTGTCTTCGGCAAAAATTTTGGTCACGGCCTGACGACGCCGGTGCACCACCGCGTTGCCGATGCCGTAGCCTTTGGACAAACTCAACCCCTTGTATTTTTCCCTGCTGCTCTCACCGCGCGATTTGATAAGCTGATTTTTGTAGTCAGCCATTTCTTCGGATGCGACCACATCGGTCAGAACCATGGCAACGGTTTCGAGAACTTCCAGCTCGGTACGAGAAAACTCGTAAACGTCTTTTTTCTGAAGCGAGATAACGCCGATAGCGCGGTGCCAGCGAATTAACGGTACGCCGATAAAAGACTTGAAAGCCTCTTCGCCCATCTCGGGTTTGTAGGAAAACGCCGGGTGCTTCCAAACGTCGGGAACTATCAGTGTGCGACCGGTTTTGGCAACCTCGCCGACAAGCCCTTCGCCTACCCGCAGCGAGATTTTGTGCGCGACATCGGAATTAAATCCGTAAGAGGCAAAAAGCTCAAGGTAATTGTCGTCAACCACGACATAGCAGGCGCCGGCATCAGCGTCCATCCGCTGCACAAGCATGGTGACAATTTTTTCCAACTTTTCGGAAATATCGCGGCTGGCCTCTGAAATTGCGCGCAATTCACGCAAAATGTTCATTGCCTGACTTATGGCCGGTGACTTCATTTGTTTTCCACCAATATCTTTTTTTAATCTTGCGCTTTTACTTATATTCTTTATATTTTTTTACATCAAGTAAAATATAAAGAAAAGGAATTAAAAAATGGCTAATAACTACAAACGCGGCGATCACGATACCCGTCCGTGGGGCACCTGGGAAGTTTTGGACGGCGGAGACAACTTCTGCGTCAAAAGAATCCGCGTTACTCCCGGAAGCATACTGTCTTTGCAGCTGCACCATTTCCGTTGCGAACACTGGATTATCGTCAAAGGCGAAGCCGTTGTCACGCTCGGCGAGGAAAAACTCGTCCGCAGAGCCAACGAGGCCGTTTATATTCCGGCCGAGACAAAACACCGGATCCAGAACGACACCAATGAAGACGTCGAATTTATTGAAATTCAGACCGGAGAAAATCTTGACGAGAACGACATCGTCCGTCTGGAAGACAAATACGGGCGCGTTTAAGAGCCTTTGCTATTGACTATCGATTGAAAAATCCATAATATCACAATAAATTTAACGTATGAAAGATAGGATTTTAGAATGAATTTTGCAGATTTGGGCCTGAGCGAACAGACTATTAAGGCGATTGAAGAATTCGGCATTACCGAGCCGACAACGGTTCAGGCCGACGTAATTCCCTCGATTTTGCAGGGAAGAGACGTGTTTACGATTGCGCCGCAAGGCTGCGGCAAAACAATGTCTTACGTTTTGCCTCTGCTTGACATCATCAGTTCCAAAAAAGCCAAAAACATCCTGATTATTACGCCTAATTCGGACTGCTCTGTCATGATTTCCGACCAATTGGCGATTTTTAACAAATATCATGAGATCAATGAGGCAGCCAAAGCCGATACAGAAGAAGAAATAGACAATGAAGCAAATGTCATTCTCGGCTCGCCGGAACTGTTGCTTGACATTGCCGGCCAAGGCAAAATCGATCTCTCCGACACCGATATTCTGGTTGTTGACGACATCAACCTGATTAAAAAGAACAAACAGCTCGACAATCTGGAAAAGATACTTGCCATGTTGCCGACGGAAAAGCAAAACATCGTTTATACAAACCGCCGTTCAAAGGAAACTCAGGACATATTGGAAAAAATCCTCAAAGCGCCGGAAGAAATTAAAATCGACAAGACCAAAGAGCAGGAAGCCAAATTGACGGCTAAAACCCGCAATGAAAAGAAAGCCGTGTCCAATCAGGCGCGTGCCAACATTCTTGACAACGAAGCAATCGACCTGTCAAAGAAATTCAACTCGTTTAACGGCCGTACCCCCGGTTTTATACTGGTTAAGGGCATTATCGTCGAAAACGAAGAGAAATAAAATTTTAAGGAAATACAAACAAAAAAACGCCGTCTGCGTGATGAGACATCCGATTTTCGCGGGACAGTTTATAAAAGGTGCTTTTCTAAAAACGGTGCGCGGCGCTGTGCGAGTATCGGGCTGAAAACCTTAAAGATTTTAAAGACTTGAGTAGAAGAATCGAAATGTTTGAAGATAGTCGGGAGCCGAACCAATCTGAATTGCCGATAATTTGATTTATTATGTAAATTTTAGCAATTTTATATTATCATAAAAACATAATGCATTTTTTATGAAAGATGATTTATAATGGTTTTAAAAAATAAATTGAATATTACCAGTCAAACTGAATTGAATAAGATTGAAGAAAAACTCAGTAAAGAAAAGGCCAAAAAGCTTTTTGACAGTGGTAAAATCAATCAGATAAAAGCAGGTACATTTGCCGGGTTAAAACAGATTCACAAGCATTTGTTTGAAGATATTTATGATTTTGCCGGAAAAATGCGCGATGTCAACATATCAAAAGGCAACTTCAGATTTGCTCCGGTAATGTATTTGGAACAAGCCCTAAAACATATAGATCAAATGCCTCAGTCAACATTTGATGAAATTGTTGAAAAATATGTTGAAATGAATATCGCGCATCCCTTCCGAGAAGGAAACGGCCGCGCAACAAGAATTTGGCTGGATTTGATATTTAAGAAAGAACTTAAACAGGTTGTTGATTGGAACAAAATTGATAAAGAAGATTATTTATCTGCAATGGAAAGAAGCCCTGTTAAAGATATCGAAATAAAACATCTCTTAAAAAATGCCCTAACTGACAAAATTGATGAACGAGAAATTTTTATGAAAGGCATTGATGTAAGTTATTATTATGAAGGCTATGATGAATATGATATTCACAACCTATTGTAAGTCCGTGCGGTTAATGTAATTTCACAAAAATTGCCTTTATAAAAATTCTTAAAATCTAACTGACTGAAAGGCTTGAAATACATACAAAAAAAGCACCTCAAAGGGTGCGTTCTTAAAAATGGTGCCGCTGGCAAGAGTGCGCCGTTACGGAAGATAAATCTTCCTGCTTGCGCGAACAACTTAGCCTTGCCGCGGCTAAAGCCTTGCAAAGCTAAGAGAAGTTTCAGACTTGCTTCGCAAGTCCGTCTTCGCTCGATAACCATTAGAAAAGCCTCCCTAAAGGAGGCTTTTCTAATGGTGCCGCTGGCAAGAATCGGACTTGCGACCCCGTCATTACCAATGACGTGCTCTACCACTGAGCTACAGCGGCATGAAAAATAACAACATACCGCTGCTCAGCCTTTGTCATCGTCATTGCAATGACGTACCTTCGGCATCTAAGCTCAATGCGGTCGTTATCACTTCCCTCTTTCGCTAAGATGTTCCGAAGAACTTGCAGACAAAACCGATACACCGTATCGATTTTGCTTAGCGTTACCACTGAGCTACAGCGGCATGACGTATCATGCGAGAGGTAACATACCCAATCATTTTATAAAAATCAAGCATGTTTTTTACTTTTTATGATTTTTTTTTGCATTTTGTTTTCAACGGAAGTTTTAACAGAGAGGGTGACGATGTGAGGCAGGCCGTTATCTATTTTTTAATCATATTCGTGTATTTTTTTATTAATCAACCGAGGATAACCGACATTATGACCGAAACCAAGCCCAAAAAACACAAGACCAGAGAGCAGCAGCGCTTTGAACGAGAAGCGCGGGCTCTGCAGAAGAATCTTGAAAAGCGCAAGATTCAGCAGGCGCAACGCGAACAGCAGCAAAAGGAGGACACTCATGGACAAGATAAAGATTAAAGGCGGAAAAGTCCTGGAAGGAAAAATCTATATCAGCGGCGCCAAGAATGCCGCGTTGCCGCTGATTTGCGCAAGTCTTTTGACCGAAGACACCGTCACGCTGACCAATATGCCGATGCTCTCCGACATCAAGGCAATGAATGCATTGCTTGAACAGCTCGGCACCAAGATTGACGCGTTTGACGACTTTGTCGACGGTCATCCGACCAAAACCTATTCTTATCGTACCAAAGAAGCCGCCAGTCTGACCGCACCTTACGATTATGTCCGCAAGATGCGCGCCTCATACTATGTTTTGGGGCCGTTGCTTGCCCGCTATGGCAAATGCGAGCTCTCGTTGCCCGGCGGCTGTGCCATCGGTGCCCGCCCCATGGATATTCACCTTAATTCGCTGGAACAGATGGGCGCTGAAATTGAAATCAAAAACGGTTATATTTATGCCTCGGTAAACAAACGCCTTAAAGGGGCGCATATCATTTTTCCGCTGGTATCCGTCGGCGCAACCTGCAACATCCTGATGGCGGCGGTTATGGCTGAAGGGCGCACCGTTCTTGAAAATGCGGCCAAAGAACCTGAAATCGGCGATTTGGCCAATCTGCTCAACGCCATGGGCGCCAGAATCGAAGGTATCGGCACTTCCGTTTTGACCATTGACGGTGTCGAGAAGTTGCACGGCGCAACGCACAAGGTTATTGCCGACCGTATCGAAGCGGGATCTTATGCCGTTGCCGCCGCAATTACGCGCGGCAAGATTGAACTGATTAACGCGTTGCCCTCGACGCTCAAACGTCCGTTGCAGGTTCTGCGCGAAATGGGAGTCCGCATCACCGAAAACGAGGACAGTATCATTGTCGACGCCAAAGACTGCACACTCATCGGCAAAGACATCATGACCGAGCCGTTTCCGGGCTTTCCGACAGATTTGCAGGCTCAGTTTCTGGCTCTGATACTGACCGCCGAAGGCGCCTCGATGGTAACCGAAACGATTTTTGAAAATCGGTTTATGCATGTGCCGGAATTGTTGCGCATGGGAGCCAATATTAATGTTCACGGCCACGCTTCGGCAATTGTCCGCGGCGTCAAAAGGCTATCCGGAGCTCAGGTCATGGCAACGGATTTGCGCGCTTCGTTTGCTTTGATTTTGGCCGGTTTGGTCGCCGAAGGCGAAACAATCGTTAACCGCGTTTATCACCTTGACCGCGGCTATGAGCATCTGGAAGAAAAACTCAAAGGCGTCGGCGCCGATATTGAGCGTATTAAAGAAAGTGACGAAGAATAAAATTCTGTCTGGTCAAAACCTGTTTCTGCTGTTATATTGGCATAAACTAACAACGGGGAATTGATCATGAAGAAATTTATGTCTGTATTGGCTTTTGCGCTTCTGATGTGCGGATGTTCCGAAAAAGCAGGCTTTATCGGTAAAAATTATCAGTTGCAAAATGCGCAGAACGGCGTAAAAGTCACCTTGGCTTTTGCCGCCGACGAGCCGCGTTATTACGGTGCCGTTGTCAATCGCTATTTCGGCACTTATGAACTGAACGGATCAAAAATCAAATTTGGCTCTGCCGGCGCCACGATGATGATGGGGACGGAAAAAGAAATGGAAGCCGAACGAAATTTTCTGGGAATCCTGCCGCATATCGTAAGTTACAAAATGGTCGACAAAGTTCTGGTGCTGACAACCGACAACGGACAGGAACTCGGTTTTAAGGAAATACCGGCCGAATAATCCTCCGAATTACATGTTGTCCATCAGTTTTTTATAAAAGTTTATTACCGTTCTTACTCGGGGAATGTCTTTTGACTTCTGGCTGGCGACCAAATAAATCGTCGGTGATTTTTCACACTTAAAGTTGTCAAGGCAGACCAGTCCCTCTTTGCTGAAACGCAAAGGCATAATTGCAATGCCACCGCCGTTGCGGACAATCTCCGTTGCCGCAAATGTCGAATTTGTTACATAACGAATATGTTTGGCGGTTTTTACAACATTTTTCCATTCACTGAGAAAGTTTTGCAATTGCACGCGCGTAACTATCCAATGGTTTTCCAACATGTCTTTAAAATCTTTCGGATAGCCGTGTTTGGCCAGATATTCTGGGGCGGCAAAGTAACCGCATTCGACTTTTTTCTGATATAAGATAACGGCGTTGTCGTTGGCCGGGGGAATAAACGTCATTCCGATGTCTGCATCCATGGTGCTGAAATCCGAGTTGTCCATATAAGTACGCGTAATCAGATTAATATCGGGATATTGTTCGAAAAAGTTGTCAATGTTTTGAGGAAAGAGATTTGTCGAAACGCTCAGCGGCATGCTGACAAGAACGTCGCCTTTTAAATTCTTGTCTAAATTTTCCGTCATATAGATGGTATTAAATATCTTTTCAATAGATTGCGCATGCTTAATCAAATTCTTGCTGCGGATGGTCAGAGAGGTTCCGCGTCCGTTGCAGATTAAAAGTTCATAACCGAGTTCGCTTTCCAAAGAGGCTATGTATTTTTTTATCGTGTCCAGAGATATTCCCAGATTGTCAGCCGTTTTGTTTAGTCCGCCGCATTTGTCAATCTCAGATAAGATCAACAGAGCCTGAAGGCTTATAAAATTTTTCTTTTTCATAATGGCAGCTCTTTGTCAGGATGTTTCAGGAAGTTGTCAACTTCGCATTTTATTGTAATTTGATTAAAGATTCCTAAAAAAATAACGAGAAATAAGTTTATTTTACAATTTTTTCGATTATGAAACCGCATTGCGTTATTAAAAAAGTCTGCACGGATTAAACATCTTTTGTCAAAGCAATCCGTTTTTTATTTGGATTCTCGGATCAATAATACAGCTATATTGATTCCTGGATCCTCGGGTCAATTCCTCGCTTCGCTCAGGCATGAGGATGACCGTGGAGGTAAGGATGTCATGCCGGACTTGTTTCGGCATCTCTGAGATTCCGGCCTTCGCCGGAATGACAACGAGAGAAGATACGAATCACTGATCACTGATTTCTGGTCTCTGATTACTGTTTCGTCAATTCGACCTGTGATTTATCGTTGACACTTTGTGCAAAATATCCGATAATAATAAAAGAATTCTACTTTTACTTTTTGAGGATGTTTC
>CAYNBB010000032.1:0-19709 GCA_964395655.1 uncultured Azospirillaceae bacterium | reverse complement strand
CATTATGTTGACAGTTTATGATTGATATATTATTGCTTAATCAATTTATTAATGTACCGAGGGGAAGATATGAATAGTAATATTTATCAGTTTTTACGACAGAAACCATATTGTTTTTTGAAGTGGAGCAAAAATATAATATTAGGGATTATCTGGTTCTTTATCATTGCTGTTACATTGTTGGAAATAGCCTATGATTCATTTTTCATTTCTGCTCCTCGTGATAAAATCGTTGATATTGCACTTCTGGAATTCGACAGGGCGGTCAGGACGATAATGCTTGTCCTTTTTTCAGCGCATTTTTTTATCAGCCGCCGTGTTATGACATACTTATTGATGGCTGCTTTTATAGTGCTTTTTTATTTTGCTGAAAATGTTCCCGGCATTTCTGATGCTCACAATTCTTTCCTTGATTGATATTTCAAATTCCGACAAAGATTGTGAAGGAGGAATATGATGAATAAGTTTATTGACTATATTCTGGCTGGCAGGAATCGTATTGCCGTTGATACCGGGATTCAGGATGTTTTTGGATTTTGACTAAAAATAGTTGAACAATAAGCTGCGGCTGCTTTTGAGCAGCCGTTTTTTGTATCAACTTATTAAAGGAGGAAGCAAAAGTAAAAGGAGAAAAGTTTAGATGCGAAAGAAAAAGAATTCCGATTTGGAAAAAATAATTCAGGAACTGGAAGAAGCCAGACTTTTGGCTCTAAAAAACGAGTCGCCATCGGCGGCGATTTCCGCCTCAATGGGTAAAGCCAAAGTCATTGCGCTTTTACAGGACAAAATTAAGGAAGGTGGCGAAGAAGCCGAAAAATATAAACAGATTCTCGTCGATTTCGTATAATCGACTTTTTTTCGAAACACGAGGTTTTTCATGACTTATTTCAACCGACCGTGGGATGACGGCCTGCGCTTGGACGACGGTACCGTCGTGTCTTCGTCTTCGCAGCTGGAGGCCTATCTGCGCGAACATGACTTGTCATTGAGCGCCGATTACTCGACAGCCTGGCGGCAGAAAGCAGAATACCGCAAGGCAGTCCGACACCGCAAAGAACTCTTTGCGGATTTTTTATTTCATTACAAAAGGAGTATCTGGAATGCCAAATCAAAAAAACATTTCTTCCGACGCGATTGACGCTGAAGCGTCTCGCCCGAAAGAACGGGAGACGGCCGCGGCAGATGTCTGTCTTGAGCTGCCGCGCTCGTACAAAAAGGAATATGCCGCCGTTTTTAAAACCCTGCCGCCGGTTCTGCGCCGTTATCTGCATGAGCGGGAAAGCGAAATTGAACGCGGTTTTTCCAAAATCAACAATGAACTCAATGCCAAACGCTGGATAGACGAGATTTTCGGCAGTCGGGCCGAACGTCTGTGCCGTCATGGCATCAAAAAACCCCGTGAGTGGATAGAGGCCATGGCGCAGATTGACGACGCGCTGGACTCCGATCCGTGCGGAACGCTGCGCTACCTGATCGAACTCTACGGAGGAAAGGATTTTCAAGCCTCTCAGGCAGAACGGCAGCCGGCATTTGAGGATCTCAAAGAACAACTGAGCGGACTGGAAAACGGTCTGCGGGAGATCTGCGCGCTGATTAAAAACAGCCGCCTTCAGGATGAGCGGCTGGAAGAAGCCCGCAAGGCCAAAGACGCGGCTTTTTCTCCGCGCGGCAAAAATTCCCGCCGCGATTTGTCAGATCTTTCCACTCGTGAGGTGTTGGAACTCAAAATGTCTGAATACGACTAACCAATTTTTTGCAAAGGAACACAAATAAATGCCTAATACAGATTTTAACGATGTCTTGACAACCACTTTGGAAAGCCGCTCCGGCAAGCTGGCGGACAATGTCAGCGAAAATTCGGCTCTCCTCAATCGTCTCAAAAACAAAAGCAAAATCCGTCCGATTTCCGGCGGTTCCAAAATTTTGGAAGAGCTTGAATACGGCGAAGGCGACATGACCTGGTATTCCGGTTATGATACCATTACCTACACGCCCAAACAACTGTTTTCCGCCGCCGAATTCAGCCTCAAGCTCTGCGCCGTTCCGGTTGCCGTTTCGGGCGAAGATATTCTCAAGAACTCCGGCCGCGAACAGGTGATAGACCTGTTTGAAAAACGCGTCGACAATGCCATGAAGACCATGAGCAACAAGATGGCGGCCGCCGTTTACGGTGACGGCACCGAATCTTCTGGAAAAGCTATCGGCGGCTTGGCGTTGCTGGTTGCTGACAGTCCGTCGACCGGTACCGTCGGCGGTATTAACCGCGCCACGGCCGGAAACGAGTTTTGGCGCAACAAGTCGACGACGCTGACGTCTGCTCTGACATCCGACAGCATCCGTACCGAAATGGACAAGATGTATCTGAGCCTGTGTCGCGGTTCCGACAAACCGGATTTGATTGTTTGCGGCAATGAACTTTACGGTATGTATGAAGCATCGTTGATGCCGCAGCAGCGTTTTGTCGACAACAAGCTGGCCGATGCCGGTTTCCAGAATCTCAAGTTCAAAGGAGCCGACGTTGTTTTTGACGGCGGTCAGAACGGACGCTGTCCCGAAAACAAGATGTATTTCCTTAACACCGATTATTTGTATCTGCGCAGCCATAAGGAACGCAATATGAAGGTCATTGGCGGCGATCGTATGGCCGTCAATCAGGATGCGTTGTACAAGATTATCGGTTGGGCCGGCAACATGACGATGTCGAATGCTTCGTTGCAGGGCGTTTTGATTAATTATGAAGTGCCGCTGCATAGCTGAAACAACTGATCAGACCGAACAAATCCTCCTTTGCCGCGGCAGGGGAGGATTTGTTTTTTTTCAAGGAGAAAAACATGGATTTTAACAGTTTTAATAATTTTGCTCAGTCCAAATCTTCGGAAGACGGCGTAGCGGCGCGTTTTTATGATCGTACTGTCAAAACAGAGCGGCTTGATGCGCAGGGTTTTCCGGTCTTTGCGGAAGTCTGTTTTTGTGAAATCCGTCTCAAAGACAATGTATCCGAAATTTTTGATCAGCCGGCTTCCATTGATAAAATACGACGCTTTCCGCGTGAATATGCGCTTTATCAGCAGCAGCGCCGGCAGGCTGCCGAAGGGACGCCGCTTGAACAGTTTGCCTTTTTGAGCAAGCCGGAGATTGAGGCATTAAAAGTGCGCGGCATTTACAGTGTCGAAAACCTGAGCGCATTGGATGACGAAAAGGCCAATGTTTTGGGAATTGCCAAAGAGCGCGATCAGGCTCGTAAGTTTATCGAACAGGCCAGAGATAACGGCTGTATTGAAAAATGGCGCCGAAAAGAAGAGCAATATCGCGCGCGGATAGCTTCGCTGGAAGAGGATATTGCGGTTTTGCGACAAACGGAAGTCAAACGCAGAAATACCCTGAATGGAGAAAAAAGTTGAAAAATATTTTAGCAATTTGTCAGGACGTGGCCGGTTTGGTTGCTACCCAGCCGCCGCAGGATTTGTTTTCGGGGAGTTCTCAGCAGGAAGCGGTTTTTCTAAGTCTGATAAAAGACACGCTCGACAGCCTGCTTCGGTTTGGCGATTGGCCGGAACTAATCAGAGAAGGGACTTTCATTACCCGACAGAATTATTGTAGTTATTTGATATCGGATTCTTGCCCGGATTTTTTCTGCCTGCTGAACAACACCGTTTATATCAAAGACAGGGCGGAAAAAGTTATCGGCGCAGTTACGCCGGAACAGTGGATGCGCGAGAAGTATCTCAATTGTCCTGCGCTTAATCTCAAATTTAAAATACAAGGCGGGGTGATCAGGTTTCTGACGCCGCCGGACGACAATCTGACACTCGTTTTTCAGTATCGCGCCAATACGACGGTTCGGGAAGCGGGTAAGAATTTTGTCGGCCGCGAAAAGGCCGAGGCCACCTGCAACACCGATATTCCGGTGTTTGACGAGTTTTTGGTCAGAAAAGGGCTGATCTGGCGCTGGCTCAAACGTAACGGCATGGATTATGCCGAAGAATACGACGAATATGAAAAAGCGCTGCGCAGCCGTCTGGCCGCAAATTCGGCGGTCGGAGACATCTGTCTGGCCGGTCGGCTTTTGGATGAAGGAGCAAAGGAGGTGGTGATTCATGTTGCAGCGACAAATTAATCGGCAAACCAGATCGCAGAACTATACGCTTTCGGCGCCGATAGGCGGACTGAACGTGCGTGACAGTCTGGATACCATGCCCGAGACGGATGCGATTGTCATGGATAATTATCTGCCGCAGGAAACCAAAATTATTCTGCGCAGGGGATATGTTCCTTATGTTGAGCTCGGCGCCAGGATTGAAACGCTGGCCGCCTATAATTACGAAAACCGCGAGTTTTTTCTTGCCGGCGGCGGCGGAAAAATCTGGGACGTCAGTTCTTCGGCGCAAACGGCTCTGCTGAAGGATAATTTTTCGCTTTCCGATTGGCAGTCCTGTCAGTTCAAAGACCGTCTTTTTCTGGTCAACGGCGTAGATGCGCCGCAAGTGTTTTATCTCAAGGACAACGCCCCGGTACTTGAAGACGCCGCCTTTGAGGGCGAAGGCTTGATTCCTTCCAAGCTGATAAACGCGGCACTCATCAAACAGCGGCTGTTTTTTGTGGAAAAGGGAACGCTCAAATATTGGTATACGGCGGAAGCAGGCAATATTCAGGGCGAGCTTGTCCGCTTTGATCTCTCAACCATTATGCGACGCGGCGGCCATCTGCTGACGATCTGCGCCTGGACGCAGGACGGCGGACACGGAATAGACGATCTGACGGCTTTCATTACTTCGGAAGGAGAAGTCGCCGTCTATTCCGGCAGCGATCCGTCCAACATTGATGATTGGAGCCTGCGCGGCGTTTACCGGATGAGCAAGCCGGTCGGATATCATTGTGCGATGCAGTATCAGGGCGACGTTGTGATTATTTCCGAAGACGGTTATATTCCGTTGTCCAAAGCGCTGTCTCTGGACAAAGCCAATGCTTCGCAGATTGCCTTTTCCGACAAAATCCGCGGCCTGGTCTTAAACAGGACGTTGCACGGAAAATATAAACGGGGCTGGCAGAGCGTTATTTACGGCCGTATGGGATATGCGCTGTTCAATGTGCCGACGGCCGAACAGTTTGAGCAGCATGTCGTCAATGTCAACAGCGGCGCCTGGTGTCGCTTTACCAACATTCGCTCGCATTGCTGGGGACTGTTTCGGGATCGTCTGTATTTCGGTTCCGATACGGGCGTGTTTTTGTTTGACGAGGGGTATTCCGACAACAAAACGCCGATTTTCGGAGTAGTCGAGCAGGCATATTCGAATTTGGGTTCAAACGGCCTCAAAAAAATTCAGTTGATTAATCCGCGCACCAGAGCTTCTGCCAAATATGCCCTGGTCGTTTATACCAATATGGATTTTGAAGAGCGGCAGTTCGATTATGCCGCCAACATCGATCGCACGGCCTTGAGCAAATGGAACAGCCTCAAATGGAGTTCGCTCAAAAACCGAATCGGCACCAAATGGGCCACGCTCAAAGGCAAAATCCGATCGCAGTGGATTGCCAATTCGGCAACCGGTTTTAAGGCCAGCGTGGTTTTTAAGACCAAAACCCGAGGCAATCTGATTGAGTGGTATGACACGGGATTCAGATATGAGCAGGGCAACAGCATCTTGTAAGGTTGTCGCGGACGAAGGCGATGTTGTCACTCGTTATGTCTGTGCCGGCCTCGGTTACGATACCGCCTGGCTCGATGAGCATTTCAGCATCGGATTTGTCCTCGGCGGCCGGCTGATCGGCGGTCTGATTTATCATAACATCCGTCCCGGACGCGATGTTTGGTGGACGTTGTACACGACGGACAAAAGGTGGTGCACTCGGCGTATCCTGAACTTTATGTTCGGGCTGGCCTTTGAACACTTCGGCTGCCGCCGCATCAGCATGTCGGCCGACATCGACAATGCAGCCTGTCTCAAACTTGCGCTTCGGCTCGGTTTCAAAGCCGAAGGCGTTTTGCGCGGTTTCAGGGACAACGGCAAAGATGCCGTAATTATGGGAATTTTACAACAGGAATATAACATGAAAGGAAAAGCGAAATGTCAAAAAGCGTAGGAAAATTGCTCGGCGCCGGTTCTGCCGGAACCAAAAAGTTTGCCTCTGAAAGGCAATATCTGGATTATTTGAATAATTATGATACGACCGACGTCGACACCGCCTATAAAAACATGGCGGCGGCCGGCAGCGATCTGAGTTCGTCTTTGGCAGAGCGTCCCGGCTATGTCTACTCGGTTGACGGTTCCGATGACGCGCGCCGCCGTGCCGAACAGTCTTATTACAACCAGGCAGTATCCAAGCTCGAGCCGGAGTTTGAAAGCCGGCGCCGTCAGCTTGAAACGAGACTTCAGAATCAAGGTTTTTCAACAGATTCGGAGGCTTATCAAAAAGCGATGAACAATTTGGAAAATTCGCAGAACAGTGCCTATGCGGATGCGGCCTACAGCAGTATTCAGGCCGGACAGAACGCGTTTACAAACAGTCTGAACAATCAGCTGAGTGCGGCAAACTTTCAAAATGCGGCGCGCCGGCTGCCTGTTTCCGAACTCGGCAGTCTGCTGCAAAATCAATATAGCGGCTATGATCTGGCCAATCAGATTTACACGGTTCAAAAAGGCGGCGATGCCCGTATCAATCAGGCCAAGAACCAGAATGCCGCCGAGCAGTATCAGGTCGGCAGCAGTGCGCTTTTGGGTGCCGGTAATATTCTGACATCGATGTTTTCCGATCGGGAGCTGAAAGACAATATTATCCGTGTCGGACAACTGCACAACGGTTTGCCGGTTTATCTGTTTACCTACAAAGGAGACAACGAGCCCCGTCTGGGACTGATGGCGCAGGATGTTCTGGCGGTTCATCCCGAAGCAGTGTCCGTTGATAAAAGCGGCTATCTCAAAGTCAGTTACGCCTTGGCCTGTCGGTAAAGAACAATGCGTCGAAAACTCAGCCGGAAAAGGTTGTTTTGGGGGCTGGCGGTATTAATAATTGTCTTGGTTGCCCTGATTTCGCCCGAACATGCCGAAACCGTGGCAAAGGCTTTTATGCTGCTGGGTGCATCATGACAGCATTGCCCAGGCTCGGATATTGGAGTCTGATTGCGGCATTGTGCGCGGCTTCTTATCTGTTGGGGCGTGCCGACGGCCGCTCAAGTATCATCAATAAACAAATTGAAGCCGGAAATCATGTTCAACGTCAAACCGCCGAAATTTATGCCAGGCCCAATGCTCGGCGTGATGCTCTGCTTGAGCTCATGCGCCGAAACCAATTATAGTTTCTGCCCTGTTTATCCCGTTGCCGGTTCGGTTGTTGCTTCCGAGCTGGAAAAACTTTCGGCTCGGAATTATCCCGCAACTTGGGAATGGATTGGCCGTATTGATAAACTGCGGCAGCAGCTGGAACTTTGCTCAACAAGAAAAGGAGAATAAATATGCCATATGACAGCAGCGGTCATTTTACCCGTATCCACAATTGGGAAAACGATCGCATTAACGATATTGACATCGTCACCGACCATCATGATGAAGAAGATGACAACTTTGCCGAAGGGCTGAGCATGGCCTTTTTGCGTGATGGCCGGACGCCGATGGAAGCAGACCTTGATGCCGGCAATTTCAAAGTCAAAAATCTCGCCGACGGCAGCAACGGTTATGATGCCGTTAACAAAAATCAGCTGGACGAAGTCAAAAGCAATTTGGAAAACTGCATCAAAGAGAATGTTAATACTTTGTATCAGGTCGGCGATATCAAAGTGTCGTTGCAACGGCAAAACCATAATAATTGGCTGTTGTGTGACGGTCAGGCCGTTTCTCGCAGCGATTATGAAGAGTTGTTTAATCTGATCGGAACCAATTTCGGCTCCGGAGACGGTATCACAACTTTTAATCTGCCTGATTATCGCGGCAAATTTTTGCGGGGATTGGGCGGAAATTCTGCTGCCGACATTTATACCACACAGGCCGAAGGTTTGCCTAATATTTCCGGACGTATCTGGACAGCCCGCAACGACGTCGTTAATTCGTCTTTTGCAACCGGGGCTTTCTATATGGATACTCAAAACGCCACCGGCAACGGTACCGGCAATACGGCAAAGCAGCCCTGGACTGTTTATATGGACGCTTCGCGCAGCAGCAAAATTTACGGCGCTTCGGAGCATGTAACCCCGATTAACCAGGCGGTCAATTATTTTATCAAGGCAAAGGAGGAATAAATGAGCGGTATATTAAACAGCGGCGGGATCATTGTTCGCCGCGGCGACAGCTTCACCGTTAATTTGCATTTTGCGGATGAAGAAGGAGACGTCAATCTGAGAGGAGCTCAGCTGAAAATGAGCGCGGCAAAGGAAAACGGCACTAAAGTTCTTCAAAAAAACGGTGTGATTTCCGATGCAGACCGAGGCTTGGCGATTATTGAACTTACTTCGGACGATACCAATATTGATGTCGGTGAATATCTGGCGGATATTCAGATAAAAATGCCCGACGGCCAGACGCATACGATTTTCCCGCAAAACATAAACAGTTTGGCCTATTTTATAATCACCCCGCAGGTAACGGAGTAACGAACATGGCAGTATACAATCAAATGGAAGGAAATGCGCCGATAGAAGTCCGTATCGAACCGGAAAAGTCTCTGAATGTCGGATTTTGCAAAAATGTCGGAGCCGAAGTGGTAATGAGCTGTCATTATATAAAATCCGGTCAGCAGGAAATTAAAAATTATACGGATTGCGTTTGCAAACCGGAGTTGGACGAATATATATTAACTCAGGCAAACCGGACTTTGGCGCCGATGATGGAAGCCGCGCGGGAGGCGTCTCAGTCTGCTTTGAACAGCGCCCGCGAATGTGCGGAAGCGGTGAACGGTCTGAATATGGAAGATGTTATTGCCGTCGAGGCCAATTCGCGCAGCGAAGCCGACGCCGCGTTGCGGGAAGCGTTAGATAATGTCTGTCTTGAATTGGATGCCAAGGCTGCCGGCGCCGATGTTTACAATAAGTCCGAGACCGACGCCTTCTTAAGCGCCAAAGCGGACGTGAACGGTCCGGCCTTTTCGGGAATTCCGACAGCGCCGACGGCTGCCGGAGAAAACAGTCTTCAGATTGCCAATGTCGCGTCCGTAAACGGTGCCGTTGCCGGAGTACTGAGCGCCAACGGCTTATATTCGCGCATTACGAGCAGCGGCGGACAGTGGTGTCGCGAATGGTTTTCGGATCAGGACATGACACGGCGCGTCTGGCTGGAGCAGGGCGGTTGCTTTACTCTTACGCAAACGGGAGTCGTGGAAAACAGCGTGACTTTTCTTAAACCGTTCGGCAATACGAATTATCACTTTGTCCGCAATATGGAGCACTCTTACGGAGAAAACGTTTCAACCTGTCGTGTTTGGATCGGTTTCTCTTCCAAGAGCACAACCGGAGCAAAGTTTTTTGTTGATCATTCAAACGGCGTTTCATGTTCGTGGCACGCCTGCGGAATATAGGAGAAAAAGATGTTGGGAGATAAAGCTTATTTTGGCGATTCGGCCGCTTGGGACAAAATGCGCGCCGAATTGAACGAGCAAGACGAGTGTATCAGCGACGTCAATATTCAGAAAGACGCTGCCGGCAATGCCGTCGGCGGCTATTACGACGTTGTTCCCGTCGAGAAAAACGGCAGCGCTTCTGTTTTGGGGCAGATTGCGGAATATCAGGCGTATTTGGATGAAACCGATTGGTATGTGATTCGCGGCAGCGAAACAGGGGCGCTGATTCCGGAAGAAGTGACAAAGCAAAGAAAGCTGGCGCGGGATAGAATATCTTCCTTACGCGGGGAGAAATGAGATATGGAAAATCTGGTAATTATCGGCGGCGCCTCCGGGTTGGCCGCCATTTTTGGTTTTATCGGCATTATCATAAAAGTCGGAGAATGGAAAGCTCAGGTAGACATCTTGCACGACGGGCTCAAAACTGCCGATTCCAAAACCGCCGGTCTGGCGCTGATGCAAAATCAGCAAAATGTTTTGCTTGCCGAAATCAAAGTCAAGCTTGATTTACTGCTGGAAGAAAACTGCAAAAAACGGAGAAAACCTTTATGATTGACGAATTTGAAGCCATGCAGCGTCTGAGTTTGCACGAGGGAATCAAACTTAATCCTTATCGGTGTTCGGCAGGTTTTCTGACGATCGGCGTCGGCCGCAATTTGGATGCTAATCCATTGAGTTTGGAGGAGATAAAAATTCTCGGCCGACGCGATCTGAGCAGCGGCATAACCAGGCAGGAGGCGTTTCTGCTGTTGCGCCGGGATATCAAAAAAACGGTCGAAAACTGTCGCCGCAGCATCTCCTTTTTTGATAGCCTTGATGACGAGCGGCAGTATGTTTTGGTGGATATGGCTTTTAATCTGGGAATTAAGGGGCTTCTCAAATTTAAAAAAATGCTGATGTTTATCGGTGTCGGCAATTATCGCCGGGCAGCAGCCGAGCTTTTGGCAAGCCGTTATGCCGGGCAGGTCAGACTGCGGGCGGAACGATTAGCCGCGGTAATGCGCAACGGTCACTGGCATTTGTGACAAAAGCGTTGACAAAAAAAAGAACGCGTTTATCTTATATAAAGATACCTATAATTATAAATCTGAGGAACCGGTCAAACAAAGCCTCATAAAATAATCCGGAATATTTATGAATAAATTAGCTTGGATCGGACTGTTTATTGCCATAGTTGGTGATGGTCTCTGGGTAGGAGCAGGCATCATGGAAAAAGATACGGCTTCGTTAATCGGGTTTTTGCTCATAGTTGGCGGAGCTCTGATTATCGGAATCGCTCTTTTGAAAAAGTACTTTTCCGAAAAGCGCGGTCTCCGCTGAATACCGGCAATAAGCAAAAACTAAAGCCTGTCCGTCGTAGGTGCGGAAAGGCTTTTTTTTTATTACGCAGAAAAGGCTCCGTTGTGAACTGTCACCCGAAAGTCGGACAGATCGTTGCGGAGCCTTTCTTTTATTTCTTAGCCATTTTTTTCGGCTCGTTTTGAGCAAACATCGACTTATAAGAGGATTGGATGTTTGCCACAACTTTTTTGAAGTTGGCCAGATTGGTTCCGGCTAGATTTTCGCCGGTGGAGGCTTTGATTGTCCTCGGGTTGACGCGCCGGCCGTTTTGGATAACTTCATAATGCAGGTGCGGTCCGGTAGAACGTCCCGTCGAGCCGACATAGCCGATAAGCTGCCCTTGTTTAACGCGTACGCCCGGACGGATTCCTTTGGCAAATCCCTGCAAATGCCCGTAGGCGGTGGAAAATTCGGAATTGTGGCGGATCTTGATGTAGTTTCCGTAAGAGCCGAAATATTTTGCAGCCTGAACAACGCCGTCGCCGCCGGCATAGATTGCCGAACCTTTGGGAGCGGCATAGTCAACGCCCCAGTGAATCTTGTATTTGCGCAGAACCGGATGATAACGCCGTCCGAAAGGCGAGGAAATGCGGGCGTTTTTGAAAGCCATCGGCTTGCGGTCGAGAGTCTTTTTGAGAGCCAGACCCTTTTCGGTATAATAATCGATGTTTCCGGCTTTGTTTTTGAATCTGTACAAGGCGATTTTGTCATTGCGCAGAATCAGCGCGGCATAAAGAATATTGCCCGATTTAATGACTTTTCCTTCGTTGTCGATGTAATTTTCGTAAACGATTTCAAATCTGTCGCCTTTGCGTACGTCGCGGCGAAAATCTACCGAATAAGAAAAAATCGAGATAAAGTTGTGAATGACGCGGGAAGGAACGCCGTATTTCTGCATGCTGGCGCCGAGGGTGCCTTCAATCGAGCCGGTTGCGTTGTTGACTTCTTCAATCATTTCGTCTTTCTGGCGTTCGACTTCAAATTCGTCGTTTTCGTTGAGATAGGCAGTCACGCGTTCGCCGACGCCGGTTTCAATAACGAAAAGGTTCAACCGGACAAATTCGCCGCTGGATGAACGGATTGTATAATCGGCGCGAAGTTTTTGCCCGATTTTGAGATCGCGCGGATCAAATTCTGTTTTGAGTTTTGCAAAAACATCATTGGCAGCGGAACGGCTTAAACCGATGCTTTGCAAAACGGAAATCAGGGTGTCGCCCTTTTGAACGATAATCTCTTTGCTGACTTCCTTTTCCTGAACCAGCGCATTGACGGTCGAAAAGAGGTTTTTGATGTTTTCGACGGAATCTTCGGGGTAAATCGTTTCGGGATTGGAAAGGTTTCTGGCAACGTTGTTTTCAATCATAAGATAATTGATGCGTTCGTTGCCTGCAACCGAAGCTTCAACGTTGTTGTTGGTCAGCGATAATATAAACGCAAACGTAACGGCCATGGCATAAACAATCGTGACGATTTTTTGGCGATTGCGCTGTTTTATATTGAGTTTTACAAGTTCTGTAATGGGCATTGCTTTTCTCGGAGTTGTACAAAAATTAAGACCGGCGTTTCTTCTGCTCAGTCGTTGGCGCCTAATATACAGCAAACGCTCAAAATATAAAGCTTTTTCTAAGGGTTATGTGTATAATTGATTATATTACGTCAAAGTTATGAAGAAAATATAAAAAAACTTAAAAAAAGTGCTTGCAATTATAAATATTGTTGGCTATAAGATATCTCGAACCGCGAATGGGGGTGTAGCTCAGTTGGTTAGAGCGCCTGCCTGTCACGCAGGAGGTCGCGAGTTCGAGCCTCGTCACTCCCGCCATTAAAAAAGCCCGCTGATGCGGGCTTTTTTAATGACTTGGATTGACGCGCTATAGCTACACTACAAAAAGAAAAACGGCAAGTTTTTATACTTGCCGTTTGCATTGGTGATCCCAGCGAGAATCGAACTCGCGTTCCCGCCGTGAGAGGGCGGTGTCCTGGGCCGCTAGACGATGGGACCGTAAAGACATCCTTTTAATAGCTTAAATTTTTTTAACTTGCAAGAAGTTTTTTATAAAATAATCAAAGAGCGGCGGTCGTTTGTTCTTTAGGCAGGTCTTCAGAGGTCAAAGCTGAGATCGTAAGGTGTGTTGAGCAGATAAGCATTGTCAAATCCGCGATTGCGCAGAATGCAATAGGCCAAATAGGCGCCGTAGCCGTGACTGCAGTAAAAAACGATTTTTTTGTCGCGCGGAAACGAGGCGAGGTTGTCGCGGATTGACGCCAGCGGAAAATTGACGGCGCCGGGCAGGTGGCGTTTGTCGAAACTTTCCGGTGTCCGAATGTCAATCAGAAAAATGTCTTCGTTCTTGTTAAGATTGCCGACGTCGTAATACCGTATTTCGTTACGCAATACCGCCAGAGCCAGATTGCCGAGATTGTTGAGGGCATCTTTGGGCATGGCAAAAGACGGTGCATAGGCGACGGCGGCGCGGCTCAGTTCCGCAACGGTTCCTCCGCGACTGATCATGTTGGCGACAACGTCGATGCGGGTATCTATGCCTTTTGTGCCGATCCCCTGTATACCGAGAATTTTCCCCTCCGGCGCAAACAGCAGTTTGAAAAGCATCTGCTGCGATTGCGGCATATAAATGTCGCAATTGTTTTGCAGCAGATAAACGTGTTTGAACGGTATTCCGGCTTTTTCGAGCTGCGTGGCGTTGGCGCCGGCAAAAGCTGCCGTGCAGCCGAAAATCTCAATAATCTCACAGGCAATCGCTTTGCCGAACGGTGTTTTCAGGCCGTTCAGAAAATCAGCAATGATATTGGCCTGTAAAACGGCTCGCGGTGCGCTTGGCCAGCGTTCGGGGAGCCCGGAAACGGCATTCGTGAATTCGACGTCGGCGCCTGCGGCAAAAATATCCGGATCGTTGGTTTGCATGTAATCGTTGACCAAAATGCCGCCGCTGCGTCCCAGATTGATGTCGGCCATAATCGGAAGTTTGACGTCCGGGCGCACGCCGGTGGCAATAATTGCCAAATCATATTTAATTTGCATTCCGTTGTCCAGCAAGGCATAAGTTTCGCAAAAACCTTGCACTTGTCTGCCGAGATAAAGTCTTACCTCAAATTTTTGCAGGTGGTTTTCTATTCTGCGCAACATTTCCGGATCAAAATACGGCATCAGGTGCGGCGCCCGCTCGACGATGCAGACTTTGGCTCCGAGACGGACAAAGGCTTCTGCCGTCTTAAGCCCGATGTTGCCTCCGCCCAGAATCAGAACTTTTCGGGCGCCGGTATCTTTGTAATAAGTTTTTATTTTGTCGACCGTTCGCAGGTCGCGCATCGTAAAAATATTGTCGCCCAGCACGCCTTCAATGTCGGGACGCAGTTGAACGGCACCTGTTGCCAGCACCAGTTTGTCATAGCTGACGGGCGTTTTCCCTTCAACGGTCAGAATCTTGTTTTTGCGGTCAATATCAATGACTTCGTGCTCCGTCTTGACCTCAATTCTGAAAATTTGGCGCATTTGTTCGATGCCGGCGCCGACGATGTCTTCCGGTTCGGCGATCAGACCGCTCAAAAGATAAGGCAGTGCACAGGAGGAAACGCCGAATTCCCGGTTCTTTTCCAAGATTACGATTTCGGCGTTTTCATCGCGCCGGCGCAGACGGGTTGCGGCAGAGATACCTGCGGTGCCGCCGCCGATAATAACGACTTTCATGTTTCAACAGCTCCCGTTAATTCCTTTGCTTATATAAATATGAAGCGGAAATGCTTTTTTAAGTGTTTCCCGGCAATAAATTTGGGTTGACAATCGGTGAAAAAGTTTATATAAAAAACTCGATTTTTCATATTAAAGGCCGAAAAATTAAATACACTCCGAGGAGTGCCGCCAGTCAGCGAGGGTTCGCACACTGGCGCGTTAGAGGTTTAAATAAAGGGTTTTAATGTAATGTTTGCAAGTCTGACAGACAAGTTGACGGCTGTTTTTGATAAGATTTCTTCGCGCGGCGTGCTGAGCGAAGAAGACATTAACGGCACCATGCGCGAAATCCGCATAGCCCTTTTGGAAGCCGATGTTTCTCTGCCCGTAGTCAAGGAGTTTATCGCCGCGGTTAAGGAACAGGCCTTGGGTGAAAAGGTCGTCCGTTCAATCAGACCCGGACAAATGGTTGTCAAGATTGTGCATGACGAACTGGTCAAATTATTAAGTTCGGAACATCAGGAGCTGAATTTTCAGGCGGTTCCTCCGGTCAGTATCCTTATGGTGGGGTTGCAGGGATCCGGCAAAACCACAACCTCTGCCAAGATAGCCAAACGTTTGTCCGCCAAAAACAAAAAGAAAGTTTTGCTGGCTTCGCTGGATATTTATCGTCCTGCCGCTCAGGAACAACTGAGCCAGTTGGCGGCGCAGATCGGCGGACATGCTCTGCCGATAGTTGCGGGCGAAAAACCGGCGGCGATTGCCGAACGGGCGCTGGACTATGCCAGAAAAGGCTGCTTTGACGTCGTAATTCTCGATTCAGCGGGACGTCTGCATATTGACGAAGCGCTGATGCGCGAAATCGTTGAGGTCAGGCAGCTCGTCAATCCGACCGAAGTTTTGCTGGTTGCCGATGCGCTGATGGGGCAGGATGCCTGCGCCACGGCCAGAGCGTTTAACGAGCAGGTCGGCATTACCGGACTGGTTTTGACCAGAATTGACGGTTCGTCGAGAGCCGGAGCGGCTTTGTCGATGAAAATGGTTTCCGGCGTGCCGATTAAGTTTTTGGGAACCGGCGAAAAGCTCGACGAATTGGAGGAATTTCACGCCGATCGTCTGGCCGGAAGAATCCTCGGGCAGGGTGATGTCGTTTCGTTGGTCGAACGCGCAATTGAAAACGTCAATCAGGACGAAGCACAGAAAATGGCTGAGCAGATGCTCAAAGGAAAATTTGACTTGAACGATATGTTAAGTCAGTTGAAACAGGTTCAAAAATTGGGCTCGCTGGGGGGAATTATCGGAATGATACCCGGTTTGTCCAAATTTAAGAGTCAGATTGAAGCTGCCGGAGTCGGCGACAATTTGATAAAAAAGCAAGAGGCTATTATTCTCTCGATGACCAAAGCCGAGAGAAAACAGCCCGATATTATCAAGGCATCCCGCAAAAAACGCATTGCGGCAGGCTCCGGAGTAGAAGTTCACGAGGTTAACAAACTGCTTAAGTCTTATGAGCAGATGTCGGCCATGATGAAAAAAATCGGTCGTAACGGCAGCATGAAAAGCATGTTGTCGCCGGCCATGTTAAAAGGGTTTCCGACAAGCGCGATGTTTGGCGGAAAGAAGTAATAAACTGAAAGAAAGGAAAATAAATGTCAGTACGTATCAGACTGTCTCGCGGCGGTTCCAAAAAACGCCCGTTTTACAAAGTTGTTGCAGCGGATCAGAGATCTCCCCGCGATGGCCGTTTCATTGAAAGACTTGGTTCTTACAATCCTATGTTGCCTCAGGATCATGCCGAAAGATTCACGGTTAACGAAGAACGCGTCAAATATTGGCTTGCTCAGGGGGCTCAGCCGACAGAGAGACTGCAGAAGATGCTGTCTAACCTCGGCCTGACTTCTAAAGTTACGTTGCGTGACCAGCCGAGCAAATCCGCTCCCAAAGCCAAGGCTCAGGAAAGATTGAAAGAAAAAGAAGAAAAAGCCAAAGCCGCAGCTGAAGCTGCCGCTGCCGAGGCCGCTGCTCCTGCCGAAGAGGCCGTTGCCGAATAATTAAGCGTTATATTAGTTATTTCTGACCGGAAGGTTTTTTTATCAATGACTGTTGAGGAAAAAATTTGTTTGGGTGCCATAGTCGGAGTGCACGGAATCAGAGGAGAAGTCAAAGTCAAAACTTTTACCGAAGACGAGCGCAATCTGACAAAATACGGCCGTTTGTTGAACGAGGCCGGCGACCGGGAATTTGACCTCAAAATTGTCGGACATTCCAAAGAGCTTCTGAGAATAAAGGTAAACGGGATAGATGACCGCAACCTTGCGGAAAACCTTATCGGCACGAAGCTTTATATTGAGCGTTCGCGTCTGCCGGAACCAAAGGAAAACGAGTTCTACCACGCCGATTTAATCGGGCTGGAGGCTCGTAGCACCGACGGAGAAAAAATCGGAACTGTCAACGCGCTGTATAATTTCGGCGCCGGCGATCTTATTGAGCTCAAAATGGCCGACGGCAGTCTGGAAATGCTGCCGTTTACCATGGAATATGTTCCGAAAATTGATATTAAAAACGGTTTTATTATTGTTGAGATGATGCAATTTGTCCCTGATGACCAAGGAGAGCCCGTTGAAGGTTAAGGTGCTGACCATATTTCCGGAAATGTTTCCGGGTTTTTTGGGCTATTCCCTGACCGGTAAGGCTTTGTCTGATAACAAGTGGTCGTTAGAGACCGTCAATATCCGGGATTTTGCCTTCGACAGGCATGGCTCGGTAGACGATACTCCCGCCGGAGGAGGCGCCGGAATGGTAATGCGTCCCGATGTATTGGGTGCGGCATTGAAACGGCACTTTTCGGGCGGCCGTCTGATAAACATGTCGCCCCGCGGCAAACCCCTGACCCAGAAACTGGTGCGGGAATTGGCCGCCGAAGACGAGCTGACAATCATATGCAGCCGTTTTGAGGGGATAGACGAACGCGTGCTGGAGGCATATGGTGCCGAAGATATTTCTATTGGCGACTATATCCTGACCGGAGGCGAGCAGGCGGCATGTATCATGCTGGATGCTGTCGTTCGTTTGCTGCCGGGGGTGCTCGGTAATGCAGAATCCGCCGAAAACGAAAGTTTTGAAGCAGATCTGCTGGAATATCCGCAATACACCAAGCCGGCGGTTTGGGACGGACGGGAAGTTCCCGAGGTCTTGTTGAGCGGGCATCATCGCAGAATAGAAGATTGGCGTTTGGTTCAATCGGAAGAAGTAACTAAGGTTCGCCGGCCGGATCTATGGAAAAAATATCTTGATTCTAAAAAGAATTAGGTGTACAAGCTAACCAATTATAAAATAAAGGGTAAAACTGATGAACATTATTGAAAATATCGAAAAAGAGCAAATGGCGAAGCTCACCGAAGGCAAAAACCTTCCTGACTTCAAGCCCGGTGACACTCTGAAAGTGCACACCAAGGTTAAAGAAGGCGATCGTGAACGTATTCAGGTTTACGAAGGCGTCTGCATTGCCCGTAAGAATGACGGCCTCAATTCTTCTTTCACCGTTCGTAAGATTTCTTTCGGCGAAGGCGTAGAGCGCGTTTTCCCGCTGTACTCTCCGAACGTTGCCAAGATTGAAGTCGCCCGTATCGGTAAAATCCGTCGCGCCAAACTGTACTTCCTGCGCGCTCTGCGCGGACGTTCAGCCCGCATTGCCGACGATTTGTCCGCTGCGGCCAAAGCTCGCGAAGAAGAAAAAAACAATAGCGAAGGCAAATAAGCATTTGCTTTGGAAAAGTCGAAACCCGATCTTAAAGGTCGGGTTTTTTTACGCGCAAAGAGGAGCGTTAAATAAACGTAAATATTTTTAGGCTAAGTTATAAAATAATAAATTACGTCTTTTGTTGTTGACAATTTTAGACAAAAAATATAAGATTAAAACAGTTAAAGCTCTATTGAGGAGAAGATGAATGGCCGAATATCAGGTTGAAAAAGTCGTCAAAACGGAACAAGGCTATCAGTTGACTTGCGATGCAAACGGACGCAAAGGCACCAAAACCCTGCCGGTGATAGACGGGTTTGAGCCCCGTGCCGGAGACACTTTGAGTATAGACCGCCGTTCCGTCGGCGAAGTGAATGTTGCCGTCAGCCGCGGCGATGCTCTGCTGGCAGATTTTCATGTTGACCGCAAAGCGATCCGATTTGATATTTATCGCGAAGAAGGCGTTGACAAATATGCTTCCGGCGTTTTGCAGCCTAATGCAGTCCGCCGGGCCAAAGCGTTTGCGGACAAGTGCAGCAAGGTTTTGGACACCAGAATAGGCGGCGTCAAAGTTCGTCAGGGTTTGGCAACTTTGGCGTTTGTCGGTATGTTTGCCGGCCTGGGAACAGATCCTGAATTGGCGCAATATATGGCTCCCGAAGAGATAAAAGATCCGTCAATGACGCAGTTTTTTGTCTGTGGCGCAACCTTTGCCGGTTCCGCTATAAAAGGAGCCGGCCGTGAAGTTTTAAATACGGCTGCCCGTAAGTTTATTGAAAATCGCGGAATTAAGATGTACGGGCCGGACGGCAAGGTCGGCAGAATCGTTTCCGGATTGGATCGGGAAGGCAATCCGACCGGAAGTTTCTTTAATAAAGATCTTGCTCTGGCAAAAAGCGGAGGGCGCCATGGCTGAGTATAATACCGAAAATGAATTTATGATTGCCGAGGGTTCGGAAGGTGAGTTGTATATTTATCTCAAGGCCAAACCTAATCATCCGGCCAATCCTCAGATAATTTATGACGGAATGGATCATGCCGTTTTTTTGCGTTCACCGCAGGAAAAGATTATTCTTGACTATATTAATCCGCAGGTACGTGAAAAGTTGCGCAAGGCTTATAACGTAGTGATTGTCGAAACGATTTTGGACAATATTAAAGATTGTTATATGGCGCATATGCAAAAGGTTGAAAAAATACCGGTTGATTGGAGCAAGATAGGACTAAAGACTTGGGAAGAGGCTTCCCTTAACTGAAAACTGTCGAATGCGTCACGAATGTGGCGCATTTTTGTTGTTGCCTTACAGAAAATCCCTGGTTTATTCGGGGCTGAATGGCAAGAGAGAAAACAACACCGCTCCGCAGCTGAAAATGTCTCAAAAACCTATAAAGATTTTT
>CAYNBB010000031.1:0-20128 GCA_964395655.1 uncultured Azospirillaceae bacterium | reverse complement strand
TTAAAGGCGCCGCAACTTCTTCCGCTTCAACTTTCAAAACAGCCCAAGAGGCCGGCTTGCCGAATATTACAGCCTATGGTCTCGGAATGGATGATATGACAGGCCCCAACAAAAACAGCAGTAGAATTACTCTCGGAGGAGCTTTTTACGTATATTCGACTTCTTTCGCTTATGACGCAGATTCAAAATCGTCCGGCGACGGCTGGAAGCTGGGTTTTGACGCCTCAAAATCCAACTCCATCTACGGAAAATCTTCAACCGTCACGCCGCAGAATTACTCCGCAAACGTTTTTATCTATGCAGGAAGAGTCAAAAGCAGACCGTCGGCAACGTCCTGTGCCAAAGGAAACTACCTGTATAGTGACGGTACCTGTTCGGCAACTTATTCGTCTTCCAAAACATTGCTCGGCATGATTGCCTATATTTATAATAATACCACGAATATTGAATATCAGTATACTTTTGGCGGGATAGATTCCGGTACTTCTTCGGCGGCGGAAACGGCTTGCAAGAATAAAGGTGCCAGTGTTGCGCCGGATCAGTATGTTACACCTTTTGCCGGAATGAGCATACCTTCAAATTCTGTTGTTGCCGCGCCGGTCAGCGGACGAAAATATTGGCTTGGATTTACGACTGCCGGTTATTTCTCGTGTTCGGGAAGTACCTGTACGCGCTATTCAACGCCGGAGACAACGCAATATTACTATTGCGATAAATCTATAGTATTTCAGAAAATGTAAATGACAGAAAAGCCTGCTGACGTCAGCAGGCTTTTTACTGAATTTTATCGAGTTTTTACCGGCGGGGTTATCGGCCGCGCGTTGCTTTGCTGTTGGATAATGTCGGAAATGCGCGGATTATACTTTTGCAGTTCTTCAAGTTTGTAAGGCTGCTCCACCTTGATGTCGACAATATGTCCGGCCACTACCATATTGGCGGCAAAAGTCTTGGCTTCGTCCGGATTTTTGCTCAGACGCTGCAACAGAATTTCCGTATGTCCGGCTTCTTTGAGCATTTTGGCGGTGGCAAGAAAATGTTCGTATTCCTGAGAGGCCAGCGTTATTTTCTTGTCGTTGTGAATTGTCAGCGATCCGGTCGGCCGGTCATCTTCGCGTTTCATCCACGGATAAAGGTCATAGCGAATGAAATCATCGTCTTCTTTGTCCGTACGCTTAAAACGGATGCCGTAAGCCGGTGCGTTTTTCTTAAAACCGCGCACCAGATCGGTGCCGTATTCTTTTTCGCGAACCGCAGCCAGCGGATCAATCAGCGGCGGGGTTTCGTTGACAACGGTTTTCTGCGGTTTGATTTCAACCTCTTTTTCTTTTTTGGGCGGCCGGCGGTGCGTCTCAAGTTCAACGCCCCATCGGTTATAATAAGGAATAAAACTTGACCAGCATTCTTTGCTGAGGCCGGAGTAGGGTATCAGCCGCGGCGCAACGCGGCAGTATTTTAACAGGACGGCGCGCTCTTTGTCGGATACCAGCCATTTGTTTTCTTCCGCTTGGGCAATGCGCTCGTCGCATTCGTTCCACAGCGCCTTGAACATGTCTTTGCGAATAATCTCCGGATTCTTGCTCTTGGCCAGGTTTGAAAACAAAAAGACCAGATCCGAAGTCGGCAGTTCGCCGAGGCGTTCGGGGTCAAGGTCGTTTTCAGTAACGTAAGTTTCGGCCTGTTGTTGCAGAAAGTTCAGTCCTTTGCGGCGCAGTTTGCGTGCTTGGGGAGAATTTTTTTCAAGATTATTGGCCGCCTCGAAATATTGTGCGGCTTCTTTGTTGATTTCCTGAATTTTAATCCGCGGATAACGCGGCGCCGGGTTTTCTTCGGTTGTTTCTTCGATCATAGTTTTGTGTCCTTTGCTCAGATAACAGGAGTATAGCATAAAGAAATACTGTTATCAATACAAAATTAGACAAAACTAAAGAGTCTTTTTTGGCTCCGATATCTGTTTAAGGCGATTGTCCAAATCGTCGATTTTGAGCGCAGTTTGCGCCGAAGGGTTCGCTTTTCTGGCAGTTTTGAGTTGTTCGCGTGCAACCTCGGGCTGGCCGATGCGATAGGAATATTCGGCCGCGGCATAATTGGCGCCGGCCGTGTTTCCGGTTTCGCCGTAAGCGCGAGCCAGCAACATCCAGGCAAAAGCGTTCGGCCGGCTGATCAGTGCCTTGTTGAGCAGATTAACGGCTTCGGCCGCCTGCGCCGCGGAAGGGGCGTCTTCAAGCAGGCTTTGCGCATAGCTGATTTGCAGCAATGCCGAGTTCGGCATCAGGGACAGGGCTTTTCGATAATTTTCCTTGGCCGGTTTAATCTTGCCGGTTTCAAGACAAATCTGCGCTTTCAATTCATAAAAATACGGGTTGTCCGGCTCCCCGGCAATCAATTGGTCGATTTTTTCCTGCGCCTGCGCGAATTTAAGCAGCTTGAACAGAGCAATGCTTTGCGCGTATAACGCCGGCGTCGAAGTTTCTTGCGGCGGATATTTTTTCAGCGTCTGCTGCGGAGCGGACAAATAGGCGTAGAGCTTGGCTTTGACGCGTTCGAAAGCGTCCTGATGCTTGCTTTCCGCCGGATAACTGTTCTGAGCCAGCGCCTGTTCAAAAAAGCCGATGCGTTCGACGGTAACCGGGTGCGTGCGGAAGTAGGGCGATTCTTCGCGGCCGCTTAATTGGTTCTGTTTATTGATTTTTTTCATAAAAGTCAGCATTCCCTGCGGGCTCTGGCCGGTTTTGCGGAGCAGTCCGAGCGCCGCTTCGTCGGCAGCGCGCTCTTCTTCGGTACGGTAACGCAGATAATTGGTCAGCATCGAGCTTTGACTGCCGAGCATGGCCGCCATCGCCACATCGCCGCGTCCCGAAACCGCCGCCGCGGTTCCGGCCAGAATAGCCGAGACCAGACCGACTTCCTGCATGCTTTGATTCTTGAGTTTTTGGCGCAGGATATGCCCGCCCTGAATATGCCCCGTCTCGTGCGCAATGACGCCGGCCAGTTCGTTGGGCGAGGAGGCGTTGAGAATGGTGCCGGTATGAATGAACAGATGATTCCCGTCTGCGACAAAGGCGTTCAGGCTCGGATCGTCGACGATATGAATTTCGTTGCGGTTATATTTTATGCCGGCCGCTTCAAACAGCGGTCTGATAATGTTTCCGAGCAGCTGTTCGGTTTCTTCGTCGGAAATCAGGTTGATTTCCTGCGCCCGCGGCGTCAGGCTGAAAAGTAGCGCAAAAACCATCGGCAGCCAGAAGCTGCCGATGCGTAATTTCAGTTTTCGAAAATTCAGCCTTTGATAAGTTTTTTCCACCAAGTCGATTTTTCCTTTGCCGGTTCGCTCGGCTGAGCAGTGTCAGCCTGTCCGTTATCGGATTTAATATCTTCATGGCTGTTGTACAAGATGACGGCCTCCTGTTTTTCTTTCGGCGCGGCGCTTTCTGCGGCTGAATTGTCTTTGCGGTCAAACCGGCCGCGTCCGCGACGGTCAAAACGGTTGCGGCTTCTGCGCCGGTCGCGGCCGCCTCTGCGGCGTTCGTCCTGCTGCGGTTCTGCGGCGTTTCCTTCGTCTGAAGAGCTCGCGCTTTCCTCCGAGGGTGCCGCTTTCTTTTCTTCTTGGGGCTCCGGTTTTGTTTCGGGAGCGGGCGTCTCTTCTTTGACGGCTTTGGTGCGTTCGATTCTGTGCTCGGTAATGCATTTTATAGAATCGTCGGCGCTGATAACGATGCACATTTTGTACTTCTGTTCGAGCGCGGCCAGCATCTGCCGTTTTTGATTGAGCAGATAAATCGCGATTTCCGACGGAACATAGACATTGACCTTGGAAGAACGCCCCTTGATTCCTTCTTCTTCAATCATGCGCAGAATATAAACGGCGCTGGATTCGATCGTGCGGACAATGCCCTTGCCCTGACAGTGCGGGCAGACCTGATAGTTGCTTTCAAAAAACGAGGAGTGCATCCTCTGGCGGGACAGTTCCAACAGGCCGAACATGCTCATTTTGCCGACCTGAATCCGCGAACGGTCTTTTTTAAGCGCTTCTTTCATGCGTTTTTCAACAGCGTGATTATTGGCCGGTTCGTCCATGTCGATAAAGTCGATGACGACCAAACCGGCAAGGTTGCGCATTCTGAGCTGGCGGGCGATTTCGTCGCAGGCTTCCAGATTGGTGTTGAGCGCGGTTTCTTCAAGGTCTTTTTCTTTGGTGGCACGTCCCGAGTTGACGTCGATCGAAATCAGCGCCTCGGTCGGGTTTATCACCAGATAACCGCCCGATTCGAGCTGAGCGTTGGCTTCGTGAAGCTTGTCAAGCTGGCCTTCCACCTGAAAACGCTGGAACAGCGGCATGTCATTGTTGCGGTAAAGCTTAATTTTTTTGAGGTTATGCGGAGATAAAATCCGGAAAAAGTCTTTGGCGGATTTGAAGGCTTCTTCGCCGGCGACCAGAATTTCGGCCGTCTCTTTGCTGTATATGTCGCGCAGGGCACGCTTAATCAGATTGCCTTCTTCGTGAATCAGTGTCGGAGCTTTGCCTTTGAGCGAATCAACACGGATCTGGTTCCAGGTGCGAATCAGATAGTTATAGTCGCGAACAATGTCGGCTTTGGTTTTTTCTTCGCCGGCGGTGCGGACAATGATGGACATGTCGCTGGTCAGCGGCAGCTCTTTGACAATTCCTTTAAGCCGGGTACGGTCGGCAGCATTGGTGATTTTGCGCGAAACGCCGCCGCTTTTGATACGGTTGGGCATCAAAACGCAATAACGTCCGGCCAGCGACAGATAGGTCGTCAGCGCCGCGCCTTTGTTGCCGCGTTCTTCTTTGACAACCTGTACCAGCACAATCTGTCCTTCTTTGATGACGTCCTGAATTTTGTTGCGGTGAAACAGCTTGCGGGCACGGATAAGTTTGCGCTGCAGCTCAAAGTCCGTCTCGGTGTCATCGTCCTCTTCGTCGTCGATTTCTTCTTCGACGGCGGCATTGCCGAAAGCGGAGGTTTTTTCTTCGTCGGCTTCATCCGTCTCGTCGACTTCGGCGCTGACATGTTCTTCTTCAAGTCCGGTAGCTTCGGTCATGACTTTCAACGGTTCTTCTTCGGCTTTTTCGGCCTCGGCCTGTTTGCGGATTCTTTTTTTCAGCACCCGCTTCTTGGGACGGTGTTTTTTGTCGCCGCTTTCTCCTTCGGTCAGGGCGGCCTCTGCAGTTTCCGCCGCCGGGGTTTTATCCTGTTCGGACGTTTGGAGCTCTGCCTCCGCCGGAGCGGCGTTCGCTTCGGCAACAGGTGCGGTTTCCTCTGCGACTTTTTGTTCGGCTTCGGCAGCGGCCTGTGCTTCGGCTTTGGCCTTCAGAGCCGCTTCGCGCGCGGCGGCTTTTTCCTTGCGGATTCTTTCCCGCTCCAGTTCACGCTCTTTGATCGCCTGTTTTTTGTTTTCGATAATCTCGTCGACTTCTTTGTCGACGGCGCTGAGCTCTTCGGCCGAAAGGTTGTAATAGTCGGGGTGGATTTCGCCGAAGGCCATGAAACCGTGCTTGTTGCCGCCGTAGTCGATAAAGCAGGCCTGCAACGACGGTTCGACGCGCATGACTTTTCCGAGATAAATATTGCCTTTAATCTGGCGGCGGTGCGTCGTTTCGCATTCGACGTCTTCAAGTTTGTTTCCGTTAACGACCACAACGCGGGTTTCTTCAGGCTGGGTAGCGTCGATCAGCATTCTTTTTGTCATTAATAAAATCTCCACAGGGTTTATGTTGCATAAACCGGATTGATACACTGCTGCCGAAAGATTGAATCAGAAAGAAATACGCAAATTAGACCGGACTTTGCAAAGTCGGCGTCTTTCATATAAAAACTCAAAGGCTCTTAATCTCTTCATTTCAATAAGCCTTAAATCAAGCATCTCTCTGGAACAGGAGCCGGCGATTATTGTTGTTGATTGGGAGCCCCTGTCATAAAAACCTGTTCGGCAAAATTTTTGCTCCTGACCGCAGACGCTGCGCATCTATCGTTATGATAAGACGGCGGTACCAGATTTTGTCCCCGAAGTCTGAAAGTCTGTACAAAGTTGGGACGCATCCGATAAAAATCGCTTTGGTCAATATTCACAATATACGTTTTGTTTTAAAACACAACAATAAAATTTATTTGCGCATCATTTTAAGAGATTGGTAATAAGTCTTGCGTATAATCAAAAGATAAAATGAGGGAAACTGGGATTTTGCCGATGTTTTTGCGAACAAGCGTCATCAAGGTCAGAAAGCTGCTGGGCTTCTTGCTCTGCGGCCTGATGCTGTTGCCGTCCGGAGAAGCGTCTGCCGCGCATGTTTCCGGTTTGCGGCTCGGACAGGGCATAGGCAGTCTGCGGATTGTTTTTGACGCCGATTCCAAACTTGACTATAAGGTCTTCTTGCTCGGCGAACCGGAGCGACTGGTTGTCGATCTCAAAAATACCGACATTGACAAAAGGCTCGAAAACCTTACCGACAAAAATACGTTAATTTCAGGCGCCCGCATCGGCAGCGTCGGCGCTGACGGCGCCCGCGTCGTGTTTGACCTGCGTCAGCCGGCGATTGTAAAAAAAGTTTTGCTGTTGCCCCCGCAAAGCAGTTTCAGCTGGCGATTCGTCATTGATCTGGAAGTCGCTTCTGCGCGGGAATTCGCTTCCAAGGTCGGCAATGACCATGCTTTTACCAATCACGAACATGTTGCTTCCCCGTCTGCCGGAAAAACGTCGTCCAAACCGCAGGTTGTCGCTTCTTCCAAAAAAAAGAAAGTTATCGTTCTGGATCCCGGGCACGGCGGAGTTGATCCCGGAGCCATCGGCGTTTCCGGCGTGTACGAAAAGCACATTACCCTGGCGATGGCGCGGGAACTTAAGGAGGTTTTGGAAAAAAACAGCGGTTATAAAGTCTATCTGACGCGCAATCGCGACATTTTTATTCCGTTGCGCGACCGTGTTAAAATCGCGCGTCGCTATGATGCTGATTTGTTCCTCTCGATTCATGCCGACAGCGCCGCCAACCGCAAAGCGACTGGCTTGTCTGTTTACACCCTGTCCGAAAAGGCTTCCGACAAAGAGGCGGCCGCGCTGGCCGAAAAGGAAAACAAGGCCGATATTGTGGCCGGTCTTAATTTTGCCGAACATTCCAAAGAGGTTTCCGATATTCTGCTGAATCTGGCTCAGCGCGAAACGCTCAACCGTTCGTCCGAATTTGCCACTTTTGTGGTCAGCGAAATGCGCAAATCCACTCATACGCTGGATAATACGCATCGCTTTGCCGGTTTTGCCGTTTTGAAGGCGCCCGACGTACCGTCTGTCCTGATGGAGTTGGGGTACTTGTCCAACCGTTATGAAGAAAAGCAGCTGCAGCAGAAATCCTATCGCAAAAAACTGGCCGCCGCGGCCGCCCGGGCGATTGACCGCTATTTTCAAAATATGCGGCATGCATCGGTATTTTAGGTTTGACTCCGCCGCTTTTTTTATATAATAAGAAAGACAACGCAACTATTTGTCTTTTCTTATTGATTCTGTCGGATTAAACATGTTCAAAACATTATCGTCGCTGCTTAGTACGTTTTTCTTTTTTGCGGTTATAGCCCTGATTGTGCTGATTACCTCATTGTGGCAGATTTCTCAGGAACTTCCCGATTATCATCAGCTCGAAAAATACGAACCGGCGGTTACCACCAGGCTCTATGCCGGCGACGGTCAGCTGATGATGGAATACGCGGCCGAAAAGCGTCTTTTTGTACCGGAGGAAAAAATTCCCGCCCGGGTCAAAAACGCTTTTATCTCGGCTGAAGACAAGAATTTTTACCATCATTTCGGAATAGATTTTTTCGGCATTGCCCGCGCCGTTCTCGACAATATCAAAAATATAGGCAGCGGCCGTCGTCCGGCCGGAGCTTCGACCATTACCCAGCAGGTTGCCAAAAACTTTTTGCTTTCTTCCGAATTATCTTACAAGCGCAAAATTAAAGAAGCCATTTTGTCGGCCCGTATTGAACAGGCTTTCAGCAAACAGCATATTTTGGAACTTTATCTCAATGAAATTTATCTCGGCAACCGTTCTTACGGCGTTGCTGCGGCGGCCTTAAACTATTTCGGCAAGGCTCTGGACGAACTGTCGCTTGAAGAAGCCGCCTATCTGGCCGCATTGCCCAAAGGGCCTAACAATTATAATCCCAAAACCAGATATGAGGCTGCCGTCGCGCGCCGCAACTGGGTGATTGACCGAATGGTTGAAGACGGCTATGTCAGCGAGGAAGACGGAGCCGTCGCCAAGGAAAAGCCGCTCAAGGTTATCGAGCGGCGGGGCGAGTTTGTGCGCGACGCGCAATATTTCAGCGAAGAAGTGCGCCGCTATGTTAACAATAAGTTCGGCGAAGACGCGCTTTATGAGGGGGGGCTGCTGATCCGTACAACGCTCAATCCCAAGTTGCAGCAGATTGCAACCGAAGTTTTTGACGAGGAACTGCGTAATTACGATATGCGTCACGGCTGGCGAGGCGCGCTTGCCAATATTGATACGACCGCCGATTACAAACAGGCGTTGGAAGAGGTACAGGCGCCGGCCGGCCGTGAAAACGCGTGGGTCAAGGCCGTCGTTTTGAAAGTCAGCCAGACGCAGGCCGAGATTGAAACTGAGGAAGGCGGTGCCGGAGTTTTGCCTCTCGGCGGAATGAATTGGGCGCGCAAAAATCTCAAAAACCAAAGTGTCGGCGGGGCGCCGAAATCGGTGGCCGATGTCTTAAAACCGGGTGACGTCGTTTTGGTTGAAAAAAATGCCAAAACCGGAACCTATGCGTTGCGTCAGGTTCCCAATGTCGAAGGCGCGATGGTGGCGCTGGATCCTCATACCGGCAGAGTTCTGGCCATGGTCGGCGGTTATTCTTTCAAAAAATCTCAGTTCAACCGCGCCACGCAGGCGCTGCGCCAGACCGGTTCAGCTTTTAAGCCCATTGTATATCTGGCCGCACTCGAAAACGGCTACTCGCCGACAGATTTGATTCTTGACGCGCCGTTCGTGCTGGATCAGGGACCGGGGCAGCCGTTGTGGAAACCCGTCAACTATTCCAAACGGTTTTACGGTCTGATGACGCTGCGTCAGGGAATAGAAAAGTCCCGCAATCTGATGACGGTTCGTTTGGCGCAGGACGTCGGTATGGACAAAGTGGCCGAATATGCACGCAAAATGGGCGTAAACCCTAATCTGCCTGAATTGCTCTCGATGTCGCTGGGAGCAGGAGAAACCAAGCTGATGAACATGGCTTCGGCGTTCGGAATGATGGTTAACGGAGGCAAAAAAATCGATACCTATCTGATTGAGCGGATTCAGGATCGCAACGGTCGGACGATTTATCGCCACGACAAACGCTCCTGTGAAGGCTGCTCTGTCGACAAATGGGAAAATCAGCCGGTTCCTGAGTTGCCGGACAACCGCGAGCAGATACTCGATCCTTTGAGTGCATACCAGATGGTCAGTATTCTTGAGGGCGTCGTTCAATACGGCACCGGCGCGCGCCTGCGTTCGCTCGGCCGGCATCTGGCCGGCAAGACCGGAACCACCAACAAAAATCAGGATGCGTGGTTTGTCGGTTTTTCGCCGGATTTGGTTCTTGCCGTTTATGTCGGTTTTGACGAACCGCGTTCACTCGGCCGCTATGAGACCGGTGCGGCGGCGGCGTTGCCGATTTTTCAGAATTTTATGAAGCGGGCTCTGGCCGGACAACCGGATATTCCGTTCCGTATTCCGGCCGGTATCAAACTGGTGCGCGTAAATCATGACACCGGCCGTCCGGCACAGCCGCAGGATCAGGCCGTCATTGTCGAAGCGCTCAAGCCCGAATACAGCTTCGACGGCAAGCGGCAGCGCGTTATCGGCACGCCGCAGGCCGCCGGAGACGCCGCCGAAGAAAACAAGCCCGAATTTGGGAACGACGATCAGGACGCCGTTCAGCTCGGTTCGGAATATTAATACAGGAAAAACGATATGCGTTCAGAAATTTATGAATTGACCGAAACAATCAAGCAGTCGCTCGCGCTGCTGAGGAGGTCTCTTTGACTATGACAATGCCTGCCTGCGTCTGGAAGAGCTGAATGCTCTGACCGCTGAGGCCGATTTATGGAATAATCCGCAAAATGCTCAGAAGCTTATGACGGAAAAAAATAATCTCGAATTTAACCTCGGCAATTTTCGCAATATGGAACAAAATCTCAGGGATCTGCTTGAGTTGTCCGAGCTTGCCGAAGCCGAAGGGGACGAGGGTGTCATTGCCGATGTTCTTGAGCAGCTCGAAAAGCTGCGTGCCGAAGTCAAACACGGTGAGTTGGAAGCCCTGCTTTCCGGCGAGGTTGACGCGAACGACGCATTTCTTGAGGTGCATGCCGGCTCCGGCGGAACCGAAGCACAGGATTGGGCCGAGATGCTGGTGCGCATGTATTCGCGCTGGGGCGAGGCGCATCAGTACAAAGTCGAATATGTAGAAGAGACCGAAGGCGACGTCGCCGGCATCAAATCCGTGACGTTGAAAATAAACGGCCATAATGCTTACGGCTGGCTCAAGTCGGAAAGCGGCGTTCATCGGTTGGTGCGGATTTCGCCGTTTGACAGCGGCGCCAGACGCCACACAAGTTTTGCTTCTGTCGGGGTTTATCCGGTGATTGACGACGAGATTGAAATCACCGTCAACGAAGCCGACTGCCGGGTTGACACTTATCGAGCTTCCGGCGCCGGCGGCCAGCATATCAACAAGACCGATTCCGCCGTGCGCATTACGCATCTGCCGACCGGAATTGTCGTCCAGTGCCAGAACCAGCGTTCGCAGTTTCAAAACCGCGAGGCCGCATGGAAAATGCTTAAAGCGCGTTTATATGAACTTGAACTGCAAAAGCGCGAAGCCAAGGCCGAAGAACAGCGCGACGCGTTGAGCGACATCGGTTGGGGACATCAGATACGTTCTTATGTTTTGCAACCGTACAAAATGGTCAAAGATTTGCGTACTAACGCCGAGACGTCGGATACGCGCGCGGTTTTGGACGGCGACATCGACATGTTTTTGGCGGCTTCATTGGCAGATAAGGTAGGCGGCAATGACTAAAAAACGTTTTTTCGGAATGCTGGCGGCGTTTGTATTCGTTTATGCGGCTTTTTGCCTGACGGTATATTTGCGGCCGCAACTGTTTTTCTATAATCCTTCGGCACAAAAAAGCGTATTGCCGCAAGATGCGGAATATCCGGCGCAGGAAATTTATTACAAGGCCGAAGACGGTACGCCGCTTTATGCGTGGTATACCAAGCCGGCCGTCGGCAAACCGGTTATTGTTTTTCTGCATGGTAATTCGTATAATATTGAAGCCTTTTATCATAAGCTCGTTCCGTTGATAAAAGCCGGTTACGGAACATTCCTTCCCGAATACCGCGGTTTCGGCGGCGTGGACGGAAGCATAACTCAGGCCGGCCTTGAAGCTGATACCCGTGCCGCGCTCAGGAAGCTGCGCCGGCTGGGCTATTCGAATTCCCGGATTGTCTTATACGGCATGTCACTCGGTTCTTATACCGCGACTTATGCCGCTGCCGAGCTCGGCGGCAAAAACAAAAAGCCTTTCGCCGGACTGATTCTCGAAGTACCGTTTGACAGTCTGCTCAATGTTGTCGGAAAAAGAGTTCCGGTGCCGTTGCCGCTCGAGTTGATAATGCGTGACAAATATGACAACCGACGGAACATTACTCAGATTCGGACGCCGTTGTTGGTCATGGGTGCCGGGCAGGATCGGGTCGTTCCGGTAGAGTTGGCGCAGGCTCTGTTTGCTCTGGCCGAAGATCCCAAGGAATTAATCGTCTATGAGCACGGCCGTCATGATAATCTTTTTGAAGCCGCCAATTACAAAGACATATCGGCGTGGCTGGAGAGCAATGAAAAAGCTGGACAATAAGACATATCGGCTGCGCAAGCTGTTTGACTACGTCGGCGTTATCTTTCTGGTAATGCTGCTGATGTTTGTCTGGCAACTTTACCGCGGAGCGATAGCCGTTCCGTTTCTGAAACCGTATATTATCAAGGCGCTGAACCATGACAATGGCGAATATCAGGTGACGCTTGATTCCGTAAATCTGGAGCTTGTTCGTTCAATAAAACCGTTGCGGATTATTGCCAGCAACGTTGTCTACAGGAAAAACGGCGGCGAACTGGTCATCAATGCGCCGCGGACATCGGTTTCTTTCAGTGTCAAAGCGTTGTTGCACGGCGTGATTGCGCCGAGTTCGATAGAAATTTTCCGTCCGGCGGTTTATATTTTTACCGATTACGGTTCCCAAAAAGAGAAAAGCGTAAACCTCAATCAGAAAAAGGCTGAATATTATTTTGACGTTATGCAGGAATTTCTCGAACGTTTTAATTCCGACGACAATTCTTATCCGGAGAGTTACATCAACAACATCGGCATCGAAGACGCATCGGTCGAGTTTCATGAGGTGGACTTAGGCCGCAAGTGGGTGCTTTCCGACGTAAATTATCGTTTTGACCGCGGTTTTACGCAGCTTTCGACTTCCGTTCGCGCCGGAATGCGCTTTGATGATCAGCCTGCCTCGGTCGGCATGGAACTGGTGTATCGACCGGCACTCAACAAAGCTGCGTTGCAGTTTTATTTTTCAGACGTTATTCCTGCCGATTTGCTGGAGTTTCTTACGGCGTCTTCGCAGAGCAAACCTTATAAAATAGAAGTTCCGTTCAGCGGCAAGGTTGAGGCGCTGGTTAATCTGGACGAGATTTTGAAGAACAAAAACGATTTGCTCAAAAGCGTCGACACGTCGGTCGAAAGAATTCGGTTTACGCTGGACGGCGGCAGCGGCGTCGTCAATCTGAGCGATGACGAGGCTCAGGATTATAAAATAAGTTCGGTAATGCTCAAAGGAGGTATCGACGGGGGCTTGGACAAGCTCAGCATTAAAGATGCCGTTGTCGAACTCGACGGGCAACAGGCTTTGATAGGTTTGGAAGCCGTGGGTCTTAAGGACTACATCTTAAACTCTTCGTTGAAAAACATGCAAATGACGCTGACGGCCAAGGTCAGGGAACTGGAGACCGATCGGCTTTCGGACTACTGGCCGCGGTTTGTTGCCAATAATGCCTGGAACTGGTGTCATTCGAGTCTGTTTGACGGCAAGATTAAAAATGCGGAATTTTCTTTCAAGTTTGTACCGGATCAAAAGAAAACGGCAATGTCTTTTGCCGATCTCAGGGGAACGGCCTATACCGAAGGCGTCAGTGTCGATTATCTGGCCGGCATGCCCAGGGTTACGGATGTGTTCGGGCGGGTTGATTTTTCCAAGGACAAGTTGCAGATGTATTTTGACAAAGGCGTTTCCGCCGACGTCATTCTTAACAGCGGTTATATCGAACTGTATGATCTCGACAAAGACGATAATTTTGCCAAAATTCAAATTGAGGGAAGCGGCGGTGTTCCTGACATTTTGCGTCTGATAGACAATCAGCCGCTCGGATTTACGTCTCAGATGGGCATCAATCCGGACAGCATCAAGGGCAGTGCCGACGTCAAACTGGCATTGGATTTTGAACTCAAAAAGAATTTGTCTCCCGAAGAAGTCAAAGTTGATATCTCTGCCGAGCTGAAGGATATTTCCGTCAGCGGCGTCGTCAAAAATAAGACCATCGAAGCCAATCGTCTGGAGTTGAAAGTAGACAACGGCGGAATGGAAATTGCCGGAGTTGCCGGTTTTGACGGGATTCCTTTGAATTTGAAATGGAACGAAAATTTTTCCGGTCGTGATTATCTGCGGCGTTATCAGCTCAGCTTCAACTTCGATTCTAACCTCAAACAAAAACTTGGGATTGATTTTGCGGCTCTGAGCGCGCCTTATGTTCAGGGGTCGATACCTGCTCTGGCGACAATCACCGCCTATGAAGGGAATAAGTTGCAGATAGACGTTGACGGAGATCTTCGGGGAGCGAATATTGACTATGCCTTTCTCGGTTTTAAGAAAAAGTCCGGAACCGAAGGCGTCATCAGTGCCAGAGTTCTGATGCGGGAAAATAAAGTGACGGAAGTGCCAGCCTTTTCGCTTTCAAAGCCGAATTTTAGTCTCAACGGCAGAATTGAATTGAATCGGGACGGACGCGTCAGTCTGATTGACATCGAAAAAATTAAGGGACTCAATACCGATGCGGGCGCGCGGATTGAAATGAGTTATCAGCCAGCAGAACGCATCAAGGTAGCCGTTTCCGGAAAAAGCTATAATTTGTCCGACTTTTTCGATAAAGATGAAGACGAAATTAAGGCCGACAAGGAATGGCGCCGGCAAATGCGCCTGAACGAGGCGCTGAATCCAAATTCGGCGGATGAAAAAGACGAATGGGAGGATATTGCCGATACGGACATTAATGTTGCGGTTGACAGTTTGTGGACCAACAAAGACATTGCAATTCGCCATTTTGCCGGAACTGCAAGTCTTAGAAACGGGATCGGCATTGAAGAAATGCACCTGATCGGTAACTTTGCTTCCTCGCGCAAAAACGGCGGCATGTCCAATCTCAAGCTTGACTACGTGCCGCGTCCTCAAAAAGAGCATCTGCTGACCATAGAAAGCAATGATGCCGGCTCGACATTAAAATTTTTGCGCTTATATGATAATATGCGCGGCGGTCGTTTAAGTATCAATGCCAAGCGCAATGCCGACAAAAGTTTTGTGGGACATGCCAAAATACGAGATTTCAACGTTTACAATACACCGGTTTTTGCCAAGTTGCTGACGGTTGCTTCTTTGACCGGAATGGTTAACCTTTTGACCGGAGAAGGAATAGCCTTTTCTCATTTTGACGCACCGTTCGAATATGCAAAGAAAACGTTGAAGGTGAAGGATGGCAAAGCGTTCGGCAATGTTGTCGGCATCAGCGGCAGCGGTACGTATTCAATGAAATATCAGGATTTTGATATTAAGGGAATGATTGCTCCGGCTTACGGACTGAATACTTTTATCGGCAGTATTCCGGTGGTCGGCGGCCTGTTGAGCGGCAAAGACGGTACGGTGTTTGCCGCCGCTTATACCATCAATGGCGATGCGGATGATCCGGATATCGGTTTTAATCCGCTTTCCGCGCTCAGTCCGAACTCGCTGAAGGAATTGATTAATTCGACTTTTGGAAACGGGGATGAATGAAAAAAGGCGCCTTAAAATCGGTATCGACTATCACGGTGTCATAGATCGGAATCCCGATTATTTTCGGGAGTTTTCCAGCGAACTGATTCGCCGCGGTCATGAGGTGCATGTCGTAACCGGAGGTCCTTGTGAAAGCGTAACCGAAAAACTCCGAAAAATAAGATTTTGCTATACCCGGTCATTTGCTGTTTTGGATCATTATGAGGCCGAAGGACTGGTCTGTCATAAAAAAGACGGCGGTTTTCACGTTGCCGATGAGCTGTGGAACGGTGCCAAGGCTGAATATTGTCAGGCTCAGGGAATAGACCTGCATATTGACGACAGTCTCGAATATCGGCAATATTTTGTTACGCCATATTGCCGTTACGATAAACAGACGCATCAGTGTACGCTGAATGATCAAACGTGTCTGAATTTTAATTTTGCGCCGAAGCAGGTCGTCATTCACCTTGAAAAAATCCTTTCAAAGTAACTTTTTATTTAGATATTTCAGTTAATAAGAAAAAGACAAACAAGTGGAAATTGAAATGATGATTCAGGAAGAAATCGCGCATGTCCGCGGCATACCCAAAAAACTGATTGTCTTTTTGCATGGTTATCTGGATGATTGTTCGTCGCTGGATGCCAAGCTGAAGCCTTTTATCGACAATCTTGACGATTTTGCGCTTCATGTTCCGCAGGCACCGGTCGAATGCGAAGTCGGCAAAGGAATGCGGCAGTGGTATTCGATGTATCGTTTCGATCCGCATTATGAGCGTCGCAGCGTCAAGAATTTTGATGATTTTTTGCGTTATTACGATCGGATGACTTTAGGGCTGGAGGAGGCCTGTCAATATCTTCTTCCTTATATTGAGCAGACGTTGTCCGAATATAATCTGGATTACAAGGATCTGATTCTCTGCGGTTTTTCACAGGGAGCCATGGTGGCGATTTATACGGCTCTGATGGTGCCGAAACGGATTTCGGGGCTGGTCAGCTTCAGCGGAATTCTGGCCGGCAGCGGTTATTTGCTTACACATGCTCGAAATTGCCCCGATACATTGTTGATTCACGGTAATTCCGACAAGTCCCTGCGGTTCGAAGCATTGAATTTTACGCAAGACAAACTCAAACAACTGGGCTGCCGGGTACAGACCCGCATCACCGATCACGGTACTCACGAACTGAGCGCCGAAGGGCTCAAAACGGCTGCGGATTTCATTTGCAACTGTTGCAAAACTAAATAAACGGCAGAGCCGTAATCATTCCGCCGCGGTTCCACGGGTAGTTCTTGTCGCGTTCGATATGCAGGGAAGAAGCGTTGCCCAGGTTTCGCTCAAAGACCTCGCCGTAATTGCCGTAATCTTTGATGTATTGTTTGACCCATTGCGGCTGCAAACCGAATTTTTTCCATAATTTTTGATTAAGGCCGAGCAGATTGGCAACCGAAGGGTCGCGCACGCCGATGACGCTGTCAATATCTTTGGATGTAATTTCCAGAGTTTCTGCCAGTTTGATCGCGTTGATAATCCATTTCCCGATAGTCTTCAGCGTCGGATTGCCGCGGTCGGCATACGCATAAACCGGCATAAGGGCAATTTCTTCGGGCAGAACGGAAATCTGCGCACTCTGAACAACCGGAGAAACGGCCAGGCCGCGCAGATAAATCTGGCTTCCGGTAATCAGATCGCAGCGTTTGAGATAAAAGGCTTCACGTAATGTCTGCAATGACGGAAACGTCAGCAGTTTGAACTCTAAACCATAGCGGTGGTTATATTCGCGGAGGTTTTCTTCATAAGGAGAATTTTTGAGAACGCAAACTTTTGAGCCTCTGAAATCTTCCATTGACGAAGCCTGTCTTTCGGGCTGTCCGACCGCAAAAACCTGTTTGTCGTAATAAAGGATTTCAACCGGGCTGATCCGGCTGCTTATTTCCGTTTCGGCCGAGGAGGTGGTGTTGCCGAGCATAAAGTCGATCTGATTATTGGCCAGCGCCTTGTTGATTTTGTCGGCCGGAACGTTTTTGAGAACAAAACTTTCTCCATTGCCGAAAACTGCCAGTGCAAACATTCGGCAGACGTCGGCGTCTATGCCGCGGCGAATCTTCTCTCCGTCGGTATAGGCCAGGGTTTTTGTCGACATGTCGGTGCCGCAGATAACCTTGCCGCGATTTTTAATATAACGCAGTCCGGTGTCGGAGCCGAGGGCGGGGAGAGCGTTCAGTCCGCAAAGCAGGCACAAAAAAAATGTTTTCAGTTTCATTTTGTTAACCAATTTCCGTTAAACTAAATCATAAACATTACTATAAGGCATATTTCATGAAAAGTAACTTTTTTTTGCGAGTTATTATCGTTCTTTTAGCGATTTGGACGGCCGTTCCGGCGCAAGCCGCCGCGGTTTCTTCGGTGCAGGCGAAGGAGTGGGCGGAGAAAAACGGACGCCTGTTGCTGGAAACTTTCCGCGAGCCGGATTTGCAGACGCGCTTTCGCAAACTTGATGATTTGTTTCTTCGTTTTGTGGATTTGGACTATGTTTCGCAATTCGTCATGGGGCGGTACTGGCGGCGAATGACGCCGGAACAGCGGCAGACTTATCGCGCCCTTTTCGAAAGGTACGCTTTGGCAGCCTATAAGAGTTTCCCGCTCGATTTTGTAGACAATTTGACGTATGCGGTCGGCAATGCCTTTGAAGAAAACGGTTTTACGGTTGTTTCGGCAACAGTTTCCGTTGAGCTTGATGCCGAAACCGGGCGGCAGGATTTTCTGTTGCAGTTCCGACTGCATGAAACCGGCGGGCAGATACGGTTGGTTGATATTAAATTTGCAGAGAACAGTTTGATTTTGTCTTTCCGCGGCAAGTTTAATTCCCAGATTGCCGAACTTGACGGGGAGATGGACTGGTTTTTGGAAGACTTTGAAATGTCCGTTGCGGCTCTTGAACGGAGCAATCTCCGAAAACTCGGAGCCATCGCGGATTAAAGCGCTAAAAATATCCTTGAATTTATAAGATAAAGCCTATAATATCCAAAACTGGTTTTAAGATTCTAAAATAGGCCTTTTTGTTCATGAATAATATCAAAGTCAGATTTGCGCCGAGCCCGACCGGTTATATGCATATAGGCAACACCCGCACTGCCGTTTTCAATTATCTGCTGGTTCGAAAACTCGGCGGCAGCTTCATGTTGCGGATTGACGATACCGACGTTGTTCGTTCCAAAAAAGAATACGAAGACGCGTTGCGCGAAGTTCTGCAATGGCTCGGAATCAGCTGGGATGAAGAAGCTCGCCAGTCCGCCCGTATGGCTCGCTATGATGAGGTTGTTTCCAGACTCAAGGCCGAAGGCCGGGTTTATGCCTGCTATGAAACGGCCGAAGAGCTCGAGATTATGCGCAAGCGCCTGATGGCCAAAGGTCTGCCGCCGATTTATGACCGCGGAGCGCTTAACTTAAGTCGCGCGGATATTGCACGCTATGAGGCCGAAGGGCGCAGGCCGCACTATCGTTTTAAGCTGGAGCCCGGTGTCATCGAGTGGAATGACATGGTGCGTGGGCATTGTCGGTATGATGCGGCCAATCTGGCCGATCCGGTCATTATCCGCGAAGACGGTTCTTATCTGTATCATCTGCCGTCGGTTATTGATGACGCCGATTTCGGCATTACTCACATTATCCGCGGTGAAGACCATGTTACAAACACCGCTTCGCAGGTGCAGATGTTTGAGGCTTTGGGGGCACCGCTTCCGGTTTTTGCGCATCTGCCGCTTTTGACGGGAAAAGAGGGGAAACTTTCCAAACGCCTCGGTTCGCTCGGCGTCCGCGAGTTGCGCGCCGAAGGAATTGAGGCAATGGCGATAGTTTCTTTTCTGGCCAAGCTTGGAACATCCGAGGCGATAGAACCTTTTTATGATTGGGAAACCTTGGCTCAGACTCTGGATTTGAATAAACTCGGCCGCGCGCAGCCAAAATTTGACGAAGAAGAGCTAAAGGCTTTCAATACCCGTTACGTTCGCTCGATGCCTTATGAAAAAACGGCCGGACGCACCGGCGTCGGCAAAGATTTCTTTGACGCGGTCAAAGGCAACTTGAATATTCTTGCCGATATTGAAGAATGGAAAAATATTTGTTATCAAAAAGTTAAACCTGTGATTGAAGATAGAGCTTTAACCGATTTGGCTGCCGCTCTTTTGCCGCCTGAGCCGTGGACGGGCGAGACCTTTAATCTCTGGATGGCCGAAGTCAAAGCGCGATCCGGCAAAAAGGGAAAAGAGCTTTTTCACCCCATCCGCAAGGCGTTGACAGCCGCCGAGAACGGTCCGGAACTTAAAACTCTGCTGCCGCTTATCGGTCGCACCAAAGCCTATGCCCGCCTTCTCGGGCAGGAAGCCTGATTTTTGTAATCTATTAGGACAACGGACATGACGACAATTTCGCTTTTTAATACGCTGCACCGCCGCAAGGAGAAATTCAAACCGATAGACGCTTCAAACGTGCGCATGTATGTCTGCGGTCCCACCGTTTATGACCGAGCTCATCTCGGCAACGCCAAAACGCCGGTGGTGTTTGATGTCTTAAACCGTCTGCTGCGTCATGTTTACGGCAGCGGAAATGTCACTTATGTATCGAATATTACCGATGTTGACGACAAAATTTTGAACAAGCATAAAGAAACCGGCAAATCCATTCGTGAGATTACCGAGCAGACTTATCGGTGGTATGTCGACGACATGGCAAAACTCAACGTTATGGCGCCGGATTATCGTCCGCGCGCGACCGAATATATCAATGAGATGATTGAACTGGTTAAACTGCTGTTGCAAAACGGCCATGCCTATGAAGCCGAGGGGCACGTTTTGTTTGACGTTGATTCCATGCCCGGCTACGGCTGTCTGTCAGGCCGCTCAATGAAAGAGATGCTGGCCGGGGCGCGTATCGAGGTTGCCGATTATAAGAAAAATCCGGCCGATTTCGTGTTGTGGAAACCTTCCGAAGC
>CAYNBB010000030.1:19020-20316 GCA_964395655.1 uncultured Azospirillaceae bacterium | reverse complement strand
TTTTTTAAAGAGGTTTTAAGAATTGGCGGTTATACTGGCGGAAATTGTCAGGAGATTTGTGAATGAACAAGTATCATATCGTCGGCATCGTTTCGCCGTCCATTGTGTTGTCAGCCCGCGATAAATTGGATTTGACAAAAGGAATTGCGCATTTGAAAAGTCTGGGGCTGAAAGTCAAGGTCGCGCCGTCGGTCGAGCGTGGCATTTGCCAATATGCCGGTTCGGCTCAGGATAAAGCCCGGGATATTATGGCTATGTACGAGGACGACGAGGTCGATATTCTGCTCGCGGCGCATGGCGGTGCCGGCGCGCTCAGGGTTTTGGAATATCTGGATTATGAAGTTATCGGAAAACGCCGCAAACCGATTATCGGTTTCAGTGATACGACGTCGCTGCAACTCGGCGTTTATGCTCGGACCGGGAACCCGTTTGTTACCGGATATTTGCCGGAGTATGAGTTTCGGGCGGAAGAGGAAATCCATCCGCTGGTTGAAGCGGGATTGAAAGACGTCTTGTCGGGAAAGCGTTTTTGCGCTCAGAGCGGCCGGACGTTACACGGCGGTGCGGCGGAAGGCGTTTTGCTCGGTGAGTGTCTGAGTACGATCAGCGATTTGAACGGAACGCCGTATTATCCGGATATTGCCGGTTCGATTTTGTTGCTGGAGGACGAATGCGAAAGTTCGTATAAGATATCGCTGATGCTGACGCAGCTCAAATACAATCCGCGGTTTAAGGGGGTAAAAGGCATCGTTGTCGGGCGTTTCAGCGAGTGTGCCGATCATCCGACGCAGGGCAGTATGGCCGAGGTGATTGCCGATTTTGCAGCGCAGGTTAACATACCGATGATTACCGACTTTAACTTCGGACATTTTCGCGAGCGTTATGTTTTGCCGGGAGGCGTCAAATATCGTTTGGATGCGGATGCGTGTCGTTTGGAGCAGCTTGAAGATCTGTGATACAAAAGTTTGATGCGGATTAAAAAAACACTTGATTATTTGGGTAATCTTGTGTATCAGTATAGCGCAGTCGTTGATGAGATTGCATCGTTTAGGGGTATAGCTCAGTTGGTAGAGCGTCGGTCTCCAAAACCGAATGTCGTGAGTTCGAATCTTACTGCCCCTGCCATTAAAAAAGGTCACTTTTAAAGTGGCCTTTTTTAATGGCAGTAGATGGAGTTAGATTCGAATTCACGGGGAAGTGAGTTCGACTACCAGCGAAAGGCGGACGGAAGTACGCCGGCACCCATCGGGTGAGAGCGCCTGTGCAACTCAAGCGGAGCGTAGAGTAATCTTACTG
>CAYNBB010000030.1:16844-18920 GCA_964395655.1 uncultured Azospirillaceae bacterium | reverse complement strand
TTTGTTTTGCCGAGCCCGGCGGGGTAATGAGCGCCTGATTTTTAATTTAAGATTGACAAGCAAACATTAATGATATAAAAATCAGGCAGATTTGCCTGATTTCGGTCAGGCTTACGGTGTTTTAATCTTTAATTTATACGGAAGATGATTTATGGCTAAGATTAGTCCGATACAGTTTTTTAGACAAGTTAAGCAGGAAGTCAAAAAAGTGACCTGGCCGACCAGAAAGGAAGTCGTGCAGACTTCGATTATGGTATTGGTGATTGTGGCTATCGCCGCGACATTTTTCTTTTTTGTCGATCAATTCTTCGGCTGGGCCGTTAAATTAATCTTTGGTCTGGGAGTATAGGCTTATGGAACCTAGATGGTATGTTGTCAACGTTCACTCCGGTTGCGAGAAGAAGGTTTCGGAATCGATTAAGGAACAGGCTGTCGTTAAAAAAATGGAAGACAAAATCTTCGATATCATGATTCCGACTGAGGAAGTCGTCGAAGTTAAAAAAGGCGCCAAAGTAACCAGCGAGCGCAAGTTCTTTCCAGGATATATTCTGGTTAAGATGATTATGACCGATGATGCCTGGCATCTGATTAAGAACAATCCGAACGTCAGCAACTTTTTGGGCAGCCGCAACAAGCCTTATCCGATTACCGAGGCCGAGGCTCAGCGCATTATTACGCAGATGCAGGAAGGAATCGAAAGACCGCAGACCGTTGTCGAGTTTGAGGTCGGCGAGCAGGTTCGCGTTTGCGACGGACCGTTTGCTTCTTTTGTCGGTCTGGTTGAAGAAGTTGACACCGAAAAAGCCCGCGTTAAGGTTTCGGTTTCCATTTTCGGCCGTTCAACGCCGGTCGAACTGGAATACAGTCAGGTTGAGAAGGTATAGCAAAACCGTTTAAAAGGTTTTCTGAATTGAAAAAGGCTGAAATACCAATGTTTTGCACTTGGTTTTCAGCCTTTTTTTTGTTGCGTCGTTTGGAAAAAATAAACAGGGGCGAATGCAACAAAAAAAGCGAATCGGAAGAGATTCGCTTTTTGTGGTTTACCGAAACTTTGCCGATTAATCGGTGATGTCAGCCTCATAGGCATAGACGATTTTGGTATCTTTGTCGTTTTTCTCAATGCTGAGCTCACATACCAAAAGTTTATCGGATTCCTGCATGCTGTCAAGCACGTCGTCGGGGATGCCCTCAAGATAAACTTCGTCTGTCGGTGTGCGGTGCAAAACGGCGGATTTGTCGTCCAGGTTAAGTTCAATGCTGGATTCATGTGGTTCTCCTTCATGAACATAAAGCAGCAGCATGATTTCGTCTTCGTCGTTAATCAAAAAATCATAAGTATTCATATCTTGCGCGGCCATTTTTTTGCCCTCTTAAAAATCTATCTTTGGGCAGTATAGCCGATAAGAGTTGAAGAAGTGTTAATATGTCGGAGATAAAAGATGAAATTTGTATCAGAGCCTGTATAATCAACGACAAGGAGAAACGGATGCGGACATTGGTTAACAGGTTTATCGAATTATGCAAGTGGCCGGTTGCGGTTTATATGCTGCTCTCGTTTCCGGCTTATGTTCAGTCGCTGGCTTATTTCAAATTTACCAGTCTTCAATATGTGGCGTTGTTCGGCGGCTTTTTTCTGTTTTTTATTTCGCGCAGCATGATGGACGGTTCGGTCAAGGCAAACATGGAGATTGTTGCGCACGAGTTTACGCATGCTTTTTTTGCCATTCTGACACTGCATAAGGTCAAGAGGATATCGGTTGAAGGGGATAATTCCGGCGGCGCCATCGCGTTTGAAGGCGAGGGCAACTGGCTGATCATTATTGCGCCGTATTTCTTTCCGTTATTCGGGCTGGTGTATATGATTGCGATGACGGTTTATACCTCCTTTGCGCCGACGAATCTTATCTTAAACGGGGTGCTCGGCTATTTTATCGGTTATCATCTTGATACGGTCGGATCGCAGATTCACGAAAAACAGACCGATTTGCCCAAAGTCTCGTATAAATTTTGCGCCATGTTTCTGCCGTCGGCCAACCTCTGGGCCGTCGGTTCCATGCTGGCGTTCAATACCCGCGG
>CAYNBB010000030.1:0-16744 GCA_964395655.1 uncultured Azospirillaceae bacterium | reverse complement strand
TGCCGTCGGCCAACCTCTGGGCCGTCGGTTCCATGCTGGCGTTCAATACCCGCGGTTGGGATGGGATTTGTACTTATATGAAGTTGATTCAATATCTTAATGCTAAGAATTTTGATTATGTTTTAAATCTTATATAGCTGGTAACTAATACAGATTTTGCGGGACGGCGAAATGCTCATGTACTTCTGTGTACACTCCGCTTTCGCCGCCCTAAAATCTTATTATTTACGCAAGCTATATAAGATTTGGAAGTGCGCCGAAACTAATACAGATTTTGTGAGCCGGCGAAGTATGCTCAAAGCAATGACAGCAGCTCGCGGCTGAAGTCGGCCAGCGAGTTGTCATGCGCGCCCATAATCACGATCCGGTCGCCCGGGCGGGCGTTTTGCAGGATAAATTCTTTCAGCGGCGCGCGCGTTTTGAAAAAGGTCGCTTTATCATGACCGAGCTTTTTGACGTCTTCAATTATGTCTGCTGACGAAATCGTATCTTGCGGTGTCAATTCATAAATTTCCTGCATGACGAGAAGGTCGTCGCTACTTAAGCTCGAGACCAGTGCCGGTGCCATTTCGGGGCGGGTGTTGGTGACCGAAAACGGAGTGTGCGGCTGATACATCGCAATTATTCGTCCGGGGTGTTCTTTTAGCGCCGAGATTGAGGCGGCAAGTTTGCTCGGGTTATGGGCAAAGTCGTTGTAGACGGTGATGTCGTTGGCCGAAGTGCCGATTTTTTCAAGCCGGACTTTGACGCCGCAGAAACCTTCCAGTGCGCGGGCGGCGGCAAATTTGTCGATGCCGGCGGCCATACAGGCGGTGATGGCCGCCAAGGCGTTGGCAACATTGAACGTGCCGATGACGCCGAGGCGGAATGCCTGACCGTCGAGCGTGTATTCAACCCCGTCTTTTACGGCTCTGATATCGGCGGCATAAACGTCGGCGGACGCGTCTTTTATCGAAAAAGACAGGGTTTGTGCTGTCGGCGCCGAAATTTTTGATCCGACCGGGCAGTCTTTGTTGATAATCAGCGCGTGTTTTACATGAGCGGCAAAGTTTGAAAAATATTCAATCAGCTTTTCCATGCTGGTGTGGTCATGCGAAATATTATTGATAATGCCGATGTAGGGATGATACTTTTGGATTGAGCCGTCGCTTTCATCGGCTTCAATTACGCAGTATTCACTGTCGTCATAGTACAGATAGTTCGGCATGCCGGGATGGTCCGGATAGTTGCAGAGCATGCCGCCGTTAATCATGCAGGGATGGCAGCCGAGCCGATCCAGGATGTAGCCGATCATGGCGGTGGTGGTGGTTTTGCCGGCAGTGCCGCCGACAGCGATGCCTTTGGCGTATTGAGCGAAAAGTTCGCACAAAAGATCGGAACGCTTTTTGATCGGGATATTATATCGGCGTGCGGCTTTGACGTCCGGGTTGGCCTCGTTGATGATTGACGAAACGTAGAGAGCGTCCATGTCCGGCGTGATGCCGCTGCCGTCCTGCGGAATGATGTGCAGGCCGACTCTTTGCAACGCTTCTTTGCGGTCGCGGTCGCGCCCCTCGTCAAAGCTGAGGTCGGAGCCGTAAACGCAGAATCCTTTTTTTATCATAATCTGTTCAAGCGGGCTGATACCGTTGCCCGATGCGCCGCAAAATGCAATTTTGTTCATAAGTTTCGTCCTTTAGCCTATTTGATCCTAGAGAGCGTCAAGCGTTTGCTTTTCCTGCTCTTCGAGAATCTTCAGATTTTTATAGTCGATGACTATATAGCTTTTTTTGTCGCCGTCAACATTTATGGCGAGCGCCGCGCCGACTTCATCGTTGTAATAGGTTGAATAAAGGGTGGCGGTGCCTTGTTGAAGCTGGTTCAGAAAATCGGGATTGCCGATCGGCGCGTCTTTGGAAACGGTAATGTCCTTGCCTTTGGCGTCTTTTTCGGTGACTTCGATTTGCGCCGGAGTGAAAAATTCCTGTTTATGTCCGTATTTTCTGGCCAAAAGGTCGGAGTAGATTTTGTATTCGCGCAGCACTTTGGAGGCGGAGGCGTCGTCGTCAATCAGTCTGCCGTAAGCGATAATCCGCCAAAGACGATTTTCTTCGCCGAAAGTGATGTCAACTTTGTCAATGCCGGCGACGGGTTTGGGGAGTTTGGCTGCGGCGAAGCTGTTGACGTAGTCTTTTTCGCCGACGGCCGTCAGAATAATGCCCTGATTGCGGGTTTCGTTGATGGTGGAACCCCAGACCAGTCCGAAAGGCGCCGCCTGCGAACGTGTGATAAGCCGAGCGGAATCGGAATTGCTTTTTTGCCGCAGTTTCGGGAAATTTTGTTTGCGCAACGTTTGCGGGCGTTCGCGCAGCAATTTGCGTGCGGCGTCTACCGCGCCCGCGGATTCATCTTCGTCAACGTAGACGGCGTTTTCGTCAAGCAGAACACTGCGCAGCGTATTCTGTGTCTGAGCCAGCGCAACGCCGCCGCAAAGCAACATAAAAAACAAAATGACGACGGAACTTGTTTTCATCAGAAACCCCTTGAAATTTTGAAAAATTGGATTGAACAGTGTTCAGGTTTGGTTTATTGTAGTCTTGTAATTGCAAATAATTTGTTAAACACAGATATATTTTTCAGATGAACAAAAGCAATGGTTGACAGCAAAGAAGCCAAATTAAAAATTTTTGCCAGAGAACAGATTAAGTCCGCGCTGCTTAGAATCGGCCGTCGTCTGATTGTGGAAAAAGGGCCGGCTTTTTTGACCGCTCGCAAACTTTCGGAAGCTTCCAACACTTCGGTCGGTACAATTTACAACGTTTTTGCCGGCATGGATAATTTTATTCAGCTGCAAAACATGCAGACGCTTGACGAGGTTTTTGCGCAGATGAGTTTGGTGGTGCCGCAGAAGAATCCGTTTGTCAACATTAATCGCTATGTGGAGGCGTTCAGCTCTTATGTTATTGCCAACGGCAACTTGTGGATGTTGTTGTATGATCGGCACCTGCATGGCGGCGGGATGCGCCTTTCGTTCGCTTATGTGCGTAAATTTAAGAAAATCGAAAGTTTGATCGATTTGGAAATCAGCAGGATATACGGCAATCTTAATCATGAGGAAAAACGCGTGGCGGCGCAGGTGTTGGAAATGGCTCTGTTTTCGATTAGCGGCTTTTTAACGACTTCGGTCTGGGGAAGTCTGCGCCAGGTAAACAAGAACAATATTTGCAAACTGTTGTTGAATACTTATCTGGCCGGGTTGGCAACTTTGAGACAGGGTAAATAAAATGGATATTTTGTTTGAGATTTATTATAAATTTCTGTCGCTTATTAACAGTCCTGATTTTTTGCGAGCTTTTTTTGACAATCGTTTTTATCTGATCTTGCTGGTGATTGTGCTGCTGCGTTTCAAATATACGACTTACAGCTCCATGTGGCTCAGTTCGCTGGTTAATATTCCGGGGACGATTCTGCATGAGCTTATGCACTTTACGGTCGGATTGGTGATGAATGCGCATCCGTGCAATTTTACTGTTTTTCCCCGTCGCGACGAAGAAGGCAATTATGTGATGGGCAGTGTCGGGTTTCGCAACATTACTTTTTATAACGCGGTGCCGGCTTCAATGGCGCCGCTGTTATTGCTGCCGATCGGATTTTATTTGAACCGGTATTTTTTACCGGCGATGCGGCCGACTTTTTTCAACTATGTTTTGTATGTTCTGCTGCAAACCATCATTATCGAGAATGCCATGCCGTCCGGTGCGGATTTTCGGGTGGCGCGCATGTATCTTTCGGGCGTACTGCTGTATGGGTTTGTGGCGGTGTCGCTGTTTCTGATGCTTTAATGCAACAATCGGTAACCTTAGTTTTGTGTTCAATTAGCTTTATTTAATAGAATCTTTAGAATCTTCGGAGTAGGCTTTGGGTATAACAGGAATCGAGAATCCGTCGGTATTGGCGGGTTGTTTGTTATATTTATTGGATTAACGTTAAGGGAATCGGATATGATAAATTTAAAGAAAATTGGCGGATCGGTTTTGGCCGGGCTGCTGACTTTGGGCTTCCTGACCGGGAATGCCTGCGCTTCCGAGATTGATTTGAAAATTCCGTCTCTGGATGTGGTTTATAATATCTTCGGGCTGACAGTGACCGGTTCGCAGATTTTGTTTTACGGTCTGAGCATCTGCGTTTTAGGCGCTCTGTTCGGATTGGCCGAATTTTTGATGATTAAAAAAATGCCGGCGCATAAATCGATGCTGGAAGTTTCCAACACTATTTATGAGACCTGCAAAACCTATATGAGGCAACAGGCAAAACTGCTCGTCGTTTTAGAGTTGTTTATTGCCGTTTGCATCTTTTATTATTTCTTTTATCTTAACGCAACGCCGCTGCCGAAGGTGCTGACCATTCTGATGTGGTCGATTTTCGGTATTCTCGGCTCGTTTGCCGTGGCCTGGTTCGGCATGCGCATCAATACCTATGCCAACTCGCGTACGGCGTTTTTGTCGCTTAAGGGGCAGCCTTATCCGGTGATGAGCCTGCCGTTGCGTTCGGGAATGTCCATCGGCGTTCTGTTGATTTGCGTGGAATTGACGATGATGATCGCCATTCTGCTGTTTGTCGCAAAAGAAAACGCAGGCGCTTGCTTTATCGGCTTTGCCATCGGCGAATCGCTCGGCGCTGCCGCGTTGCGTATCTGCGGCGGTATCTTTACCAAGATTGCCGACATCGGCGCCGATTTGATGAAAATTATTTTTAGAATCGATGAAGACGATGCGCGCAATCCGGGCGTGATAGCCGATTGTACCGGTGACAACGCCGGCGACTCGGTCGGACCTACCGCCGACGGTTTCGAGACTTACGGCGTGACCGGCGTGGCTTTAATCAGCTTTATCGTTTTGGGGGCCGGTATGATGTATGCACCCAACGGCGAGCTTGCATTGATTAACGGCGGAATTGACATTCAGGCGCGTCTGATCGTATGGATTTTTGCCATGCGGCTGCTGATGGTCGTTACGTCCATCGTTTCTTACTGGTTTAATTCGCGCGTTTCGAAAGCGATTTTCGGTAAGAAGAATGCGTTTAACTTTGAGACGCCGCTGACTTCGCTGATTTGGCTGACTTCGGTTATTTCGATTTTGGTTACTTTCGGCGTGTCTTACGTTATGATCGGTTCAATGGGAGAAGATTTGTGGTGGAAACTCTCGACAATCATTTCCTGCGGTACGCTGGCCGCAGCTTTGATTCCGGAATTTACCAAAATCTTTACTTCTTCAAAATCCAAACATGTCGAAGAAGTTGTCAATGCCAGTCGCGAGGCGGGAGCTTCGCTCAACATTATTTCAGGCATTGTGGCCGGTAATTTCTCTGCTTTCTGGCAGGGACTGGTTATGGTCGGCCTGATGGCAATTGCTTTCTTTACCGCTCGCAGCGGTTTGGACGCCTATATGGTTTATCCGACCGTTTTTGCTTTTGGTCTGGTGGCATTCGGTATGCTCGGCATGGGGCCTGTGACCATTGCCGTCGACTCGTACGGACCGGTAACCGACAATGCTCAGTCTGTTTTTGAACTGTCGCAGATTGAAAATATCAAAGGCATAAAAAAAGAGATTGAAAAAGAATACGGTTTCAAACCGAACTTTGAGGGAGGCAAGCACTATCTGGAAGAAAACGACAGTGCCGGCAATACTTTCAAAGCAACGGCCAAACCTGTGTTGATCGGTACGGCCGTTATCGGTGCGACGACAATGATTTTTTCAATCATTTTATTGTTGAATCTGCAATTGAATCTGCTTAATCCGGAAGTCCTGTTCGGAATTATTCTCGGCGGAGCGGTTATCTTCTGGTTCTCCGGCGCTTCAATGCAGGCGGTCTCGACCGGTGCGTATCGTGCAGTGAACTATATCAAGCAGCATATTAATCTTGATACAAGTAAGGCCGCTTCTATTGAAGATTCCAAGAAAGTGGTTCAGATTTGCACTTTGTATGCTCAGAAAGGCATGTTTAACATCTTTATCGTAATCTTCTCATTTACGATAGCCTTTGCCTGTTTTGACGCCAGTTTGTTTGCCAGCTATCTGATTTCGATTGCAGTTTTCGGATTGTTCCAGGCTTTGTATATGGCTAATGCCGGCGGTGCCTGGGACAATGCCAAGAAAGTCGTTGAAGTCGATTTGAACGAAAAAGGTTCGGCTTTGCATGCCGCTTCGGTTGTCGGCGATACGGTCGGCGATCCGTACAAAGATACTTCGTCGGTAGCGCTTAATCCGATTATCAAGTTTACGACGCTTTTCGGTTTGCTGGCGGTCGAAATGGCCGTTGCCGCGCCGCGTTGCGTATCGCTCGGGCTTGGTATCGCCTTTTTCCTGCTCGGCCTGTTATTCGTATGGCGGTCGTTCTATAGAATGAGGATTGAGAAGTTGTAGGTGAGCACGTTTAGCGCTTATCTGAAACGAAAACAGCGAAAGGCTGAAAATTCACGTATCTTCGGGTACGGCGGAATTTTCAGCCTTCTTATTTTTATTTGATCTGAACCATTCTTCGAACTTTCAAAGGAAATCTTAAGTTTCGAATACAAAAAACGCTGCTGTTTCCCGCGTTTGTCTTCATTTTACAAAACGTTTAAATTTCCTGCGGCAGCCCGTCCGTTGCGGTCGGCATATAATTCATAGGAGACCTTTTGTCCTTCTTCTAAATTATGCAAGCCCAGTTTTTCCAACTGAGTAATATGTACAAAGATGTCGCGCTCGCCGGCTTCCGGAATGATAAAGCCGTAACCTTTTTTAGTGTTGAACCATTTTACAGTACCTTTTGCCATGGATGTAACCTTTCAATATAAATAGAAAAACTCCCGTCCGCTCAAAGAGAAGACAGGAGTCATATAATCAAATAATAAGCTGATTAAAGCCGTTATAAACTTTTTTATCTAACGCTCCAGTTTTTTGTAACGGACTCGGTGCGGGCGTACGGCCTCTTCGCCGAGGCGGCGGATTTTGTCTTTTTCGTATTCTTCAAAATTACCTTCAAACCATTCGACATGACCGTCGTCTTCATAGGCGATGATATGCGTGGCCAGACGATCCAGGAACCAGCGGTCATGCGAGGTGACCAATACGCAGCCCGGGTATTCCATGATGCCTTCTTCCAGCGAACGCAGGGTGTCGACATCCAGATCATTGGTCGGTTCGTCGAGCAGAATAACGTTGGCGCCCTTTTTGAGCATTTTGGCAAGGTGAACGCGGTTGCGTTCGCCGCCCGAAAGCTGACCGACTTTTTTCTGTTGGTCGGAGCCCTTGAAATTGAATTGGCCGACATAGGCGCGAGACGGAAATTCGCGTTTGCCGAGCTGAATCATGTCCAGGCCGTCGGAAATTTCTTCCCAAACCGTCTTATTGGGATCAAGTTCGTCGCGGCTTTGGTCGACGTAGCCCAAATCTACGGTTTCTCCGAGACGGATTTCGCCGGAGTCGGGTTTCTCCTGTCCGGTAATCATGCGAAAGAGCGTGGTTTTTCCGGCGCCGTTTGGTCCGATGATGCCGACAATCGCGCCTTTGGGAATCTTAAACGACAAATCGTCAATCAGAACGCGGTCGCCATAGCCTTTGCCGATATGGTTGGCTTCGATCACCAGATCGCCGAGCCGTTCGGTCATCGGAATGTTGATATTGGCGGTGAGAATTTTTTCTTTGGCCGATTGCGCCAGCAACTCGTCATAAGCGTTGATACGCGCCTTGGATTTTGCCTGACGTGCTTTGGGATTTTTTTGAATCCATTCCAGCTCGCTGGCCAGCGTTTTCCGGCGTGCGGTTTCTTCCCGCGATTCCTGTTCCAGACGTTTTTGTTTTTGCGCCAGCCATGAAGAATAGTTGCCCTCATACGGAATGCCCTGACCACGGTCGAGCTCAAGAATCCAGCCGGTCACGTTGTCAAGGAAGTAGCGGTCATGCGTGACCATAACAACGGTGCCGGTATATTCCTTGAGGTGATTTTCGAGCCAGGCGACAGATTCGGCGTCCAGATGGTTGGTCGGTTCGTCAAGCAGCAACATGTCGGGTTTGGACAAGAGCAGACGGCACAAGGCAACGCGGCGTTTCTCGCCGCCGGAGAGCTTGGTAACATCGGCCTCGGCCGGAGGGCAGCGCAGCGCGTCCATGGCAATTTCGATTGTCCGTTCCAGATCCCAGCCGTTACAGGCGTCGATTTTTTCCTGCAATTCGGCCTGTTCGTTGATAAGGTCGTTCATTTCGTCGTCGGTCAGTTCTTCACCGAAGCGCAGTGAAACTTCTTCAAATTTTTTGAGCAGGTCGCGCGTTTCTCCGAGGCCGTCCATAATGTTTTCCATAACGTTTTTGGAAGGATCAAGTTTAGGTTCCTGTTCCAGATAGCCAACCCTGATACCCTCGGCTGCCCAGGCTTCGCCGTTGAATTCCCTGTCGACTCCGGCCATGATTTTGAGCAAAGTCGATTTTCCGGCGCCGTTGACGCCCAAAACGCCGATTTTGGCTCCGGGCAGAAATGACAGGGTGATCCCTTTGAAAAGCTCTTTGCCTCCCGGGAAAACTTTGCTGAGGTTTTGCATGACGTAGACATATTGAACAGAAGCCATTTTACTTAAATCTCCTTGGAAAAATAAACTCGGATTTGACTATATAGGCTGGTTCGGAAAATGCAAGCTCTTTTATTCTTAACGTCTGCGGCTGATACGGGCTACGCTGCTTTGCAACGGAGCCTGCGGTTTGGCCGATTGAGCCTTTTGCATGGAAGCGAGAGTATCGTCGCGGACGTCAACCTTGAGGATTTTGGCTTCGCGACCGTTGTAAATAGCCTTTGCCTCTTTGAGGCTGTCGGCTTTTTTCTTGTAAATCATTGTGGCGTCATAAGGGCGGCGCGGCGTTAAAACCTGGCCGTCGGGCATTTTGATGGTGCCGTCGGCATAAAGCACGGCTTTAAAAATTTCCTGATTGTCAAAACGGCGGTTGATGGAGGCGCATTCGTAAAAACCATCCATTTCTTTGGAAATGTAAGCGTTGGCTTTTTCTTCGGAATAGGCGTAAACGGCGTCGTTCTGGAGTTTGTCGGACGGGGATTTTGTCAGAAGAATGGCGCGAGCCAGCAACTCGAAAGTGTCATATTTTGCAGAACCGCAGGCCAGTCCCTGGCCGGCAATGGCGCCGAGAGCACGGACTTCTTCAATATAAGGCATTTGTGCGCGAGCCGGAGTCGTACACAGCAGGCATATCAAAAAAGTCAGAATCTTTTTCATTTCGTATCCTTACAGATTGTTGTTCCGAAAGGATTATACAAAATCTGCCGCAAAAAGCAAAAGCATTCTTAAAAATTTACCAAATTTAAAATTTTGAGTTGACAAAGCATATTATTTAGCATAAGTTGCGGATAACTTTTGACAATAAGGATACGGAAATGAAAGTTTACAGCTCGTTGAAAAGCAAAAAAGTACGCGACAAGGACTGCAAGGTTGTCCGCCGCAAAGGCCGCGTCTATGTCATCAACAAAAAGAACCCGAAGTTAAAAGCTCGTCAGGGTTAGTGATTGGCATTTTGTAACAAGTTGAAAGACCCGCGGGACTTAAGCGGGTTTTTTTGTGCTTTGACATACCTCAGAGCGTTTTGACCATCTTGGCAAAGGTTATGCCTTTTTCGGCAAAGATCTCGCCTTCCTGATGATAGCCGATTTTTTCGTAAAAATTGATAACGGTCAGCATCGCGTGCATGACGATCTTTTTGTAGCCGGCTTCGCGAGAGCGTTTTTCGGCGTAGTCAACCAAATCGCGGCCGATGCCTTCATGCTGGTATTTCGTGTCTACCGCAACCTGCATCAGACGGATGGCGTCATTGTCGATGGGAGCCAGCAGGAGGCCGCCGATCAGCTTGTCGTCCAAACATTCGATGCAGCCGATGTGCAGATAGTTTATCTCCTGTTCGCGGTGAGAGTCCAAAAACTTCAGGCCGAGCGGTTCAAGCAGAATCTTATAACGCAGCTGAACCAGTTCGTCATAACGGGTGGATCCGAAATCAATGTCTATAATCTTTCTCATGGCTGCTCTCCTGAAGCTTAATAATATATAAATTAATGATAGCCCTTTTTCCATATTGCGTCAATCTTTATAGATTTTTTCTCAGTCGTATTTTGTTGTTGCGCTTTTGGGAAAATCTAGTATTTTCTTACTGACTTAAGAAATTTCGGGAAGACAAAAGATGAGCGAACATAATCTTGACCTGATCAGAAACTTTGCGATTATTGCCCATATCGACCATGGCAAGTCGACGCTGGCCGACCGGCTGATCGAAGCTTGCGGCGGACTCGAGAAACGCGAGATGACAGAGCAGGTTCTGGACAACATGGACATTGAAAAAGAACGCGGCATTACCATTAAGGCGCAGACGGTGCGTCTGAATTACCGCGCCAAAGACGGCCGGATTTATCAGCTGAATCTGATTGACACGCCGGGGCATGTCGACTTTTCATACGAGGTTTCGCGCTCGCTGGCTTCGTGCGAGGGATCCGTGCTGGTGGTCGATGCCACGCAGGGGGTGGAAGCGCAAACGCTGGCCAACGTTTATCTGGCAATTGACAATAATCATGAGATCGTGCCGGTTTTGAACAAAATTGACCTGCCGTCGGCCGAACCGGAGCGCGTCAAAGCGCAAATTGAAGACGTTATCGGACTGGACGCGTCGGATGCGGTGGAAACCTCGGGCAAAACAGGTCTGGGCGTTTCCGAGCTGCTGGAAGCGATCGTAACGCGCCTGCCCGCTCCGCAAGGCGACGAAAACGCTCCGCTTAAGGCGCTGTTGATTGACAGCTGGTATGACAGTTATCTCGGCGTCATTATTCTAGTGCGCGTGCATGACGGAATCCTGCGCCGAAAAACGCAAATCCGTATGATGTCAAACAACGCGGCTTATCTGGTCGATCGGGTCGGTATTTTCTCGCCCAAAATGACGGAGGTTGACGCGCTTTATCCCGGCGAGGTCGGTTATATTACCGCCAGCATAAAAAGCGTCGGCGATTGCAGCGTCGGTGATACCATTACCGACAACAAGCGCCCGTGTGCAGAGCCTTTGCGCGGTTTTAAGCCCTCCGTTCCGGTGGTATTCTGTTCGATTTTTCCCGTGGATTCCAGCCAGTATGATTTGTTGAAAGACGCGCTGGCCAAGCTCAGGCTCAATGATGCCAGCATTGATTATCAAAACGAAAATTCGGCTGCGCTCGGGCTCGGATTTCGCTGCGGTTTTCTGGGGTTGCTGCACATGGAAATCATTCAGGAGCGTTTGGGGCGCGAGTTTGACCTCGATTTGATTACGACGGCGCCGTCGGTTGCTTATAAAATTCATCTGACCAACGGTGAAACCATTACCCTGCACAATCCTGCCGACATGCCGGAGCCGACACAGATCGCCTCAATCGAGGAGCCGATGGTCAAGGCAACCATTTTGGTTCCCGACACTTATCTCGGCGCCGTACTCAAGCTTTGTACCGAACGCCGCGGCGAGCAGGAGGAACTGACGTACGTCGGTTCGCGCGCAATGGCGGTTTATAAAATTCCGCTTAACGAAATCGTGTTTGATTTTTATGACCGTCTTAAGTCTATAACCAGCGGGTATGCAAGTTTTGATTACGAGCTGGTCGGATATCAGGCGTCAGAACTGGTCAAAGTGCAGATTCTGATTAACGAAGAGCCGGTTGACGCTTTGGCTTTTCTTTGTCATAAGAGCGAAGCCGAGTCCCGCGGCCGGCAGATTTGCGAACGTCTGAAAGACCTGATTCCGCGGCACTTGTTCAAAATCCCGATTCAGGCGGCCATCGGCGGCCGGGTGGTGGCGCGCGAAACCATATCCGCTCTGCGCAAAGACGTAACGGCCAAATGCTACGGCGGTGACGTTACCCGCAAACGCAAACTGCTTGACAAACAGAAAAAAGGCAAACAGCGCATGCGCCAGTTCGGCAAGGTCGAGGTTCCGCAGTCGGCGTTTATTGAGGCGCTGCGCATGCCTAATGATTAAAAACGTGCTGAAAGCCGGTCGTGCTTGATTGCGGTTTGCTTGTGTATTTTTTTGTACACGTTGCTCACCTTAATTGTCGCCACATCGGTCTTTAGCGCTTTTTTTTGTGTCTTGTTCCGCCTTTTTAACTCGTATAACGATTGCTTTTTGATGGATTTTAATTTCATCTGTGTTAAAATCGCTTATCAAGGATTTTTCGGGAGGCAGATTTATGGCAAGAGCAATCATTTTGATGATGGATTCTTTCGGTATCGGCGGTGCGCCGGACGCGTGTATGTTTGACAACGAGGGCGCCAACACGCTCGGGCATATTGCCAAAGTCAATCTCGGACTTAATATCCCCAATATGGTTGCGCTCGGGTTGGCCAAAGCCGCCAAAGGCGCCGCAATTTCCGAGCCGGAGCTTGGTATTCAGGACAAGGCCTTGATGACGTTGCCGAGCCGGTACGGACATGCCAGAGAAATCAGCAAAGCCAAAGACACGACTTCCGGACACTGGGAAATGGCCGGTGTTCCCGTTTTGCGCGAATGGGGGTATTTCAAGCCCGATTATCCTTCTTTTCCCGAAGAACTGACAAAAGCAATTGGTGAAGAAGCCGGCATTTCCGGAATTTTGGGCAATTGCGCCGCATCGGGTACTCAAATTATCGAAGAGCTCGGCGTCGAACACATCAAGTCCGGCAAACCGATTTTTTATACTTCGGCCGACAGTTGTCTGCAAATTGCCGCGCATGAAGGCCATTTCGGGCTGGAGCGCCTGTACGCTTTGTGCGAAATTGCTTTTCAGAAAGTTGAGCCGTACCGGATTGCACGGATCATCGCACGGCCGTTTATAGGAGAGAAACCGGGGGAATTTGTTCGAACCAAAAATCGTCACGATTATTCGGTCAAACCGTTTGCGCCGACTGTTCTTGACAAGATGAAGGCTGCCGGAGGCGAAGTTTACGGCATCGGCAAGATCAGCGATATTTACGCCGGTTGCGGCATTACCCGGAAGATTAAGGCAAGCGGTCATGATGAGCTTTGGGACAAAACGTTTGAAGCGATCGACGGCGCGCCGGACAGGTCGATCGTTTTTACCAATTTTGTGGATTTTGACATGCTTTACGGACATCGCCGCGACGTTAAAGGTTATGCGTGCGCGTTGGAAGCGTTTGATCGCAGGTTGCCCGAAATCGAAAAACATCTGAAAGCTGACGACGTGGTGTTTATTACCGCCGATCACGGAAATGATCCGACGTGGACGGGAACAGATCATACGCGCGAACAGGTGCCCGTTTTGATGTTTGGTCAAAAAATTAAGCCCGGAAGTCTCGGGCAACGCAACTCGTTTGCGGATATTGCGCAGACGCTGGCCGAGATGTTCGGTCTTGAGCCGTTTGAATACGGAAAGTCTTTTTGGAAGGAGGCGCAATGAGTTATCGTGCGCCGAATCTGCCGTCGGACAAACATTGTTTTTTCGGTTCTTCCGGCGGGTATTCCGAAGGTTTTTACCGAGGGTTGAACGTCAATACCAAAAGTGACGACGATGCAGCCTGCGTAGCAGACAATCTGCAAAAGGCTGCGGCGTGTTTCGGATTGGATCGCAATCGTCTGCATCTGTTGAATCAGGGCGTTTCGGCCGTTGCAGAATACGCGGAAGATCCGACGCAGGACAAAATGACGGCAGACGGCGTGGTGACAGACAAGCCGGACGTGATATTGTGCATCCGCACGGCCGACTGCGCGCCGGTGCTGCTGGCCGATTATGAGCACGGCGTTATCGGCGCAGCGCATGCCGGCTGGCGCGGCGCTTTGTCCGGCGTGATTGAAAATACGACGGATTTGATGATTGCCAAAGGCGCAAAACTTAAAAACATTGCCGCGGCGGTCGGGCCGTGCATCGGTCAGGCATCTTATGAGGTGGACGAGTTTTTTTTCCGGCAGTTTGTTGAAAAAGATGCGGCGTTCGCACGTTTTTTTGCCGCCGGAAGAGCGATGCACCGGCAGTTTGACCTTGAGGCTTTTTGCCGCGGCAGGTTGAAAGCTAAGGGAATCGAAAATATCAGCGTTTCGGGGCTGGATACTTACGCGTTGGCAAACGATTATTACAGCTTTCGGCGTTTTACCCATCGGAATCAGGTTAAAAAACCGAAGTGTTTTCCGACCGAATTGTCCGCTATCGTTTTGTAAGGGAAGCATATGTCACCGCTCGGAAAATTTACGCTCGCGATTATCGGCCTCAGATTTTTCGGCGCCGAAGGTTTTTTTGTCGGCATGCTGCTCGGGCATTTTGCTGTTGACAGAACACATTTGATCGTTTCTTTGCAACGGCGGCTCGGTATTGTTGACGATAATATCCGCTTGTTGTTGCCTTATAAATATTATCACTATTACAATCAGATTGAGGGGCACTTCTGGGGCAAGGTTTGGGGGACGTTGCTCGGAACGGTTTTGTACGGTTGGTACGGATTTATCCTTTTGTTTATTCTCGGGCATTTTGTTTTTGACACGCCGGACAGTCGGCACGCCCGTTACTTTCGGCATAAATTCGACGATTTCTGGGATGCTCACTGGAGCAAAATTGCCGGTGCGACGGCGGGGTTCGTCTGTCGGAGCGACATTATTTTGTTTTGTGGCATTATAATCGGATTTTTTGTTGATTATGCGCGAATAGAGAATGCTTCGGCGCTGCCGCTTCAAAAGTTCGGACGACTGTTTCGTAGCTTGAAGCCGTTGCATTTGTGGAAATATTCGCGCGAAGCCAGGCATTTGGCTTATGTGCGGGCAGTGGCAGGATTGGCCGCCAAAGTCGCCAAAGCAGACGGCGTGGTCAGCGAGAACGAAATTCGTGTTTTTCGTCAGTTGTTTGAAATCGGTGAGGCCGAGAGTTCTGCGGTAGCCAAAGTTTTTAACGAAGCCAAAAAAACTGCCGACGGATATGAGGTTTACTGTCGTCAGCTGCAAAAAATCAGCGTCGGTCGGATAGAACTAAAGGAAAGCATTATTGACAACCTGTTTCAGATTGCGCGCGCGGATAACGAGCTTAAAAGCGAGAAAATTGATTTGCTGACCAAGATAGCCGCAGCCATTGAATTTCCGTCCGGTAACTTTGAGACGCTGAAAGAATTGTACCTGCCCAAGGCCAAAGACCGAAAAATTCAAAAATGTTGCGATATTCTCGGTGTTCTCAGCAGTGCGACCGATATTGAAATTCGTACACGCTGGAAAGAACTGATCGTGCAGTATCATCCCGATCGTCTGCAAGCGCAGGGCGCCGGCGAATCTGAAATCAAAAAAACAACGGCCAAAATGGCAGAGATTAATTATGCTTATCAGGAATTGATGAAAGTCAGAGGAGCGAGATGAAGGAATATTTGCTGCCGCATTATGACGAGCGCAGGAGCGGCATTGACATGTTGGTGTTGCACGCGACGGCGCATACAGGAATCGAGGCCGCGCAATGTCTGGACAAACTGAAACTGAGCGCGCATTATCTGCTGACGCTTGACGGAGAATTGATTAAGCTTGTGGATGAAGAACATCGTGCCTGGCATGCAGGAGTCGGCTATTGGAGCGGTATTGACAATGATTTAAATTCTCATTCTGTCGGAATTGAACTCTGTTCGCCGAGTTTGGGGCAGGAACCTTTTGCCGAAGCTCAGATTGAGACATTGATCCCTCTTTGCCGAAAGATTATTCGAAAATACGGCATTGCACCGCAGAATGTGGTCGGGCATTCGGACATCGCGCCGTTGCGCAAGCCCGATCCGGGCGCGGCGTTTCCGTGGGAAAGGCTTGCCGGAGAGGGAATCGGTTTATGGTATCAGCTCAGAAATGCCGCAAAAATGCCGGAAAACGATATTTCCCGGCTGCTGGGTATTATCGGTTACGATATTCGCAGCGAAGATGCGGTTAAGGCTTCGGCCTATGCTTTTTGTCGGCATTTTGCGCCGTTGTACGTGACGACAGATAAAGATGTTCATCATTTGGTTGAAAATGTTTTGCCGATGCGTTTTGATTTTATGCGGGAAGACACTTTTTTACAGATACTCAAAGCCGCAGCTTACAGTTATCAGAACTTCAGCCCGTCAAGCACTCCCTGCAAAATATAAGCCGCGGAAGAGCTGTCCAATATTTGTTTACGTTTGGCGCGTGACATATCGACTTCTTTTATCAAAAAGTTTTCCATAGCTTTGGAAGACAGGCGTTCGTCCCAGAAGGTATAAGGCAACGGGATGCGCTTATAGACTTCGTCTGCAAATTTGCGGACGGCGGCTGCGGTTTTGCCTTCCTGTCCGTCCATTTGCAAAGGCAGACCATACACGATGGCGCCGATTTCGCGTTCATCAACGATTTTGCGGATAGCGGCAATGTCTTGTTTCAGGCCGGTGCGAAAAATTGTTTTGTCGGCGGAGGCAACCAGCCATAAACGATCGGATACGGCGATGCCGAGGCGTTTTTCGCCATAATCAACTCCCAAAACTGCCGTATATGGTTTAAGTTGAGCTTTAAATTCCGCTAATTCCATGATTTTTTCCTTTTGCATGACAGTTTAGAGAATTTTGCGACGCTGTCAAGAAATATACTGTTGACAAGACAAGGTTCAGAGCGTATTTAAGGGCAGTTTTTTTATTTTTTTATATACTAATTTTAGATGTTTTATGTATAGTAACATGACGAATTCCCTTATTATTGCAGGAGCGATAATGGTTGCGGCGGTTTTGGGTGTTGCATCTCTGATAATCCGATATCAGCATGACCGC
>CAYNBB010000029.1:4994-21463 GCA_964395655.1 uncultured Azospirillaceae bacterium | reverse complement strand
CCAACTCCACGACATTCGGAAGCTCAAACATCTTAAGCTGCGCCTCATCGCAAAGCCTCCACTTCGAGACATACTCCTTTAACAGCTCTGCGGCATTCGGAAGCTCAAACATCTTAAGCTGTTGCGCGATATTCAGTTCGTAACCGGCAACAACTCTTTTCCTAAGAAAAAATTTTTCAAACATAGACTTACAAAATTAATAATTACACTTTATATTTTAACATTAGTAGAACTTCAGATTTATGTCAATATATTTTGTCTATTTTATAAATGCAAAGAGCACGCAAGAAACCGTATTGCCTGTCCAAACGACTAAATGTTTAACAAAAAAAGCTCCGTCAAATCAGACAGAGCTTTCTCAAAATCCGTAGGCTTATTAGAAGCCTTCAGTATCTAAGCGTTTCCGAAGTTGTTTGCGAGCGCGTCTGACGGCTTCAGCCTGACGACGGGCTTTTTTCTCCGAATTCTTTTCATGACAACGGCGCAGTTTCATCTCGCGGAAGATACCTTCACGTTGCATTTTCTTTTTCAAGACTTTCAAAGACTGACCAACATCATTACCGATAACAGTAACTTGAACCACTTAAATCACCCCTTTTCAATACATTACTAGAGTTAATCCGATTTTGTGCTTAGCTTGTAACATTTATTGATTAAAAATGCAACAAGTTTTTAAATCTCGCCGATATACATGCCGAGCTCTTTGGCCGCTTTGACATATTCGCTCTTCGGATTCAACAGGGTCGTACCGGCCTTAACGACTTCTGCCAAGTCAACGGCGTCAATTTTTCCGCCTTTCCATACGACCATTTTGTTATCTTCGCCGCGTGCCAGAACTTCAACCGCTTCGGCTCCGTAAAGCGCCGCCAGCAGACGGTCAAACGCCACAGGAACGCCCGAGCGCTGAACATGTCCCAGCGTCGTGGTTCGAACCTGAAACGCGTTATAGTGCGAGCTGATTTCATTGCACAAATACTGCGAAATACCGCCGTAAACCGCCTCGCCGACCAGATTTTTCTTATTCGACAAATGTTCGCCGGACTCTGTTTTGATACCTTCCGAGACAACAATCACGGCATGATTTCGGCCGCTGGCCTTGACTTCCTTAAGTTTATTTATAACCCCGTCAATCGTATAGGGAATTTCCGGCACCAGACAAACGTCCGCCGCGCCTGCAATTGCCGAATGCATGGCCAAATGTCCGGCATCGCGTCCCATAACCTCCATAATCAAAGCGCGATTATGCGAACGAGCGGTCAGCTCCAGACTGTCGATTGCCGACGTGCAAACCTGCACCGCCGAATGAAAACCGACAGAAAACTCGGTAATCGGCGTATCGTTGTCAATCGTTTTGGGAATCCCGACAACCTTTGCCAACGATCCTTTGCAATAGTTGGAAACGATATTCATGCTGCCGTCGCCGCCGACCACCACAATCGCGTCAAGACCGAGCTCTTTAACGCCGATCGAAAACTTTCTGGTCATTTCCTCCAAAGATTCCATCTTAACGCCCTTGTTCAGCGACCCAAGATAGGAACCGCTCAGCCGCGGCCACGGAGAATCTGAAAAATTATGAACGCTCAAAACTTCAAAACTGTGCGGTTTCTCGGTAATTCCGTCTGTTCCGTTATGAATGCCGTATACTTCCCAGCCTTTTTTGGAAGCTGATTTAACAACCGCGCTGATAACGGCATTCAACCCGGCGCAATCGCCGCCGCTTGTCAAAATTCCAATTCTTTTAATCGAACTCATTAAAAATTCTCCTTTTGAGTTGCATTATCGTTCATTTTGTTGTATACTAATACAGATTTTTGAGATAGTTTCCAGTAAAAAATTCAATTTAACAGATGTTTTTTAAGAAAGGACTACAAATTTATGTTCAACAGAAACCCCACTGCCAGACTGCAACATCAGCTTTGCGAACTCAGACTTGAAGAAAGACGCGTCTGCTCGGATATTAAACATCTTGTTTCCAACAACAAAACCATTGACTTTTTCCAGGCCAGACAGCTTAACACGCTGCGCACCGGCGTCCAGAAAAAGATTAAAAACGTTGAAGCCCGCATTATGCCGAATATTATCGCCTGAACAAAATAATCGCAAAATCCCCGTTTTCGACGAAAACGGGGATTTTTTTGATTAACGCTTACTTTTTACGACCGGAGGTCAGCTCGCCGACAATCGCAAACATCATCGGCACAAACAGCGTCGCAATAAAAGTTGACGCAATCATACCGCCGATCATGCCGGTACCGATGGCATGGCGCGATCCTGCTCCGGCGCCGGTCGAAACCGCCAGCGGCAAAACGCCGAAAGTAAAGGCCAGCGAGGTCATCACGATCGGACGGAAACGCAGCTTGGCCGCCTCAATTGCCGCTTCGGCATAAGAAAGCCCCTCTTCTACTTTCATCACCGCAAATTCGACAATCAAAATTGCGTTTTTGGCAGCCAGACCGATAAGCGTGACCAATCCGACTTGAAAATACAAATCATTCTCCAGTCCGCGCGCCCAGGTTGCCAGCAACGCGCCCAAAACCGCAAACGGAACAGACAGAATAACCACAAAAGGCAATGACCATTTTTCATACTGCGCAGACAAAATCAGAAAAATCATGATCAAACCGAAAATAAATGCCTGTGTCGAAGCGCCGCCGGCCAGTTTTTCCTGATAAGCGGAACCGATCCACTCCAGCGCGTAGTCACTGCCGAGAACCTTGGCTGCGGTCTCTTCCATCGCGGCGATCGCCTGCCCCGAAGAATACCCCGGTGCCGGATCTCCCATGACTTTTGCCGCCGGAAAGATATTAAAACGATTAATCAGCTCCGGCCCCGGCACGCGCTCAACCGTAATCAGGGTAGACAACGGCACCAACTGCCCGCTTCCTGATTTGACATAGACATAACGCAGATCGTCGGGCGTCCTGCGGAATTTAGACTCGGCCTGCACCGTCACGCGGAAATTGCGCCCCATGTACGTAAAATCATTGACATAAAGACTGCCGAACGTCGATTGCATTACCGTATAAACGTCATTAATCGCAACATCCAACGCCCGCGCCTTCTCCCGATCCAAGTCGATACGATACTGCGGTGTTCCCACCGAAAACGTCGTTTTGACATTAGACAATGCCGGATGCTTGTTAGCCTCGTCCAAAAATTCTTCGGTCTTGGACATCAGTCCCTGAGGCGTGGCGCCGGCCTTGTTTTGAATATAACCTTCAAAACCTCCGGTCGTACTCATTCCCATAATCGGAGGCAACGAAAAAGCATAGCCGATTCCCTCCAGATTGGCCAATTCCGGCATTGAAGGAACCATCCCCATGCCCATCGCCGTAAACAAACGTGACAAATCGTCGGCCGACTGCCCTTTATCCTTGCGCGAATTCCAATCGTTCAATACGATAAAGCTGATGCCCGAATAGGTATTTTGCGAAGCCGACAGCATGTTAAAGCCGCTGATTGTCAGCACGTCGGAAACATTAGGATTGCTTTTGACCGCTTTGCCCACCGTATTGGTAAATACGGACGTCCGCGCCAACGAACTTGCCGGCGGCATATTATACGCCATCAGCAAAGAGCCCTGATCTTCATTGGGAACCAATCCGCCGGGAATAATCTTAAACATCAAAACGATGCAGACACAGACCAGTCCGAATCCGCCGATTGCCAGTTTGCGGTGCGACAGGAAAAAACGCACTCCGGACAAATACCAGTCGGTCGTTTTTTCAAAGCCGCGGTTAAATGCGCGGAAAAACGCGTTTGGTTCATTATGTCCGGGTTTAATCAGCAGAGCGCACAAAGCCGGCGTCAATGTCAAAGCCACAAAAGCCGAAATCAGCACCGAAATCGCAATCGTTACGGCGAACTGCTGATACATGACTCCTGTCATACCGCCCAAAAAGCCAATCGGCAGAAACACCGACGACAACACCAGCGCTACCGCAACCACAGGCCCCGAAACTTCCATCATCGCCTTGACGGCAGCGTCCTTGGGCGAAAGTTTTTCCTCGCTCATCAGACGTTCGACGTTTTCAAGTACGATAATTGCGTCATCTACCACAATACCGATTGCCAGAATCAGACCGAACAGCGTCAGCAGGTTGATGGAAAATCCGAGCATATACATTCCGGCAAAAGCGCCGACGATCGAAACCGGCACCGCCAAAATCGGAATCAGCGTCGCACGAAAATTCTGCAAAAACAGATAAACGACCAAAATAACCAGAATAACCGCTTCAAAAAACGTATGTACGACCTCTTCAATCGAAACTTTTACAAAGATTGTCGTGTCATAAGGAATTTTATAGGTAATTCCCTCCGGAAAATTTTTCGACAGCCGTTCCATCGTTGACTTAACCTGCTCCGAAACGTCCAAAGCATTGGCACCGCTCTGCAGATAAATTGCAAAAGCCACCGCGTCTTTGCCGTTGTAGGTCGATTTGACGCTGTAATCCTGCGCGCCGAGTTCAATCCGTGCCACGTCTTTGAGCCGCAGCGCCGCACCGGTACTGTCCGAACGCAGAATAATGTTGCCGAACTCCCCGGCATCGATCAAACGCCCTTTGGTGTTAACGCTGTAAGTATAAGAAACCGAATTGTCCATCGGCTCCTGACCAAACTGACCGGCCGCAAACTGCGAGTTTTGTTCCTGAATCGCGGCAATCACGTCGGTCGGCGTCATGTTTAAATCCGCCAGCTTGTCCGGACTGAGCCAAATGCGCATTGAATAGTCCTGACTGGCAAACAGCGAGGCGTCGCCCACGCCTTTAATACGCTTAAGTTCGTCAATAATATTGAGCAGCGCGTAATTGGAAACGTAAACCGTGTCATACTGTTCGTTGGACGACTGCATTGTCACAACCTGCAAAATGTTGTTGGACTTTTCCTGTACCGTCACGCCCTGCTTGGTAACTTCCGTCGGCAGATTCGACATTGCCGACTGCACCTTGTTGTTGATGTCAATCGTCGCCTGATCGGGATCGGTTCCGATATCAAAGACGGCTCCGATCGTCAGATAACCGCTGGATGTTGCCGTCGAATACATATAGATCATGTTCTTGACGCCGTTAATCGCCTGCTCGATCGGCGCAGCCACCGTATCGGCCAGAACTTCGGCCGTTGCACCGGGATAAACCGCCGAAATCTGAATTTCCGGCGCAACGATGTTCGGATACTGCTCAATCGGCAATACCTTAATCGAGACCAAACCTGCCAGCAAAATCACCAAAGAAAGAACCGTGGCAAAAATCGGTCGCTGAATAAAAAACTTCGAAAACATAATCTTGCACCTTTTGCGTTATTGTTTGACTTCGGTCTCTGCCGTTTCTTCTGCCTTGGCGACGGTCGAAATTTCTTTAATCGTAGCCTGAGCGGGCGCACCCGAACGAACTTTCATCAAACCGTTGGTTATTACCACGTCGCCGGACTTAAGGCCTTCATCGATAATCCATCTGCCGTCGGCCGTCTGCGAACCGGTTTCAACCATTACGCTCTCAACCATGTTCTGCGGGCTCAAACGATAGACAAACGCACCTTTGGCGCCCTGCATAACAGCTTCCTGCGGAACCGTAAGCGCGTCTTTGCGTACGATATTGCCGAGGCTCAAACGTACGAACTGTCCCGGAATCAGCCTCTTGTCGGGATTCGGGAAAGTCGCGCGCAATTTAAGCGTCCCCGTCGTTTCGTCAATCGACGGATTAATAAAGTCAATCTCGCCCGTTTCCGGATAGAGCTTTCCGTTATTGTAACGAACCTGTGCATTCAGCTTTCTGCGCCCGGCCGAGTTAACGGCGCTGGTGTTGACAATCAACCCTTTTTCAACCATTGAACCGAGTTTGAACAACTCGTTTTCCGAAGCCGAAAAAATAACATAAATCGGATCAAGCTGCGTAATTGTCGTCAATTGATTGTTTACGGCGATCAAACTTCCTTCAGATACCGTTTCCATGCTGGTAATGCCGGCAATCGGAGCCGTTACGGTCGTATAATCAAGATTGAGCTGAGCAGAATCAACTTCGGCCTGCGCCAGTTTGAGCGAAGCTTCCAAGGCCTCCAGATTCGCCTTTGCCTCGTCGCGGGACTTCTCGCTGACGATCCGCTCCTCAAACAACTTGGAAATACGTTTCCACTGAGATTCTGCCGCCGTCAACTGCGCCTTAATCTGCGAGAGTTTTGCCTGAGCCTGAGCCAAAGCCACTTTATAAGGCTCCGGATCGATTTCGAACAAAACGTCGCCTTCATTAACTTTTGCACCTTCGGTATAATTGCGTTTCAGCAGTATTCCGCTTACCCGGGCACGCACGGCCGTTTCTTTCGACCCTTGCGTCCGTGCCGAATATTCCAGGTTCAAAGGAATGTTTTGCGGATAAACCTTAACAGCCTCGACTGAGGGAACATTTTGAACGGCCTTTTCCGGTTCTTCATGACAGGCGGACAAAGCCAGCAAAAACGTCGGCAGCGTCAATAAACGTAATGTCTTTTTCATGTTACAACCCTTTATTCAAAAAAAACTTTTCTAAGACTACAACACAACGCCGAAACTTACAACAATAATCTTAAGTATAGCAACATTGAAAACACCGCAATACGAATTAGATATAAGGACAGCCTACCAAAATAAAACATAATTCAAAGGAGAAAAAACATGACTGAAGGTGTACGTTTTCCGACTTTTGCATTCATCACCGGCGGTTCCGGTCAGGCCGACGACGGCATTCCCCCTCAACCATTCGAAACATTCTGCTACGATTCTGCCTTGATGCAGGCCAGAATTGAAAATTTCAACGTTGTTCCGTATACTTCCGTCTTGCCCAAAGAACTTTTCGGCAAGATTGTTCCGTTGGATGACAATATCGCAAACCGTTTCAAACACGGCGCCGTTCTTGAAGTTATTATGGCGGGACACGGTGCCAACCGCGACGAACATAAGGCCATTGCCACCGGTCTGGGCGTCTGTTGGGGCAAAGACAAAAAAGGCGAGCTTATCGGCGGATGGGCTGCCGAATACGTTGAATTTTTTGATACGCAGATTGATGATGACATTGCCAAAGGCCATGCGGAAATGTGGCTTAACAAATCGCTGAATCACGAATTGTCCATCCGAGGCGTTGAAAAACACTCGGAATTCCAGATGTGGCACAACTACGTCAACATAACGCAGCAATTCGGCTACAGCCTGACAGCTCTTGGCTTCCTGAACTTTGAACACGCCGATCCGATTCAGGCCTAAATTCATAAATTCAAACCCGGCCAGAGAAAGGTACTCTCTCTGGTCGGTTCATATGATAAGGAACAAATAAATGTCAGCTCAAAATTCAAAATCCGCTGCTTCCGTATCGGCAATCAGCAATAAAGGCCTCGGCGTTTTCGCTCTGGCGGCAATTGTCGTCAGTTCCATGCTTGGCGGCGGCATTTACAGCCTGCCTCAAAACATGGCGGCCGGAGCGTCTGCCGGCGCGATCCTTCTGGCCTGGCTTATTACCGGCTTCGGAATTTTCTTCATTGCCCGTACGTTTTCAATCTTGTCCATGGCAAAACCCGATCTTACGACCGGAATTTATTCTTACAGTCGTGCCGGCTTCGGCCCCTATGTCGGCTTTACCATCGGTTGGTCGTATTGGCTCTGCCAGGTTTGCGGCAACGTCGGTTACGCCGTTATTACCATGGATGCGCTCAACTACTTTTTCCCGCCGTTTTTCGCCGGCGGCAACAACTTAGCCTCAATTATCGGCGGTTCCGTTTTGATATGGGGTTTCAACTATCTGGTTCTGCGCGGCGTCAAACAAGCCAGTTATATCAATTTAATAGGAACCATCGTCAAAATTGTCCCGTTGATTCTTTTTATTCTGATTATGTTGTTTGCTTTCCACTATACCCGTTTTGATTTTGACTTCTGGGGAGAAGCAATCGCAACGAAAGCCAAACTCGGCGGTCTCGGCACGCAGATTAAAAGCACAATGCTTGTAACGCTGTGGGCCTTTATCGGTATTGAAGGCGCCGTCGTCATGTCAAACCGAGCCAAAACGCCTAATGACGTCGGCAAGGCAACCATTCTCGGCTTTATCTGCTGTCTTGCGATTTATATTTTGCTGTCATTGCTTCCTTTCGGCTATATGTCGCAGGAACAACTTGCCGCAATCCCCAATCCTTCCACTGCCGGCGTTCTCGAAGCCGTAGTCGGACGCTGGGGCGCCTGGCTGATGAACATCGGATTGCTGGTTTCCGTTCTGACAAGCTGGCTTGCCTGGACCATGGTTACAGCTGAAATTCCGCAGGCGGCCGCCGCCAACGGAACGTTTCCCCGAGCTTTTCAGACAGAAAACCAAAACGGTTCGCCGTCGGTTTCATTGTGGGTTACCAGCACGGCCATGCAGCTGTTCATGCTGCTGGTTTACTTTTCCAACAACGCATGGAACACCATGCTCAGCATCACCAGCGTCATGGTATTGCCGGCCTACTTTGCGTCATGCGCCTACTTATGGAAAATTTGCGAAGACGGCGAATATCCGGACAATATCGTTTTTAAACGTTCCGGAGCCCTGATAACCGCCATTTTCGGCTCGTTGTACGCATTGTGGTTAATTTATGCCGCCGGCCTCAATTATTTGCTGATGGCCGTCGTCATCATTGCTCTCGGCATCCCCGTTTACATGTGGGCATGCAAAGAAAATGAAGTCAAAGCCTTTACCCACAGCGAGGCAACTCTTGCCTGGGCATTGATTATCATCGCTCTGTTTGCCGTTTATGCATTCAGCCGGGGCATAATCAACATCTGACGCCGACCGACAAAAAAAAGAGATTGTCCTTCAATCGGACAATCTCTTTTTTTGGAACTTTTACGGCAAAGCGGTATAAAGATACTCCTTAAACTCCCGCTTCAGCTCCCGTTGCCACAGACGCAAAACAATATTGTATTCATATTGCGTCCAACGGCCGTGAAGTGTCAAATCGACGATAAAAGGCAGCATTTGCCACATGGCTTTAATCGGAAAATCACGCTGTTTTACCACGTATTTGGATTGCAGACGCGCTGCGCATCTTTCCGTTTCCTGGTCAATTCCGAATACGGGAAGCATAAACTTGTTTTCCTCCGCCGAATAAATTTTCCAGCGGCGCAAAACGTGCGCCCAATAATGCAATATCGGCTTCGCCGAAGCGTAACGCATGCCGTTTAAATAATTGACCGTCTCGCTTACGCTTTGCCAAATTACCAGATAATCAAGCTTAAGCCCCGGCTGCTGTTGCTTCTGCGACATGTACAGGATGAGCGACAATCGTTGCGTTACTGCCGCAATCGCCGTATTATCCCCGACGATTTCCGCAATTTCGCTGAGATTTTCTCCGGTATTGCTTCCCTTGTCGCACACGATGACGTCTTGCGGCCGCATATAAAGACCAAACGCTGTTTTTGCCAGCAATCGGCCTTCCGTTTTTCTGCTTTCGCCTTTCATCAAATGCTTATACAAACGAGAAGACATCAGACCTTTGCCGCCGACGCAGACAAATTTTCGCTTTTTTCCCGAAGGGCCTTCCTTGCCGTAAAGGCAATACAATTGCCACCAAAGACGTACGGCATGATAGGCTGAAACGACGTCGTCGTCATAACAAACGACGAAATCCGCGTTTTTCAACGTACTTGTCCCATAGCTTCCCTTTCGGGTTCGAATAAAATCGTAAACGGCGAAAGAAGTGTTTTTAAACTCTTCAATAATCGCAAAATGGGCTTCGCTGAAATCTCCTCTCTGTTTATTCTGCGCAATCACGCGATTCGCAACAAAAATACATTCCCGAGGTTTTGCCATGCAATCGTGAAAACGATTGTCAAAAGCAATCCATTCCTTAATTCCGGGACAGGGCGAAACCAAAACCCGAAAACCCTCCGAAGCAATTATCTTGGCTGATATCCCGTTTTTTTCCAAAACGTTCCGCAATTGCTCTGCAATCATCATAGAAAAAACGTCTTCATTACAGCAAATGAATCTCACCGCCGGAACCCCGTCCAGCTCAAAACATGTGCTCGCCACAATCAAACGCGAATTTAAAAACTCGGCATCGGCAAAATCCTGCCTTAAATTTTTCTTCATAATAAAAACAATTAATTTATTAAACTTAATATTACAATGGCAGATATAACACATTTAAACTTTTTTTGCAATATTTTTGTCGATTTTCGAAAAAAAGCTCTTGCGCCCCTGCTTAAAATATGGTATAAATTTTTCATTAACACATATTATGAACAAATTAAAATTCAAAAAAAATGAAAACCTCATTTACAGCTCTCGTTATCGTACTTGTGCTCACTTCGTTTGCTTGCACGGCCATCGCCATCATCAGCCACAGCATGTCCCCTGCTCTCGCAGCCAAAGGAACTATGATTCTTGCCGCAACGATAGTTGCCGTCTACAAACTCTACAGGTACGCTGTAAAAATGAGCGGCAAAATAGCTCATAAAGACGCTTCCGTCCCCTCTGCAGTGCCTATGTTTGCATTCCTTGGCTTCTTCCTTGTCGAAGTTGTTCTGGCTGTTGCCTGCGCTTACCTTGCCACCCATATGTGGACGGTTCGAGACCTGCTCAACTTTGAGCTCACGGCAACGCTTTCCGGAATCATTGTCTGCTACCTGACGAAAAAAGCCTGAATGCCTACTGCCACAAACGCTCCCGCTTGTACTACAGGCCGGAGCGTTTTGCTTTTTAAATAAACTAAAACCAAGGAGGCTGATAAAAAGAATTTATAGAGGTGTTTTTAGAGTGAGAAAAACTTTAGCGTACAAAGAAGTACGTGAATTTTTCGAAGCTCGACAAAACGCCTCTAGAAAACTTTTTTGCAGCCTTCTACTCATAGCGGAGAGCTGAAATTGGGTTAAGCAGACTAGCCTTATACGCCGGATAAAAACCGAAAAAGAGCCCGACAAAGCCTGAAAACGAAAACGGCAGCAAAACATAAGTTAACGAAACTTTTGCCGTCAAAGAACTGAAATGCGACACCAGTTGCGCTCCCAAAAGCCCGACCAACACGCCAATTAATCCGCCGATAAGCGAAAGAACCAAAGCCTCGGTCAAAAACTGCCAGCGAATATCCCACGTTTTGGCGCCGATCGCCATACGGATGCCTATTTCGCGCGTACGCTCGGTCACCGAGACAAGCATGATGTTCATAATGCCTATTCCGCCGACCAGCAGAGAAATCGAAGCGATTGAACCGAGCAGAAATGTCATAATTTTGGTCGAATTCTGCATCATATCCATCATCTGCGTCAAATTCATAATCACAAAGTCATCATCTTTATTGGTTCCCAGATTGTGCCTCTGCCGCAGAAGTTCGCGTATTTCCGCCTGCGACGTATAAGTGCTGTCGGCGTCAATCGCCTGTAACATAACCATCTTCACCTGATCCGGAAAAGTAATGCCCATAACCTTTTTTTGCGCCGTCGACAAGGGAATATAAACGCAATCATCCTGATCCTGCCCCATACCGCTTTGCCCGCGTCCCTCCAATACGCCGATAACCATAAACGGAATACCCTTGATTCGAATTGTTTTACCGAGCGGATCCACGTCTCCGAACAGTTCCTTAACCACAGTCTGTCCCAAAATCGCAACTTTAGCGGCGTTTTTAATATCATTTTCGCTAAACAGACGACCATAGTCCAAATTCCATTCCTTAATCTCAAACATCCGATTGTCGGTTCCGCTGATCCCGGTCGACCAATTGGCATTGCCGTAAACGATTTGCGCCGTTTCTTCCAAAACCGGTGCGGCCAGACGTATTGCGTCTATTTTTTCCTGAATCGCGTCACCGTCTCCGCCTTTCATCGTCGGTTGCGACCCATGACCGCCGCGCGCGCCGCCGGACGTTGCAACTCCCGAACGAATAATAATCAGATTTGAGCCGATGCTCTTCATTTCTTCCTGAATTGACTGCTGTGCGCCGTTGCCTATAGACAGCATTACAATCACGGCCGAAACGCCGATAATAACGCCTAGACTGGTCAGAATGGAGCGCATTTTATTTGCCTGAATCGCCCGCACCGCAATTTTGCCTATGGTTTTAATGTCAATCATTGTTTTTCACCGTCCACAATCCGGATAACCCGCTGCGCATATCCGGCAATATCTTCTTCATGCGTCACCAGAATAATCGTCCGCCCCAGTTCCCTGTTCAGCCTGGTAAACAAATCCATAATCTCGACACTCATTTTGGAGTCAAGATTTCCGGTCGGCTCATCGGCAAAGATAATCGGCGCGTCGTTGACGATCGCACGCGCAATCGCCACACGTTGCTGCTGCCCGCCGGAAAGCTGATTGGGTTGATGCAGCATCCTGTTTTCCAACCCGACCTTTTCCAACGCCTTCCTGGCTCGTTCCTTTCGCTCCTGCTCGCCCACGCCGGCATAAACCATCGGCAGTTCGACGTTTTCCAAGGCAGAAATCCGCGACAACAGATTAAACCCCTGAAACACAAAACCGATTTTCTGATTACGAACTTCCGCCAACTCGTCGGACGTCATGTTTTCCACTCTCTGCCCGTCCAGCAGATATTGCCCTTTGCTCGGTTTGTCCAGACAACCGAGAATATTCATCAACGTCGATTTTCCGGATCCTGAGGGTCCCATAATCGCCACAAACTCCCCCTGCTCTATTTGCAGGTCAATTCCCTTGAGAATCTCAAGTTCCCGATCCCCCAAGGGATAACTTTTGTGAATGTTTTTTAATTCTATCAAACTCATCAGTGCGGCATTCTCATCCTCATTTGACGAACATTGTCTTTATCCTCTTTTTTCCCGACAATAACTTCGCTGTTTTCCGACAGTGTGTCCGAAGTTATCTCGGTTTTGTTCTCGTCGGCTACACCGATCGTCACGCCGATGCGGTGCGGCACTCCGTTTTTTAAAACCCAGATTCCGCGATCGGCATACCGTTTGGTATTGCCGCTTTCGTCTTCCACAAAAAAGCGCAGAGCCTTGTTCGGAACCAACAGCGTGTTTTCCTTTTGAGCGGTTACGATTTCCACATTGGCGGTCATGCCGGGCTTAAGTTTCAAATCTTTGTTGTCAATCTCGATAATAACCTCATACGTCACGACGTTTGACGTCGTAATCGGATTATTGCGCACCTGAGACACTTCCCCGTGAAAAACCTCATCGGGAAAACTGTCGACACTGAAATTGACCTTTTGTCCTTCCCTGACTTTGGCAATATCGGCTTCGACCACCGAAGCCTCAATCTGCATTTTGGTCAAATCCTCGGCCACGTTAAACAGCGTCGGCGTCTGATAGCTTGCCGCCACCGTCTGGCCGACCTCAACCTCTTTGGAAATAACGATTCCGTCCACCGGCGAAACAATTCGCGTATAATGCAAATCAACTTCGGCCTGATTCAAAGCCGCGGCAGCCTGTGAAATCTGCGCCTCTTTAAGCGCCTTCTGTGCAATCGCATTGTCATAATCGCGCTGCGCACTTTCCAAGTCTTTGTCGGTCGAATATTTGGAAACATTAAGTTTCTTGATACGCTCAAGATGCTTTTTATAATAGACGATATCGTTCTTAACCACGTCCAGCTCGGCCTGAGCAATCTGCAAAGCGGCCTTGCGCTGAGCCACAGTCGCCTCAAACAAGGCCGGGTCAATCTGCGCCAGCAGCTGATTCTTTTTGACCAAAGTGTTATAATCCACAAAAATTTCGGAAATCGTTCCCGAAACCTGCGTGCCGATAGCAATCGTCGAACTCGGATTGATAATGCCTGAAGCGGTAATTTTCTGAACAATGCCGCCCTTTTCGACCAGAGCCAAAACATAAACGTTGGAATTCGCTTCCGGCTTCAGGCCATACCATACGGCAGCGGACAATACCGTTCCTGCCAACAAAATTTTACCCCAGTTCTTCATAACACTTATATCCCACCACTTTCAAAAAATCCGTATTTTCAATGATTTTAAGCATTAATGTTTAAAATATGGTTGAAATAACGAACAAAACAAGATATATTGTCGCTACTGATATAAAATTTGCAAATTATTGGAATTCTCGGTATATACCGAAAACATAAATCACAATGTTGAACTTTTAAATTATTTTTTATGTCTAAAAAACCCAAGTTAACGACTGCACAAAACATGCAGTTAAAAGATTTAGACTTGCAGGAAAAACTGAACCTGCTGCATCAGTGGAAAAAGGAGAAAGAGATCAGCCAACAGGCTTTTGAACATTTCTCCAATCTCTGGATTAAGAAAGAAAGCCGCAAAGTCATTGCCGCCAGCAATTCTCTGCGCCGTCGTCCCGGAGAAAACCTCGAGAAACTGTGTTGCCGCTCCATTGTCGAAGGTGAAATACGTCATCTCATCAACAACATGCGCGGAAAAATCAACAGTTATATTGCCGACCGCAATATCGAAGGATATTCGTTAAGCGCAGATGAAATGACGCAGTTCAAAAAATATGTGACAAGCAATTTTCGCTGTTACAAACTGCTGGTTAACCAACTGCTGATCCTCGGCCTGCGCTATCCGGATAAAGGGTTGAATCAGTTCTGTTCGGACTTCGTCCGGGACAACAAAAAGAACTTTCCTTTCCTCGACTACTTTTTCTGGGGCATGCTGTGGGAAGACGAAGACTTCGTTCCGTTGGACGCCATTCGACTGATGCTGGTCAAAAAAGACAACGACTACAAAATAGACACCGTCTTTGAAATGCCTTTCATCAGAAGCATCCTGCCGTTGATGGAAGCCCAGCGCGACAAGGAAACCCTCCGTCTGGCTCAGGCGCAGATGCTCGAAGGCAAAGAGCGCGAACGTCAGGTTTCTCGCAAAATGCACCGTCTGAATGCATTTAATACGCTGATTGCAGCCGCACAGGAATACTGCAAGTAAAAAATCAAGAATCTAATCCTCGGAATAACCGCATTCCGAGGATTTTTCTTACCCGGATTAAATTTTAGACAAAAAGTTCTTGAACCGTTTTCCTTTTTCGGTTATATTAAAAGTTATGAAAAATATAATTGTTAAATAATTTAAAACCCAAAAAATGAAAGAAGAAAAAAAACAAAAATTCGACAAAGAAACACGCACTTTCCTGAGCAACTGCGCGCCTATTACCCGCCGCTGGGCCGTATCGCTGCTTGAAAGAGGCAAAAAAACGGACGAAGTAAAAAGAAGCGTTCGAATCTTTCATGTCACCGAAGTTTCCATCTACAGCCAATGGATAGAAAATGCCATCCATGACATGAGCCGTATCAAACTGAACCTGTCCATGAAAGAATGGATTGAAAAGCTCAGTCTCGGCAACAACCTCGACCGGCTTCTGAGCCAGGCTCGCAAAGAATACATCAAAAGCGAAAGCAAGGCTCTCGGCAAATTCATCAACCGCGTTAAGCGTTTGCAGGAAAAGCAGAAAGAGTTCTACAAAAGAGGAACCCAAATGCTGCTCTCCGGCGAGAATTTTGTCAAGGTCATTGACCTTGCCGGCGAGATAGAAAAGGAAAACGAATTGTTTCTCGAACGCGAACTTTACCTCAAACAGACGATAAAGCATATCGAGCGCCTGAACAAATTAGGCGTGAGAGAAAGCTACAACAATATCGTCCAGGCGCTCAAACCCGAATATGCCGGCAACCCCGCCATATTCGACAAGCAGGTCGTCATTGCCTGTCACACCTATGTGAACGGCACCGTCGATCCGAGCACTAAAGTGAAAGTGTATCGTTTTATTGAAGAATCCGTGCAATATGCCGGCTATGTTCACGCCAACCTGATTCAGTATCTGATGAAACAGGATTGTAACATGGAGCAGCGTATCAGCCACGAAACTTTTCTTCTGCTCGAAAAACTCTGCCCGAAGATCAAGGCGTATGGCATGACTTCTCTGGTTTCGATGAAACTTCATCCGCTGGCCAAACAATTGAAAGAGAAGGAAGTGTCGCAATTGTCCGAGTCGGATTTGTACATCCTCAAACTTGCGGAAATGTACAAATAACCGTCTCCGACACTCTGTAAAAACGAACCCCGCTCCTGCTCTCAGGAAACGGGGTTTGTTTTTATTCTCCGACCGGCTCCGGCGGCAGATCGACCGGTTTGGGCTTTTTCAACACAATCTTGCCTTTTTTGCGCGAAAAAACGTTCAACGTTCGCAGATAACGCTTGCGGGCACCGACCAGATAATCGGCAATCATCGAATAAAACAGGCGCTCATTTCCGTCACGCGCGGCGGCGGCTTTTTCCTTGGCCGAAGAAATGCTTACATCGCCGAAAGGAACAATATCCTGCGTCATGACCTTGCATTTGTCCTGTGCCACGTCGGCCAAACCGGAATAAATAAAATATTTATCCAGAACTTCGCCTTTAGAACTCAAAATCTGCAACAGGCCATAATCCAAAACGAACACGCTCGGCGCCCTGTCCGGCAGGACTTCGACATCCGCACGCACGGCAGGCAAAATCACGCCTTGCGCTTTGGTATGCAGAAACGTCCTCGTCGG
>CAYNBB010000029.1:0-4894 GCA_964395655.1 uncultured Azospirillaceae bacterium | reverse complement strand
TTCTTCAACACATCCTCAATCGTGCCGACCATATAGAACGCCTGTTCCGGAATATCGTCATATTTGCCTTCCAGAATGCCTTTGAAACCTTTAATCGTATCTTCCAGCTTGACAAATACGCCCGGCGTACCGGTAAACACTTCCGCCACATGGAACGGCTGTGACAGGAAACGCTGAATCTTGCGCGCTCTCGAAACCGTCAGCTTATCCTCGTCGGACAACTCGTCCATACCCAGAATTGCAATAATATCCTGCAATGACTTATACTTCTGCAAAACTTCCTGCACCTGGCGCGCAACCTGATAATGCTCCTCGCCTAAAATCTGCGGATCCAGAATACGAGAAGTCGAATCCAGCGGATCGACCGCCGGAAAGATGCCGAGCTCGGCAATCTGGCGAGACAAAACCGTTGTTGCATCCAAGTGTGCAAACGTCGTTGCCGGAGCCGGATCGGTCAAGTCGTCGGCCGGCACATACACAGCCTGCACCGAGGTAATCGAACCGTTTTTGGTAGAAGTAATGCGTTCCTGCATGGATCCCATATCTGTACCCAGCGTCGGCTGATAACCAACCGCCGACGGAATACGCCCGAGCAACGCCGAAACCTCGGAACCCGCCTGTGTAAAACGGAAAATATTGTCAACAAAGAACAACACGTCCTGGTGTGCCTCGTCACGGAAATACTCCGCCTGCGTCAGACCGGTCAAAGCCACGCGGGCGCGGGCTCCGGGAGGTTCGTTCATCTGGCCGTAAACCAAAACCGTTTTGGAGTTCCCGCCTTTCAGATCGATAACGCCGGAGTCAATCATTTCATGATAAAGATCGTTGCCTTCACGGGTACGTTCGCCAACGCCGGCAAAAACGGAATAACCGCCGTGCCCTTTGGCAATATTGTTAATCAGTTCCATAATCAAAACCGTTTTGCCGACGCCGGCACCTCCGAACAAACCGATTTTGCCGCCTTTGGCATAAGGTTCAAGCAAATCAATAACCTTAATGCCTGTAGTCAGGACTTCGGTCTCGGTCGACTGATCGACAAACGAAGGCGCCGGACGATGAATCGGATAATAATGCTTGGACTTGATGTCGCCGCGACCGTCCACCGGCTCGCCGATAACATTAACGATACGCCCGAGAAGATCCGGTCCGACCGGCACCTCAATCGGCGCGCCCGTATTAACCACATCCTGACCGCGCACCAAACCGTCGGTGCTGTCCATGGCAATACAGCGGACAACGTTTTCGCCCAAATGCTGCGCAACCTCCAACACCAGATTCTGTCCGTGGTTTTCGCAGCGCAAAGCGGTCAAAATCGGCGGCAGATCTTCGGTCTTTTCGAACCTGACGTCAACAACCGCCCCCATAACCTGGCTGATATGCCCCAAAGTTCCGACGACGCGCTCTTTTTTGATGTCCGCGCTGATTTCGGCGGCATCTTTCTTCTGCGTACGTTTAACCTGCCGGACAGCTTTTTTCTCAGCTTTCACGGTCTCCGCATGGATTTTGTTTTCCTTGTCACTAATCTTCCGGACAGTCCTGCGCGGCGACTTTGCCGCCGGTGCCTTTTTTGCCGTCTTTTCTTTTGCCGTAGCCATTTAATTCTCCTCTTGCACTAGTCAAACGCCTTAGGCGCTTCATCATAATTTTTAATAATTATTTTTAGGAAGACGAATAAGGTGTTTTCTAATCGAAAGAAAAATTTTAGTGTACCCAAACGTACATGAATTTTTCGAAACGATGTAAAAACGCCTTAGGCGCTTCATAAAAATAATTATAACGCTTCCGCACCGGAAATAATCTCTATCAATTCCGTCGTAATCGCATTTTGACGCAGACGATTGTATTTCAGAGTCAGTTTGGAAATCATCTCTTTGGCATTACGCGTTGCATTGTCCATCGAAGTCATACGGGCGCCGTGCTCCGAAGCCTGTGCGTTCAACAAATCCTGAAACAAAACGGAAGTCAGCGCCATCGGCAGCACGTCGACCAAAATCTTGTCTTTGGGCGCGTCATAATCATAAAAAGCCTCACCGGCCTTCGGATCAAAACGCGGATCGCCCGTATCAACTTCAAACGGCACGAACTGCTGACACTTCACCTCGCGGGTAACGGCCGAAGTAAAATGCGTGTAAATCACTTCGCAAACGTCATACTTCTCCTCGATGTAAGCGGTCAGCAAAGATTCGGCTATTTTCTGAAGCTCCTGATAATCGGCTCCCTTGGCTGCAATCCCTGCCAAAACCTCAATGTCCAGCCCCTCGAAACGCCGCCGCAGACTGTCTCCGACTTTTTTGCCGACAGCCAACACTTTTACAATTTTTCCGGCTTTTTGCAATTCGCGGATTCTTCTGACTGCCTCCCGCAGAACATACGCATTATAACTTCCGCACAGACCGCGGTCGGACGAAAAGACAACCAGCCGGTAGACTTCGTCTTTCTGTACCGGCAGAATCAACCGCGGAAAGAAATAATCTGCCAGACCGGCATCCTGTTCCTGCCGCATTTCCCTGAGCAGACGACCGGTCACCGTCAGCAAATTGTCGTTGTATGTCTGCGATCTGGCAAGCACTTCCTGAGCCCGACGCAGACGAGCCGCAGCCACCATTTTCATGGCCGAGGTAATCTTCTGCGTCGATTTAATACTGCCGATTCTGGTTCGTAACTCTTTTAAGCTTGCCATATTTCTACGCCGCCTTTTCTATTGTTTCGCAAAACCGACGTGAAAAGCCCTTGTAGAATTCGGACAGTTTGCCTTCCAACTCTTCGGAAATAACCTTTTTATCCTCAATTTCTTTCAAAAATTCAGGATGAGCGGCATGAATCTCCAGCAAAGCCTTCTCCTCAAATTCGCGAACCTTGTCAAGGGGCAGCGCATCCAGATATCCTCTGACGCCGGCATAAATCGCGACAACCTCTTCGGCCACCGTCATCGGGTGATACTGCGGCTGTTTGAGCATTTCGGTCAGACGGGCGCCGCGAGCCAGCAGGTTTTTGGTCGATTGATCCAAATCCGATGCAAACTGTGCGAAAGACGCCATCTCGCGATACTGCGCCAAATCCAGCTTCATAGTTCCGGCTACTTGTTTCATAGCCTTAATCTGCGCCGCGGAACCCACGCGGGAAACCGAGATGCCGACGTTAACGGCCGGACGCACGCCCTGATAAAACAAACTTGTCTCCAAAAATATCTGACCGTCCGTAATCGAAATCACATTGGTCGGAATATATGCCGAAACGTCTCCGGCCTGCGTTTCAATCACCGGCAAAGCCGTCAGCGAACCGGCGCCTTTGTCGTCGCTCATCTTGGCCGCGCGTTCAAGCAGGCGGGAATGCAGATAGAACACGTCTCCGGGATAAGCCTCACGCCCTGGCGGACGGCGGAGCAGCAAAGACATCTGACGATATGCCGTTGCCTGTTTGGAGAGGTCGTCATAAAAGATGACCGCATGCATGCCGTTGTCACGGAAATATTCGCCCATGGCGCAACCGGAATACGGAGCGATATACTGCATCGGAGCCGGATCGGAAGCCGTTGCCGCCACAACAATGGTATAATCCATCGCGCCGTAATCTTTCAGGGTTTTAACCACCTGAGCGACGGTAGAACGCTTCTGACCGACGGCGACATAGACACAATACAGCTTGTCTTTTTCAGACTTGGCCGCGTCATTGATTTTTTTCTGATTAATAATGGTATCAAGGATAATAGCCGTTTTTCCGGTCTGACGGTCGCCGATAATCAATTCGCGCTGACCGCGGCCGATCGGAATCAGCGAGTCAACGATCTTAAGTCCGGTCTGCATCGGTTCGTGCACCGAACGCCGCGGAATGATTCCGGGCGCTTTAACTTCCGAACGGCTGTACTCCTTAGCCTTGATGGCGCCCTGCCCGTCAATCGGCTCGCCCAGCGCATCAACCACGCGACCGAGCATCTCCTTGCCGACCGGCACGCTCACGATCTGATCGGTACGTTTGACCATATCGCCTTCCTTGATTTTCTGATCCGCGCCGAAAATAACCACGCCGACGTTGTCTTCTTCCAAGTTCAGCGCCATACCTTTAACGCCGCTCTCAAATTCGACCAGTTCGCCGGACTGAACTTTGTCCAGCCCATAAACGCGCGCGATACCGTCGCCGACGGAAAGCACCTGTCCGACCTGAGCAACATCGACATTCACATCGGAGTGTGCGATTTTATCCTTGATAATGGAAGATATTTCACTGGCAGATACCGACATTCCTATTCACCTTTCATCATAATTTCCAAACGATTCAGTTTGTGAGCCAGCGTGTCGTCAATCATGTCGGAACCGTATCTGACACGCAGGCCGCCCAATATTTCAGGCTTAACGGCATAAGTCACCGCAATTTTTTTACCAAGAACCTTCTCCAGATTCTCTCTCAGCTTTTTGTCCTGAACAGCCGACAACGGCTTGACGCTGTCGACCTCGACTTCAACAATGTCTTTTTTCTGATAATAAAGATGCTCAAAAGTCTTTAAAATTTGCGTCAATTCGGCAAAACGGCGATTCTCCAAAACGACTTCAAGACAGCCGAGAGTCTCTGCTCCCAGTCGAATCTTTCCGGCAACGGCGGAAAGAATCTCCTTTTTATCCTGTTCACCGTTCATCGGATTTGCCATATACGCGGCAAAATCCGTATCTGCTTCAATTGCCGACAACAGTTTCCGCACGTCGGCAAAAACGTTCTCCGGATTATTCTTTTCAAGAGCCGCTTCATAAAGGGCATTGGCATAAATCGCAGCTATTTTGGCTTTAGAGATTTTCTTCACGTTCACAAACTCTGTATTTTCAAAACTTGTTACATATTAACGGCCAATAGTTTCAAATTTCTTAATAAGGATAATCCGTTATTCAAAAATAAAAAGGACTTT
>CAYNBB010000028.1:0-21646 GCA_964395655.1 uncultured Azospirillaceae bacterium | reverse complement strand
TAATGTCCTGCATTGTCTGTTGAACATTCTGTTGAAACACAGTATCAAAGGCCTCAGGATGCTGTCGGAGCTTTTCTTGCGTTGCACACCTGTAGGGCAAAAAGCAAAGCGGAAGCTCCGCGTGTTGCGACTAGACATCTAAAACCAATATGCTACAATAGCTCTGCGACTTTTTGTTTCGCCTGCAAAGTTGCGACTAGACATCTAAAACCAATATGCTACAATGACGGCCGCGCGGCCTCTGTACATTTCTAGTTGCGACTAGACATCTAAAACCAATATGCTACAATCAATGGTCAAATATATAGGAATACGAACAGTTGCGACTAGACATCTAAAACCAATATGCTACAATCGACATTGAGGAGTATTAGCATGAGCGAGAGTTGCGACTAGACATCTAAAACCAATATGCTACAATTTTGCGCTTTTTGTCATGCCTTTAATTCCAGTTGCGACTAGACATCTAAAACCAATATGCTACAATTAAATCGTACTATCTTTTTACTGTTCATCAAGTTGCGACTAGACATCTAAAACCAATATGCTACAATACACAATACAAATCAAATATGGTAGATTTGGTTGCGACTAGACATCTAAAACCAATATGCTACAATGCACCTTTGTGCATATCCCGACGCATTTCGGTTGCGACTAGACATCTAAAACCAATATGCTACAATAGAAAAGCTCAAAGCCTTTGTTTTACGAAGGATTTGAGCTTTTCTACTTCTCAAAAAATGCCATTTTTTTAGTTTATTTTCAGAGCGAAAATTCATTTTTTATCAAATATTCTCCTAACGATTCACCACTAAAATCAAAATAATTCAAACTGAGCCGGTTCATCTTTTAATGACTTATCCACACGATTCTCTATATGTATTATATTTGAAAACTGTTTATCTGTAAAAAACAAAATATTCACATCTCCATACCTGGGATTATTTTTCTTAATCGCACGTACAAATTTCTGAGAACTTTCCCAAGTTCCCGTAAACTGAACATAAACAGAAAGCTGCACCATCTCAAACCCCTCGTCTAACAAAAACTTCCGAAATTTTGAGGCCGACTTACGTTGTGCCGATGTTTCCGTCGGAAGATCGAACATAACCATCATCCACATCAGTTTTCTCCCATTGACATATTCTTGCTGTGTCATCAGATGAGCCTGTCTTCAAATAGATAATTATTGAAATTAATTTTAATTTCCTTTGTTTTATAGATATTAACAATATCCCAAACAAACTGCTGCAAAATCATGTATAATGGAGAAAAGCCATCTCCGTTATAAAAATCCTTCACCAATAATGCAGATAAACCGGCCTTATGAGATGTTGTCAATTCAGTTAAACCCCCATTATTTTCAAATAAACGATAAACGTATGCATCTACCAATGGTCGAAAAGGTTCTATCAAATCATCTACCAAACAAAACGGATTTAGTTTATTGTGATGTCCAACACCATACGAAGGATTTAATCCAGCCGCAACAACATATCTCGCCAAAGAAGAACGCAAAACCGCATATCCATAGTTCAAAAACGAATTTACGCCGGGTAAATCTTTATCTCTGATAAATTTATCGCCAAACAAAGACTTAAAATATAGTCTTGCCGCATAAGCTTCCCGATTGGAACTATCTCCGGACAAAACCGTTTTATAAATATGTTGTAATTTGTTTTCTTTATGAAACAAATCCAACACTTTTGACTGATTTTTTATTTTTTCCTTAACAATCAATTGCCATAATTTTTTCTCCAAAGGCTTTTTGTTTTCAATTTGCAAATATTGCATTTCCGTTTGCTTATTTTGTCCGATATAGGATAAAAGCATCCCGCAGGGAGAATAATTTTTTCCCAAGATAATCAAGGGAATATTCTCTTCGCATAATTTCTGTAAAAGATTGTTGGTGTAAACAATATTAAAAGCCGTAACAATAATCGCATGAATAAAATTGAAGGGAATGTCCTTTTGAACATTCCCTTCGTCTTCAATTCGCAAAAAACCGCGATACATACTCAGTTTCTTATTATTAGTTGCAATTTCAATAATGTTATTTGGCATGTTGCAGTTTCCCCATAAAAGTAACATGAACTTTTCTGACATTATATTTTTTCAAAGCTCCGGCAGATGCTTTCCAAGATTTCGTATCGGCAATTTCTTTTGCAATATCATGAGGCGTAAAATAAACATTTTCCCCTGTCATCTTTTTCACCCTCAACAAAACATCCAATTCCTGTAAATCATTTTTCTGACCAAACTTTTCTCGAACGTATCCCTGCAAACCTTTGGAAAATTTATCATCAAAAACCTGTTCTCTGCTGAAAGTTGCCATCACCATATCGTTACGACGCAAAGTCATGATCCGCTTGGCGTTTGGATACTTATAACGCCAATAAGCAATATCCTCTCCTCTGGAATGACGAACCGTTGCGTTATAATTAGAAACGATTTCAACTTTCCACTCGCCTCTGTCTTCAGTCGGCACGCCAGAAATTTTATTGTTGGGATTAATCTCATAAATTTCCGCACAAAAATTACCTCCGCCGATAAACCACTTAAAAGCCTTTGTAGCAGCTTCACGCAACTTAGAAACAGCTTCCTGCTCTTGTTTTAGTAACCATGCTTTTAAGGCTTTTTCCTCTTTACATAACGTTGCGGCCTTTTTATCCAGCTTAAACCATTCTTTAAAAGCGTCATAATAAGCTTGTTTATCTTCTTTTTGATAAAACATCGGAATATACTCGGTAATATCTTTTTTCTTAATTTTATCAGAACATTTAAAAACAGCTTTCAAACTTTTATCATTTATAAAACGTTGCAAACCATAAGCATTGTCTTTATGCAACTTGCCTATTGTAGAATCTTTTGCATTAATGTCTTTCAGACTTGGCTTATGAGAAATATTAATATTTGCCGCTCTTTCCAAAATATCAGCAACTGACATTCTTTCAGACATCTTAAAATACTGGTTAATAATCCTTTCTTTTTTATTTTCCGTAAAAGCTTTAATTCTGTCTTTTAAATCTCTCTTTTCCTCCCTGGATACATTTTCATCACGAAACTTATAAAATTCATCTTTAAATTCAGCAATGGCGCAATCAGCAATGGCGCAATCCGAAACTTTTTTTAATTGTTGCGAAACCTCTGCAATTTGAGAACGATCAATCGCAGAAATCACTACAGCGTCAATTGCATGATGATTATGAAAAGCGCGATATTCGCTTTCCTCTTCTTTATTTTTGTATTGATTTAATCCCCATGCTTTTCTGATCATTGACGTCAAAACTCCGACAACCGCTTGAACCCGTTGTTTTCCGTCCTCTCTGACAATCGGCTGCAAATAATCCTGCAATAAACGTGTCATATAACGAGTATCATTAAGCGAACGAGCGATAGGTCCTTCTTGCGCTTCAAATCTTGTCATCGCATCAGGAGAAAAACGCCATTGTTGTTCAACACCTAATTTCTTTGCCCGTTGCTGAATTGCTTTCCAGTCATAACCATCCTTACTCTCTCCAAATGCTTCATACGGCGTACGATTTCCCTTGTAACGGTTAGCTTCAACGCACGCCAAAACTTTATTATTCACGCTGTCGTCTAAACTTCTGGAAAAAGGTATCAAATGTTCTATTTGAAACTTTTGACCATTTAATAAATCTTCCATTGAAATCGGTTTTCCCGAAAACGGACACTCTCTAATCAAAGGATTACCGTTATAAAAGGAAAGATTTTTCCATATTTTATATTTTAAGATATCTCTTTTATTATAAGTTCTTACTCCAATTTTTGCATTAAGTTCTTTCAAAGCTCGTTGATTTTCTAGCTCGTTTCTATCCCGAGTATCACGTTCTTTAGTCGAGGCGCTCAACTCTCTGGCATATTCGACAGCAATATCAAATGGCTTACCATACCTGTCAATGATTTCATTGACCAAATGCCGAATCTGATTTAACGCTACATGAACCGTAGCATTGTTAATTTTGCCAAATTTTTCCTCAGAACAACTGGGATTTACCTTTTTTCCCAAACAACTTTGAGTTAAAATTTCACCATAATAGGGAAGCTTATCCAAATGCTCATATTTCTTATCGCTATGATGATAACCGACCTCTTTACACGCCTCTGAATAACGCATTCCCATCTTGAGAAATGGTAGAATTTTTTTTATAGCTTTTGCCGAAAGAGAGCCTACATCATCTTCCAAATCAATATCATACAGTAACTCTTTTGCAGCTTGTTCAGATAAACCAAAGCTTTTGCATAAATACGCGATAATCAGTTCATCCTTATCCTCTATGGAAAGCCTGGTCTGCGGAAATGAAATATAATTCCCCGGTCTGAACAAAACATTAATCATTTCGCCTCTCTGCTCATCCGAAAAACCATTCCAATATTTAGACAAATATTTAGAATTATTAATCGCGTTCTGTGTTGTATTGACCAAAAGCCCTTTTTCCAACTCAGCATCTTTCAGATCTTTTCGTTCATAATTAAAAACGCCATTTCTATCAAGCCCCAAAACCTTTTTGATATTGGCATACACAACAATCCCTTGCTTATTAGGTTTAAGAGTTTGCGGATTTTGCAACAAAGAAACCAACTGTTTCTGCTGATCTATGTCCAGCAGATGATAATCCGGTGATGTATTATCTAAAAATTCCAAATTCATAAGCGTTTGCCAAATTCTGAATTCTTGAAACAACGGATGCGCCCGCGGAACTCGTTTTTCACCCTTTTCAAAAAGACACTCCCCTTCCTCCGTCTCTCTTAACGGACGCTGAAAAAACATAACATCTCTGATTTTTCTTTTATTTTCATCCGTTAAAATCTGCAAATAATACCCTTTTTGAGCCTCCCATATTTTTTCAAATTCCTCGACATAAACTTCTCTAAACGGAAATTCTCCACCCAAAAATTTCCCGGTTTCATCAAACATCTTAGTCAATCGGATAGGTTTATCGGGGTATTTCATATAACGATTATATAAAAATTCACCATAAGTTCGGGCATTTTCCTGCACCATGGTTTCTTTAAGTTCTTCATATCCTTTCTTTAATTTTCCGCCTTCTTCTTTATTATCTTTACGATTCGATTTAAAACCTTTCCTTTTTGCTAATTGCAACAAAACCCGTCCTAATTCATACGGTTTCAACTGCCGCACCAAAGCATCGACACGCAATTTATAAGGATTCTCCTTTTTTAAATCTTCTTTTTCCTCTTTACTTGTCGGAAACAATCCCAAAGATGTCAGAATTTCTAACAACGCTTGCATTTTCATATGCCTGCGATTATTCAACCTTCTAGCACCTCTGGCATTACGCCTCTTAACACAAAGTGACGCCTTGCTTTTATCTTCACGACCATCATCAAAAATTCGAACGCCCAAATCTTGAACCTTACAACTGTCCATATTATAAACTGCCCACCCAATAGATGTGGCGCCCATATCAAGACCTAAGCGATATTTCATTGTCTATCTCCTGTTGTTATATAATAAATTTATGATATAGGAAAAAATTATAAAAACAAGTTGACTCTGAACGTCATTCGATAATAATGAAAGCATCAAATAAATTTCGTAGCATATTGGTTTTAGATGTCTAGTCGCTAATAAGAAATTTATTTCGATATTAAGCTCAATTACTTAGGTAATTGGGCTTTCTTCACATCTAAGCAACTCCCGCAACAGAAACCGTTAATTATGATTGACGATAAACACCACTCGGACAAATATATCTTGAAATAAAAATAACAAATCAGGCCAAAGTGCAAAATACTAAAATCAATCTGCCACTTGCAAATTTTCCGTAATACCCATAAAAAACTCTTTGCTCCATAAATCTAATTTATCAGAATGGGCAATAAACGGTAAAACATCTCGTTTAGCCTGCTCAAAATCAATTGTTTCAAACCGTTGATAAAGCATTTCCAATAATACATTTCTTGAAAATGATCCGCCTTTCGATATTGCTCCGGAATCTTCCAATCTGGCACATAAATGCGGCAAATTAACTTTTGCCTGTTTTGCCAAATAAAATACATAATCATATAAATCCCGTCCTTTAACCCGATTCTTCCACGAACGGCAAATCACCGCATGAAGTTTACCCGCAAATAATGACGGCATATCATAAAGTTTAACCAGATAGGGAGACGGTAACAGCCGATATTTGTTTTCAAACTTAGCAAAAGCAGGTGGATTTGTATCAACTTCAAATTTTATTTTTATAACCTCATCAGGATTGATGCCAATGTTTGGAATATTATAAATGCTCAAAATATGCTCTTTGGTATTTCCTTTCAAAAAAGCCGATTTTATTACGGAATCCATTGACTTTTGCTTTTCTACAACGGAAAAACGCAAACCTAAAGCGGCCATCTCATTCTCTAATCCCGAAAAATAACGATTGAGCTGAAAATCAGTATCGGACACAACCAATGAAAAATCCAAATCTTCGGAAAATCGGTCAAGTCCGTAAAAAATACGCAACGCTGTCCCGCCATAAAAAGCCGCATGCTTAAAAAAACCGGCACGAGACAAACCACACAGGGCTACTTCCTGCACCACTTCTTTTAACGCGTTTTTCCTTTCTTCGGTGGTATTGGTGTTGTAATTATCGAGCATCTGCTCCAAAACAGTTCGCATTATCTGTTCCTCCCGATTAACTTGCTTAAAAGTTTGAGGTTGCTCGCACGATATAACGGCGCCAGTTCATTCAAACTATTCATATCAAGTTTCCAAAATTCCTGCTCGTCAATTCGCAAATCATCGAATAAAAGAGTGCGCAATTCACCTAAATTTTTAGCCGGCGGCAATGTATAGAGCTTATCGCACAAAGCCTTTTCCGGCGTGGCAATCTGATAAGAATATCCATTTTCTTCGTATAACAGGATGCCCAAAGGATACGCTTCGGACGGAACATCACGATAAGTAAAAACGCCAAAATGATTTTGATATTGCTTGAACTTTTTCTTTTTAAACGTTGCGGAAGTATATGTCCGACAAACAGCTTCGGGAATGAGTGAATACATTGCCAACGCATAATCAAAAGACAAATAAGACGGCCCGAAAATTCTGCCAGCCAGATATTTACCGGAAATATCGGCATCGGTTTCATAAAGCCCACGTGCGACCTGTACCAATTTTTCGGCCCGAAGTTCCCGACGAATTTTCCCTTTTATGTCGGTATAATCGTGAAACTTCAATGCCAAATCATCAAATGAAAATATCATATTTCCTCCAATTAGTATTATAATACAAAACTTTTTGGAGTAAATCAATGCTTTTATATTAATACTTTAGTTCTCTTACAAAATTATCATTTGTAAATATTTTGTTCCTTTTACAAAGATATATATCTTCATCGGAAAACCATTTTTTATATTTGAACAGCCACAGATGGACTGAGCTTCGGCTTTTTCAAAGCCTTGGCCGCACGGGCGGGCTTTTGCTCTTCCGAGCAAACCGGCGATACACCCGTCTCGCCTAGTCCTTGTAGTCAAACCAACTTTCCGTTGGTTCGAGCATTCAATACTTACCATAACAAAAAACTCTCCGCAAGGGAGAGTTTTTTGTTATGGTGGGCCCAGATGGACTCGAACCAACGACCCGACCGTTATGAGCGGCCTGCTCTAACCAACTGAGCTATGGGCCCGTCACCAATGACTTGCTTGAAAATAGGATAAAACCTTGCCATAGTCAAGCGCTTTTTTGACCAATAAAAACCGGCAACAAACCATAGACAAAATAAAGAAAAGATGATATATTTTGTCAAAACAGCAACTTTTGAAAGAAAAACTCATGCCTGACAAATATCGTGTTATATGTACTGAAAATCAACGTGCCTACCCCGGAAAAACCTTTATCGACATATACCCCGCTGGAGTCATGCGCCCGGAAAACAGCCTTACGCACGACTGCCTGCTGCAAATGCGCCGCCTCATAAATCCTGAAGTTGAAAAACTGGAATCCGGCATTATTCTCACGGATTTCGGCGACGGCAATATTCATCTTCAATATGAAGGAACAACGAACAAACGCATGCGCGAATATCAAAAATACCTTCGCCAAAAGCTTGATGGACAAATAATTGATACATTCAAAAAAATGCGCACCCGAGGTTTGGATCGAACATTGGAAATCAGCTTTACGGAAATGGCCGCCCGTTTTGACCTCTATGCCCCTGAAGAAGAAACACAGATCAGCGCCCGAGAAGATGCCCTGATAAAAGAAAACGCGCGTCAAAAAAAGCTCATTGAAAAACACAAAGAAGCCGTTCTTCGCTCTTCCCGTTCAAAATATGCGTCTCATCCGGAAATTATACTTGCCTGGCAACAGGCCAAATACCGCGGCGACTGATTGGAATCGCCAAGCATTAATAAAGCCGCAATTTTTTTGCGGCTTTCGTTTTATTATTGATCCAGAAAACTTCTGAGTTTGCGCGAACGGCTCGGATGCTTGAGCTTGCGCAGCGCCTTGGCCTCAATCTGACGGATACGCTCACGGGTAACGTTAAACTGCTGCCCGACCTCTTCCAAAGTATGATCCGTATTCATTCCGATACCGAAGCGCATGCGCAAAACGCGCTCTTCACGCGGCGTCAACGAAGACAGAATGCGCGTACATGTCTCCTTGAGATTGGAATGGATTGCGGAATCCAACGGCTGCAAAGCACTGTCATCGGCAATAAAATCGCCCAGCGAAGAATCTTCCTCATCACCGACCGGCGCTTCCAGTGAAACCGGCTCTTTGGCAATTTTCATAACCTTGCGGACTTTTTCCAAAGGCATCGACAAACGTTTGGCCAATTCTTCGGGCACCGGCTCACGCCCCATCTCCGCCAGCATCTGACGAGAAGTGCGAACCAATTTATTGATTGTCTCAATCATGTGCACCGGAATACGAATTGTGCGCGCCTGATCGGCAATCGAACGGGTAATCGCCTGCCTGATCCACCAGGTCGCATAAGTCGAAAACTTGTAACCGCGGCGATATTCGAACTTGTCAACCGCTTTCATCAGGCCGATGTTGCCCTCCTGAATCAAATCAAGAAACTGCAGGCCGCGGTTGGTATACTTCTTGGCAATCGAAATCACCAGACGCAGGTTAGCCTCTATCATCTCCTTTTTGGCGCGATCAGCCTCACGTTCGCCTTTTTTGATGGTATCCACCATCCGGCGATACTCCGAAATCGGCAACCCGCATTCCTGCGCCATATGGGCAACGGAATCGCGTAATTCGGTAATTTCAACGCCGTATCTCTCAACAAAAGCTTTCCAGTGCTTATCCGTTTTTTGGGAAATGTTTTCCAACCAGTTAGGATCAAGTTCCGATTTCTGATAAGCGTCCAAAAAGTCTTCGCGTTTGATCTTGCAGCACAACGCATAACGCAGAAGTTTGCCCTCAAGCCCCATCAGACGTTTATTCAATCCGTTAAGCTGCTCGACCAGCTGTTCGACACGGGTTGCGTTCAGATGAATTGAACTCATCAGTTCAACCAGCTCTTTCTTTACCTGCAGATATTGTTTTTCAACCGCCGGCGTCGCCGGTTTGCCGGCAATAATCGCGTCAACGCGCTTGTTTTGAATTTTCTTCAAATCATCATAGTAACCGGATATTTTGTTCAGAATATCAAGAACCGGCTCTTTCAGGGCTTCTTCCATGGCCGAAACCGAAGCAGACGTCCGTCCGGCGCTGCCGTCCAGATCCTCGTCATCGCCGCCGGAACTGTCTTCCTCGCCTTCCGACAACTCGTCGACGCCGTCTTCCTCCTCCGCCTCGTCATCAACGGAAGCGTCAAGTTCAATATCGTCGTCTTCAATATCCTCGTCAATATCGTCAAGATTTTCCTTTTTGGCGAGTTCTTCGGCAACCTTGTCCAGATCTTCGGGCGCCTGAGTTTCGTCTTCTTCAAACTCCAGCCCTTCGACATCGTCGCCGTACATCATTTCCAGATCGACAATATCGCGCAGTTGCATAGTGCCGTTAATCAGTTCGTCGCGCCAACCGGCAATTGCCTTAATTGTCATCGGGCTCTCGCACAAACCGTCAATCATCACGGTTTTGCCGGCCTCAATACGTTTGGCTATGGCGATCTCGCCCTCGCGGGACAACAGCTCGACGGTTCCCATTTCTTTCAGATACATTCTGACAGGATCATCGCTGCGCCCCATTTCTTTTTCGTCAAAATTACCGCCTTCATCCTCATCTTCGTCATAGTTGTCGTCTTCAACGGCGTCAGCTTCAAAACCGTCGACATCGGCTTCGGCGATAATGCTGATACCCATATCGGAAATATCAGTCATGATGTCTTCAATGTTTTCGGAGGATTCTTTTTCGGGAGGAAGAGCCTTGTTCAGTTCTTCGACGGTAATATAACCGCGGGCTTTGCCCTTTTCAATCAAACGTTTAACCGCACTGCCCAGAGAATCAATCAATGGCGCATCTGCCGACGTTCCGTCGTACAGATCAGGATTTTCAATATCTGACATTAACGTTCCTTAAAAAACCGGTTTTTTAAATTTTCAGCTAGTGCAACTTTTAATAATTTTTAGTCCAAATGTCAAGTACGTAATATATTTTTCTTCCAAAAAAAGCAGATTTTTTAACGATTCGCGGGAAAGCGTCTTTTCGCCTTAATCAATATTTTGGGATTTAAGCAGCGCGTTACGTTCGTTTTTAAGCGTTTCATAGCGCTTATACAAGTCTTCGTCAAAAGCCTCGGTTTGAATCCTGCGCATGCATTCGCGAATTTCCCCCTCCAGCTGCAACAGCTGAACTTCAACGATTCGCTCGTCCAAATTGCTGCGCATTTTGATAATGTCCGGATTTTGCTTGAGTATACCGGCAAATTCAACCCATTCTTTAACATTTTGTTCTTGTCCGCAGACATTGAGTTTTTCGGTCAGAATCGCGGAATCTTCGATTTCTCCGTCATTATGAACAATCTCAAGAATTGCCTCGTACAAAGCTTTCAAATGCGGATTTTTTATTTCAAAACTGAGCAGACGCTCTTCGTATTCTTCAATCAGCCGCGGATAACACACAAAGGCCGATACCACATAACGCGCCACCAGATCATCCAAATCCGTCTTGACAAATCCGGCCAGACAAACCTGCGGTCTTTTACTGTCAAAACGCGCGCCGTTCCGACGGTATTCGGAATCTTTGCGCCCTTCCCGGAGCTGGCGGGCTCCGCGGCCGAGTTCGTAATAGACCCTGTTTTTCATCTCCTGAACATAATAGCCGCGTACGGTCTCGTCGCTGATTTTGGCAACCTCTTCGCGAATGTTTTTTTCTATCAGCGCCTTTTGTTCCGGCGTATCGGTCGCCTGTCCTTCAAGCGTTTTGCGCCATAACAGATCCTTAAGCGCCGTCGTATCTGTCACCACCTTTAAAAACTCTTCTTGCCCTTTGGCACGCAAAAACTCGTCGGGATCCATCTTGTCGGGCAAAAAAGCATATTGCAGCGAATAACCGGGCTTCAAAATAGGCAACACGCGGTCAACCGACCGTATTGCCGCGCGAATTCCGGCACTGTCGCCGTCAAAACAGCAGATCGGCTCGTTGACAACCTTCCAGGCCTCGGCAATCTGATCTTCGGTCAAGGCTGTTCCCAAAGGCGCCACCGCATAGCCGATACCGAAACGATCCATGGCAATAACGTCCATATAACCTTCGCAAATAATCAGACGCTTGGCCTCATACCCGGCATCGCGCGCATTGTTAAGATTGTAAAGAGCGCGGCGCTTGTTAAAAACCGGCGTTTCCGGAGAATTCAGATATTTGGGCTGACTGCCGTCCATCACCCGGCCGCCGAAAGCGATGACTTTGCCGCGTTTGTCAATAATCGGGATCATCACACGATTGCGGAAAAAATCATGCGGCCGCTTGCCTTCGGGCAGCGCAACCAAGCCAAGTTCGGCCATCTCGGCATCGCTTATGCCCTTTGAAGAAAGTTGCGCGCGCAGACCGTTTCCCGCCGGCGCGTAACCGAGCCTGAACTTGGCAATGATATTGTCGTCGAAACCGCGGCGATACAAATATTCCAAAGCTTCGCGCCCGCCGGTCAGACGCAGGTTTTTTTCAAAATATCTGGCCGCCATTTCCATAATGTCATAGGCGGTATTGCGCTTTTCCGTCTGTTCCTGGCTCTCGTGCGTCAGTTTCGGAAGCGACATGCCGACCTTATGCGCCAGTTTCTCCACCGCATCAATAAACGTCAGACCGTTGGCGTCCATCTCAAACTTGATAATGTCGCCGTGCGCGCCGCAGCCGAAACAGTGATAAAAACCCTTGGCCTCATTGACGGTAAAAGACGGCGTTTTTTCATTGTGAAACGGACACAAACCGGTATACTCGCGCCCCTTGCGCGTGAGCTTGACCTTTGCGCCGACCACGTCGGCGATGGAAATTTTCGCCCGCAGCTCGTCACACAGTTTTTGTAAATCGGTTCCCGCCATAAATTTCCCTGTTTAGGCCAAAAGTACCTTGATAATGCCGTTGGCTTTGCCCATATCCAATTGCCCCGCATACTGAGATTTCAAGGCGCCCATAACTTTGCCCATGTCTTTCATGGAAGACGCACCCGTCGCGGCAATAATCGTCTTAACCGCAGCCTCAATCTCCTGCTCGTTCATCTGCTTGGGCAAAAAACGCTCGATAACTTTAATCTCGGCCATTTCCTTGTCAGCCAGATCCTGCCTTTTGCCGTCAACATACATTTTAATAGAATCGTTGCGCTGTTTGATCATTGTCTGCATCATCGACATCAGTTCCGTTTCGCTTGCCTCTTTGGCGCCTTTCCCTCGAGCCTCGACGTCTTTTTCCTTCATCCCGGCAATAATCAGACGAACGGCGCCGGTCGTTGCCGCGTCATGAGCCAACATGGATTCTTTAAGAGCTTTTTGCAAATCTTCGCGTAACATTGATTTTCTCCTTCATAATAAACTGTTGCCAAGCATACACGCATCCCTCAAAAAAATCAATTGCCTTTCTAAAAATACCTTCTGATGCCGAGCATGCTTTCCTCAACGTCACGACCGTAATTCTGCTCGTGTTTGCCGCTGACGGACAGTGCCCAGTTGCGCCCGAGGCTGTAAGCGCCTTCGGCATAATAGACCGTCTGACTTTTCCATTTGACGCCTGCATAGACCTTTTCAGCCTTAAGCCACAAACGCCAGTTCTTATATGAAGCGAGTATCCCCCCCTCGCCGCTGACGGCGCCGTAGATGTTATCATCCAAGAAACCGCCGTATCCGACAATGCCGTTTGCCAGCGCATAGGCCATAATGTTGTCATTCAGCCGCAATGTTGCGCCGCCGCCGGTTTTCAATGTCGTTACATACCCCTCCCTGTCGCTTTGCGGATTATAATCGCGACCGATATTCCACAGAATTTGAAACGAAATCGGTGCAAACATCTCGTCAATCGGCGCAATAGAACGAATACTCAAAATATCCAGATTCTGCAAAACGAATCTGTCACGGCTGTCATAATGACGGATTGACGTTTCCAAAAAGTTTATTTCCGCTCCGCGCACAAAACCGTAATTGTCGTCCGTCCACGAATGATAAGCCGGACGAAAAGACAACTGCTGGAACGCCTCTCCGTTACGCACACCCGTGCCGAGCATGGCGCGTATGGAATTATGCCCGCGCATCGGCTCTTCGTTTTGATCCAGCTCCTCAATTTTTCCTTTTTGCGATAGTTTGTTACGTTCTTTCAACAGCTCAAAACTCTCCCTGCGATATTCTTCCAGATCGCTTTTGCCCGCCACATACTGATACTGCACATATTGATAAGCCGTCTCCAGCACGTCCGCCTTTTCCGCTTCGCTCAAACCTTCAATCTGATAATCATGCGTTTTGATTGCGTTCAGATAGGCTTTTTTCTGCGCCTTGTTCATCATCTTGCAGCGATATCGTATTTTGCTCTGCCGCGACGGACGATAATTGATCCCCTTGTTCAATTCGGGAATATTCTGAACCGCCTTCATTGTATCAAGCGGAATCACCTGAACCGGAAACTTCCGCGCGAGCTGCAGTGACGGCCGCACCGCGTCCAGATTCTCAAGCAGCAGATACGAACAATTGCGTGTCAGAAAATAATACCGCGACTGTGCCTGCCCGACTTCCCAGAGATGAGCGATAAAATAATCCATCTCCTCGCGGCTGAAATCAAGATTAACCTCCCACACGTCGCGATTTTCGATATTGTTATAGGTGTTGACAACCTCGTAATAAGGCTTGACCGTAAACCCGCCGTAATATCCGCCGAACAACCCGAGCAGCGGATAAAGCGGCCCCGGATTCTCTCCCATAAAAGCACCGTAAGTTACTCCGTGCCCGAGCAGCTGCGTCCCTTTGCGCGCGGTATCGATTCTGATCATCGTATGTCCGAACAAAGACGAGGGATTGTTCATGTTGGCATCGGTAAACAGCAACGTAATTCCGTTGGGTCTCAAATCAGAATAAAACTGTTCGTATTCTTTGCATTTCGGAAATTCGGCCGCCGTCAACCCGTGCTTTTTCAGAAATTTGTAACGCGCAGGAAACAGACACTGTTTTTCATAATCGTTGCTTTGAAACAAGGCTGTTGTCGCCTCAAGTTCATCCTGAGGATTATATTTTCCGCGAACGTCCAAAAAGAAATTCGGCGTGTCAATCGTGCTTTCATACCCGCCGAACAAAGTTTTATGATAATGCCCGAGAGCCAGCCATTCGGCAGAAGCGGAAACCTCTGCCCGCACCGGCACGGCAACGGCCTGCAAAATAAAAAAAGCCAAAAAAACGAAGCGAAGAAAACGATATATACAAAACATATACAAACGTTCTCCCGCTCCGAAAAGATTAAGACCGCCTAAAATCAGGCAATTTCATGAGCCAGATCGATCATCGCCAGTGTAACCGAGGCGGCGTCGGCATTTTCATTATAAAAAATGCTGGCAAAATGAGCCTTGGCCTGTTCGCCGAGCTTTTCGCCGTCAACATTCAAAATACCGGCAAGCGTTTCAATCGTTTCGCCGTGACCGACCGCGGCATCCATGGCAAACTGTTCCAGATTGTTCTCCAGAAAAGCCAGTGCCATTTTGCCCGTTCCGCCGGAAATGCGACCGTTCGGATCGCAGCCCGAAGTACCGAACGTAATGCCGAAAGTCTGAGTGCCGAAAGAACCGTTGGTCGTTGCGGCCAACACCTGCGGACCGATACCGCGCTCACCCTTCCAGGCCATAGACCCCAAACCGCAGCCCGTGCTGTCAACCGCATAGGCGGAAGCCGACATCAACATTGAACCCATAACGGCCGCTGCCAGATAAATTTTTTTCATAATTTCAGTCTCCATAAAAAACATACGACACTTTGACTTTAGCAGGACAAGTTCAAAATGTATAGACATTTTATGATATATCCACCTTTAAGAAAGTTCTTGATTTATTTTTTTTAGATGATAAATTGGGTTCATATAAAACGTATCACGGGCTGTGAGGGAGTAATCCTCTCTCGCAGTTCGTTTTTTCTAACTCTCAGATAACTTTAAAATAGGTGTAGAAATGGAAAAATTCCCGTTGACAAAACAGGGGTATACTGCCCTTGAGGCCGAACTTAAAAACTTAAAGGGGGTCGAACGTCCCAACATTATCGCAGCCATTGACGAAGCACGTTCTCACGGCGACTTGTCCGAAAACGCAGAATACTCCGCCGCCAAGGAAAAACAGAGCTTTATCGAAGGACGCATTCAGGATCTTGAAGCCGTCCTGAGCCGTGCACAGGTTATCGACGTTGCCAGCCTGAATTATGACGTCGTTCGCTTCGGAGCCACCGTCTCGGTTGCCGACGAAGATACCGACGAAGAAAAAAGCTATCAGATTGTCGGAGATTACGAAGCCGATATCGAAAAGAACAAAATCTCGCTTTCTTCTCCTCTGGCCAAGGCTCTTATCGGCAAAGAAGTCGGAGATTCTGCCGAATATACGGCTCCCGGCGGCCGCAAATCTTTCGAGATTTTGGAAATAAACTATATTTAACTTTTCCAAAAAACGCTTATATCAGACAGGCATTTTATTTTCAAAATGCCTGTTTTTTTTATAAGGAGAAACCCATGGATACCAGAAATTACGACGAAAAATACAACTGCGGTCTCGAGAGCTGCGACTGCGACGACGATAACAAATGCGGCTGCACGTTCCCCAACAACATCAGCGATTTTACCTGCGCCTGCGAAAAAAACGCCGATTGCGATTGTATTCAATTTGACAAACCGACGACAACTTATGTCAAAGACGAAACCGTCTGCGCCTGCGGCCCGAAAGAATGCGACTGCACCGGCGAAATAACCATGAAAAAACAATAAAACGGAATTAGACGATGGCCGAATACAAGACGCCCGTTCTCATCATCGGCTCCGGCCCCGCCGGTTATACCGCCGGAATTTATGCCGCCCGCGCCGGTCTTCGGCCGATTGTCGTATCGGGCGAACAAATCGGCGGCCAGCTGACCATCACCAATCTTGTTGAAAACTTCCCCGGTTTTCCCGAACCGATTCTCGGCGCAAAACTGATGGAAAACATGCGCAAACAGGCCGAAAACGTCGGCGCTCTGATTATTGACGACAAGATTGTCGAAATAGATTTCAAAGCACGCCCCTTTGAATGCAGTTCCGAACGCCACAATCTTTTTACCGGCGACACGCTGATTGTTGCCACCGGGGCAAACGCACGCTGGCTCGGCCTCGAAAACGAAACCAAATACCGCGGATTCGGCGTTTCGGTCTGCGCCACCTGCGACGGCTTTTTTTTCAAGGACAAAAACGTTGCCGTCATCGGCGGCGGCAATACCGCGGCGGAAGAAGCGCTGTTCCTGAGCAACTATGCCGGCTTTGTCACAATCGTCCACCGCCGAGATTCTCTGCGCGCCGACAAGACGCTGCGCGACAAAATCAAGAAAAACAACAAGATAGCCGTAGAATGGGATTCTGTTGTTGAAGACATTATCGGCACCGACAATCCCCGCGGCGTCAGCGGTATCAAAATCAAAAACGTCAAAACCGACAAAATGAAAACCCTGCCTGTCAACGGCGTTTTCATTGCCATCGGCCACCGCCCCAATACGGAAATTTTCAAAGGACACCTCGATCTGGACGAACAAGGCTACATCATCACCCGACACAACAGCACCCACACCAGCGTACCCGGAATTTTTGCCGCCGGAGACGTTCAGAACGAGCGTTTCCGCCAAGCCGTCGTTGCCGCCGGCTCAGGCTGCATGGCCGCAATGGAAGCCGAAAGTTTTCTGCTTGAAAAAAAGCTGGAAGGCTAAAATTTATATCCGCGCAAAAGTTCGCAGGCATCCATGCATTTCTTACCCTGACGCTGTATCCGTCTGATCTCGAGCATCCCTTTGCCGCAGGCAATGCGGATGTGCTTGTCGTCACAGAGTATCGTTCCGGGCGCGGCATCCGCCGTTTCAGTCAGAACGCCGGCCGCCAAAACCTTAAAACGTTCGCCGCAGTGTTCAAAATACGCTGCCGGATACGGATTAAACGCGCGAATCTTCCGCTCCAAAACTTCGGCCGGCAACGAGAAATCGAGCCTGCACTCGCTCTTGTCGATTTTGGCGGCATAAGTTACCAGCACCTCGTCCTGTTCCTGCGGCACGATATTGTCCAAATCGTCGAGCACCTCAAGCATCAGTCCGGCACCGAGCTCCGCCATCTGATCATGCAGCAAACCTCCGGTTGTCTCGGACGTAATCGCAATTTCGCCTTTTTTATACATGGCACCTGCGTCCAACGCCTCGACCACCCGCATAATGGTAATGCCGTTTTTATCGTCCCCGGCCTCAATCGAACGCTGAATCGGCGCTGCGCCGCGCCAGCGCGGCAAAAGCGAACCGTGCACGTTCAGACATCCTTTCGGAAAAGCCTCGATCACCGCCTTGGGAAGTATCAGGCCGTAAGCCGCCACAATCGCAATATCGGCATTAAGCGCCGTAAACCGGCGCTGTTCTTCTTCGCTACGCAAAGTTTTGGGCGTCCGCACTTCAATTCCCCGGCTTTCGGCAAACTGCTGCACCGGCGATTTTTGCAGTTTCTGCCCCCTGCCCGCTTCTTTCGGCGCCTGACAATAAACGCAGATGACCTCATGCTTTTCGCACAAAGCCTTCAGCGTCGGCACGGCAAAATCCGGCGTTCCCATAAAAACGATTTTCATTATTTTCTCTCTCTTTCCTTACGCAGTCTTTCGAGCTTTTTGAGCAGCATCTGACGTTTCAGACGACTGATTTTATCAATATACAAAATACCGTCCAGATGGTCGAGTTCGTGTTGCGCCGCCACGGCCAGAAAATCTTCCGCCAGCAGTTCGCATTCCTTGCCGTGATAATCCAGATAACGGATTTTGACGCTGGCCGGACGTTCGACCTCGGCGCGCATTTCTGGTACCGAAAGACACCCTTCCTCACAGATTTCCGTTTCTTCCGAAGACCAGACGATTTCGGGATTGGCCAGATACAAAGGCGCCGGTTTCTCTCCTTCATGCGCAATGTCGATAACGACGACGCGTTTTGAAATTCCGACCTGCGGCGCCGCCAGACCGCAACCGTTTTCGGCATACATGGTCTCAAGCATATCGTCAAACAGCCGGCGCAATTCATCGTCCACGGCGGCAACTTTTTCGGCTTTTTGCTTCAACACCGGATGCGGATATTCGTATACTTTTAATTTAGCCATTTAATATTCCCTCAATCACGGCAAATGCGCCGGTCAAACATACTTTTCAGCGAATTTCTTTTGCTATTGTGTCCAGCAAAGCGTTAACCATTTTCGGCTCGTTTTTGGAAAAGAACGCATACGCCAGATCAACGTACTCTTTGACAATGACCGCCGCGTCAACGTCGGTGGTATACGCCAGTTCATAAGCCGCGCAAAGCAACAACGCGCGCAGCGTCCCGTCAAAACGGTCAAAAGACCATCCTTCGCGCAGGAAATGCGCCAGAGACTTTTCAAGCTCTTCCTTGTTTGCATGAACGTTTTTGGTCAGATTGGAAAAATAAGTCTTGTCCATGTCTCCAACACGTACCAGTTCTTCCTTTTCTTCCCAACCGTCGTTTTCTTCTTCAATGACATAACGTCCGACTTCTCCGTTGACAAAATCCTTGATAACCTCGTCAACCGGCAACTGGCCGTATTCAATCATATAGGTTGCCTGCACCGCGGCCAGACGCGCCGCCGACTTCATTTTGATTTTTTCCGAAACAAAACTTCCCATTATTCGTCTTCTCCCCGGGGTTTAGCCAATTTATCAATCGTTTCCACAAATTCCTCAAAATCTTTCACTTCGCGAAAATCGCGATACACCGACGCAAAACGAATATACGCAATATGGTCGAGGTTTGCCAGGATTTCCATAACATACTCGCCGATTTGGGTCGACGGGATTTCCGTTTCGCCGGAACTCTCCAGACGCCGTTGGATAGCCGTTACGATTTTTTCCACCCGTTCGCTGCTGACCGGACGCTTGCGCACGGCCAGATAAATCGATCGCGCGAGTTTGTCGCGGTCAAACATGACCTTATCGCCGTTTTTCTTGACCACAATCAGATCGCGCAGCTGCACGCGCTCAAAAGTCGTAAAGCGCGATCCGCACTCGGCACACTCGCGGCGCCGGCGGATAGCCGTTGAATCGTCGGTTTCGCGCGAATCTTTAACCTGAGTGTCTTCACATCCGCAAAATGGGCATTTCATGTCCGGTTTACTTTCCTTTTTCGAGCAGGCTGTCTGTCACCTGATACAGTTTTGAAGAATATCTGGCTCCCTTTATAAGGACAATATCATTATTTTGCAACAGGTTATTTAACAAAAACTCGTCCAAACCTTCTTTATTTTCAAAATAATGCCGCTCTTTTCCGGCCGGAAGCTGCGCCAGCATATCCTTCATTTCCGGACAAACGCCGACGACAACGTCGATTGAGCTGGCCGCCACCGTCTGTCCGATTTCGACATGCCGCGCCTTGGAAGTGTCTCCGAGTTCGGCCATTTTGCCGAGCACGACGATTTTGCGCCCCGAAACATTCATTTTGTCGAGCGTTTCAACGGCAATTTTCATCGCTTCGGGCTGCCCCGAATAACTGTCGTCAATCAGGGTATAGGTTCCGCCCCCGGGCAGCTTCAGCACATGCCGGGCGCCGCGGCCGGCCAGAGCTTTGAAACCGGCCAAATCTTCAGCTGTTTGTTTAACGTCGAGTCCTAAGGCGCTGATAAGACTCAGAACGCACCACGCGTTATAATAATTATGTTCCCCCTCGTCCGCCAGTTTCAACGGCACGTCGGGATGACTGTTTTTGCCGAATTTAACGACCTTGGCTCCGTTTTCGAGCGCTCTTTGTTCGAGCAGAGCGGCAAAATTGGTATCTTCGTTAATCAGTGCCAAACCGCCTTTTTTGAGTGATTTGAAAATCTCGGCCTTGGCCTCGGCTATTCCCTCAAAGTTAGGAAAAAATTCGATATGCATCGGATAAACGTTGGTAACAACGGCAACGTCGGGCTGCACATAAGAAACCAGTTCTTCAATCTCGCCTTTGGCACTCATTCCCATTTCAATAATGGCATAATCTGCGTCCATATCCATTTCGCAGAGCGTGATCGGCACGCCGACATTATTATTGTGGTTGCCGTCGGTCGCATAGGTTTTGCCGAAACGGCTCAACGCAAATTTTATTTCCTCCTTGGTGGTTGTTTTTCCGGCCGAACCGGTCAGCCCGATAACCAAGCCCTTAAACTGCGAGCGGTTATAGGCGCCGATTTTGCCGTAAGCCTGCAATGAATTAGGCACCACAATTTGTCTTTCGGCGGCCACGCCCTCAACCAAATGCTCGACGACAACCAGCGCCGCACCTTTGGCAATCACCTCGGGCACAAAGTCGTGCGCATCAAATTTCTCGCCTTTGACGGCAATAAACAAATCGCCGGGCTGCACTTTGCGGCTGTCGGTTGAAACGCGGTGAATCACTGCATCTGCCACGGGCCTCTTAGCCCCCAGAATCTCGCATAATTTTTGTGATGTTATCGGTTGCATGATGGATTCTCCTCATAAATCGGTATTATTATAAAGAGAAAGTATAAATATTTTACTAAACGGTAATCAGGAATCAGAGACCAGAGATCAGAAACCTGTCATGCCGGAGTTGTTTCGGCATCTCCGAGATTCCGGCCTTCACCGGAATGACATCCTTACCTCCACGGTCGTCCTCGTGCCTGAGCGAAGCGAGGAATTGACACGAGGATCCAGGTTAATTATACAGCCATATAGATTCCTGGATTCCGGTTCTGAAAGCGCACTCAAAAGGCTGGCGCTTTTGCTGCTTCCGCAGACGTGCGCTTTGCGGCCGGAATGACACTAAAGGGAAGGCACATCACGAAACTATTTTAAGCCCGTGGCTTAAAATAGTTTCAATATCGCCTGTGATGCCTGGGAGGCGAGAGAGAGGGAATTGACGGCGAGTTGCTGGCGGGTCTGGAGCGCGAGCATGTTAGCGCTTTCTTCGTTCATATCGGCCAGCGTCAGTTTGTCGGCGCCCTCGGTCAGAATATTAATCAGATTCTGCGTAAATTCCTGCCGGTTTTGCACAATCGAATAATTATTGC
>CAYNBB010000027.1:0-21686 GCA_964395655.1 uncultured Azospirillaceae bacterium | reverse complement strand
AAATGGAAAGCAAAAATTGTTAGGACAACCGATTATTAATGATTACGATATTAAATTTCAGACTTTATTACTTTGTCGCACTTGATTTTAGACAAAATTTATGATAATGTTTTCCCGTTACAACTTCTGAAAGGGAAAAACTTGGACGAAATCTACGAACCTGCGAGAACTGTTAACGGCAAACCGAGCTATGAAGCCGAAATGATGTGGCAGACTTTCCAAAACTGTAAACAAAAACTGGCAAATCCGGAATTAGATGCCGCCGAACGCAAAGCTCTTGAATTTTATATTGAACAAATACGCAGTATCACCCCTTGCGCGGATGAAAACAGATTCAAAAAACCGTACAAAGGCATCGGCGGAAGCGGAGATTCCGAAATCATCAAACCTTATGTCGTCCGCGACCACACAACCAACGCCCCGATTCTCAAACCTGACGGATCTCTTCTGACCATCAAATGCTGCTTTCAGGACGTTGCACGCTACTTACACACGATAAAAAGCCAAAAGGCAGAATCACTGAACAGAATAGACGGCGTCCATGCGCTGAACGCAATTGACCAGTTGAATTATCAAAAACCGACCCCCTACGCTTCCCTCTACAGAAACTTATCCAAGGACACTTTTTCCAAATAAAAGATATGGCGAATTTTATCCAAGCAAATCCCCGGAAACGGCAACGTCTGAAGCTGACAAATTGACGAACTCGATATTAACGAAACGCTCTTCCACGTCCAAACGTGCAATTGCCAGTTCCGTCAGACGGCGCGCCAAACCGACCTTGTCGGCAAAACCGACCGACTTAACCTCAATCAGAGCGCCTTTATTTTCGGAACTGCCGTCAAAAGCCATATTTTGCCCGCTCCGTACCGTGGACACCACGTAAGAAATAGGCTTGCCCAAGATTTCGGCTGCCAGACGCGCCGCATCTTCGGCAAGATGCTTGTCCTTGTTTTCGGTATTGGTATTTATTGTCACAAAAGGCATTGTTTTACTCCTTATTCTGCAATTAACAGATAATGCACCCCGAACGCCACCGCACAACCGAGCACAACCCCGGCAATCACCTCTTTGGGCGTATGTCCGAGAAGCTCTTTAAGCTGCGCAGACTTGGTCTTTATGTTTGATTTGTAAAAATCTCTCAAAATCTGATTCAGCAGCTTGGCCATGTCTCCGGCATCGCGCCGCAAACCGGCCGCGTCATGCATGACTACCAGCGCATAACCGCCGCTGACGGCAAAAATAAGCGAATCAAAACCTGCAATCAACCCTGCAGACATCGTCAACGCACAAACGCCGGCACTGTGCGAACTCGGCATCCCGCCGGTAGTCGCAAGTTTTTCAAAATCGATTTCTTTCATTTTCAGATAAAAGGTCAAAACCTTCAAAAACTGCGCAATTACAACAGCAACCAAACCGCTTATTATTGCTTCAAAACCAGTATTCAGTATCATGTCTCACCTTGATTAACAGGCGGGCAAAAAATTTGCCCGCCTGAACAGTCCTATTCTTCGGCCTCAACGTCCGGTTCTTCAACCGCAGCCTCTCCCGACGCCTCATCGACATCGGCAACGCTTTCGCCCAAAACTTCCGAACCGGTTTCTTCTTCCAGTTCGTCATCATCTCCGGCGTCGGCATCAAGCCAGGTGACCGAAACAACCTTCTCGTTCTCGCCGGTTCTGAACAAAATAACGCCTTGCGTCTTACGGCCGGCAACGCGGATGTCGCACACCGGCATTCTGATAAGTTTGCCGGCATCGGTAACCATCATAATCTGATTGTCGTCCTCTATCGGGAATGAACTTGCGATTTCTTTGTTGCGGGCGGACATTTCCATATTGGCAATACCCTGACCGCCGCGCCCCGTAACACGATACTCGTAAGAAGACGTCCGTTTGCCGTAACCGGTGGTCGTAACAGAAAGAATAAACTGCTCGTTTTCCTTCATTTGCTCATAGACCTCACGGCTCATGCTGCCAAAGTCGGGTTCTGTGCCTTCGCATTCAATCCGTTTGAGACGGAAGTATTCTTCGCGCTCTTCGGTTGTCGCGTCGCTGTGGTTCAAAATTGACATCGAAATGACTTCATCGCCTTCCGCCAGCTTAATACCGCGAACACCCGTCGAATTTCTGCCGACGAAAACGCGAACGTCGGTTACCGGGAAGCGGATGCACTTGCCGCTGCGCGCCGCCAGCATCACGTCATTGTTTTCATTACAGATGCGAACGTTAATCAGTTTGTCTCCGTCATCAAGTTTCATGGCAATTTTACCGTTAGACTGAACATTGACAAAGTCGCTCAGCGAATTGCGTCGAACGTTACCCTGACTCGTCGCAAACATAATCGACAAATCCTGACACTCGGATTCGTTTTCCGGCAATTTCATTACGGTGGTAATCGTTTCGCCCGGATCCAGCGGCAGCAGATTGACAAAAGGCTTGCCCTTGGAAGTCGGCGAACCCAGCGGCAGTTTATAAACTTTCATTTTATAAACATAACCGAGCGAAGAAAAGAACAAAACCGGCGTATGGGTCGAAGCCACAAACAAGCGGGTGACAAAATCTTCCTCTTTGGTCGCCATGCCGGATTTGCCTTTGCCGCCGCGTTTCTGCGCCTTATAGGCATTCAGCGGCACACGCTTGATATAACCGGCTTCCGTAACGGTCACGACCATTTCCTCGCGCTGAATCAAAGATTCAATATCTGTATCATACTCAATATCTTCAATCTTCGAACGGCGCGGCGTCGCATATTCGTCTTTGATGACAACCAGCTCGTCGCGCATAATGGTATAAAGCTTTTCGCGCGAAGACAAAATTGACAGACATTCTTTGATCTCCTCGCCGAGAGAAACAAGTTCCTCGTGAATCTTGTCGCGTTCAAGACCGGTCAGTCTTTGCAGTTTCAAATCCAGAATGGCGCGAGCCTGCGCTTCAGACAAACGGTAGGTGCCGTTTTCAACCTTGCGATCCGGCTCGTCAATCAATTTGACCAGCGCTTCGACGTCCCCGGCCGGCCAGGCCTTGGCCAGCAAAGCCTCTTTGGCTTCCTGCGGCGTGGGCGACGTACGGATCAGTTCGATCACCGGATCGATATTTTCAACCGCGATTGCCAAACCGACCAAAGTATGAGCACGATCGCGCGCTTTGCCGAGTTCGAAAATCGTACGGCGGCGGATAACCTCTTCGCGGAATTCAATGAACGCGGCAATGATTTCCTTCAGATTCATCATCATCGGACGACCGTTGTGAATCGCCAGCATATTCATGCCGAAGCTTGTTTGCAGCGAAGTATACTTATACAGTTGGTTCAACACCACGTCGGCCTGAAAATCCCGCTTGACCTCAATCACCACGCGTACGCCCTGACGATCGGACTCATCGCGGATTTCGGAAACGCCTTCGATTTTCTTTTCCTTGACCAGCTCGGCAATGCGCGTAATCATCGCAGCCTTATTGACCTGATACGGAATCTCGTGGACGATAATGGCTTCTTTGTCCTTGTGCAGTTCTTCAATCGTGCACTTGGCGCGCATGACCACCGAACCGCGCCCGGTCAGATAAGCCGATTTGGCGCCGGCATAGCCGAGAATCAGACCGCCGGTCGGAAAATCCGGCCCCGGAATGATTTTTATCATATCCTCAATCGTAATTTCCGGATTGTCGATATATGCGCAGCACGCATCTATCACCTCGCCGAGATTATGCGGCGGAATATTGGTCGCCATGCCGACGGCAATACCGTTTGCGCCGTTTACCAGGAGGTTCGGATAACGCGCCGGCAGAACGGAAGGCTCCTGCAGACTCTCGTCATAATTGGGCATAAAGTCAACGGTGTCTTTGTCAATGTCGTCAATCAACGCGTGGGCGACTTTGGCCAGACGAGCTTCGGTATAACGCATGGCAGCGGCACTGTCGCCGTCCATCGAACCGAAGTTGCCCTGTCCGTCGATCAAAGGCACGCGCATAGAGAACGGCTGTGCCATACGAACCATTGCTTCATAAACCGAAGAATCGCCGTGCGGATGATATTTACCCAAAACGTCACCGACGATGCGGGCCGATTTGCGGAACGGACGATTGTAATCATAACCGTTTTCGTAAGCCGAATAAATAATGCGGCGATGCACCGGCTTCAAACCGTCGCGAACGTCCGGCAGCGCGCGCGAAACGATAACGCTCATTGCATAATCCAGATACGAGCGGCGCATTTCTTCCGAGATTTCGACCGGTGAAATGTCTTTCCCGGCGTCGATCGGATTAACTTCCGGTTCTTTATTTTCAGTTTCTTCAGTCACTTTGCTTATACCTTTACTTTAAGTTCAAACTGCCCCGAGCATATCAAAAAATACGTTTTTCCGCTAACGAATTATCAGACTTATGCCCAGATAAAAACGTCCAAAACGCGTCTGCGGTCAAAAAAACGGCCTTAAAATCGATTTTTAAATTCAAAGCCGATAAAAAAGTTAACAAAAAAAACGTAAAAAGCAAAAAAAACAGCAATACCCCGACCGGATACCGCTGTTTTAAATTGAATGAAAAACGTTCGGCTAAAACGGAATGTCGTCATCCAGATCGGCTGCAGGAGCCGCACCGCCGGCCGGAGCGGAATCCCAACCGGAAGAAGCCCCTGTCGAAAAGACGTCATTGCCGCCGGCCGGAACGCCGTCGCCTCTGGAATCAAGCAAAACCAGCGAACCGCTGAAGTTCTGCAAAACAACCTCGGTCGTGTATCTCTCCTGCCCGTTGCTGTCTTCCCACTTGCGGGTTTGCAGCTGACCTTCCAGATAAACTTTGGATCCTTTGTGCAGATAACGCTCGGCAACGTCCGCCAACTGCGGATTGAAGATAACCACGCGGTGCCACTCGGTGCGGTCTTTGCGTTCGCCGGAAAGTTTGTCTTTCCAGGTATCGGAAGTCGCCACGTTCAGATTGACGATTTTGCCGCCGCTTTGAGTATTGCTGACTTTGGGATCCGCGCCGAGATTGCCGACCAAAATTACTTTATTAATGCTTCCAGCCATTTTACATATACCTTATGCTATCGTTAAAACTTCTCTCAATATACATTGATAATTCTCAGATTGAAACCCAAAATCAATAAACCTGTGCATATTCTCCGTTTTGAAAACCGTATATGCCGTAAGGAGCTGATTTGTCTGGTTTTCCGTTCTGAAAACGAATACGTCCCCACGGCAGGGCAAACTCTGCTGCGGCGGCCGTTTTTGCCATGGCGTCATAATCAAGCGAATTCGCCTGTATCGCCAGCTTTTCCCACAGCATGACGCTCAGATAACCGTAAACGCCGAGTCCGCGCGGTTCCTGTCCTTTCAGACGCATCCGTACCAGAATTTCCGCAAATTGCGGATTATTCCTCAGATTCTCGAGAGCCAGATAATACAATCCTTCCTGCCCGGAACCGACAATATCGGTATAATTTTCCTCCAGCGCGTAACGATCGGCAAACACCGCCGCACCTTTCCGAAGTTTTCCGATTTCGCGCGTCAGCTTGGCCGTTGCCTTCGAGGTTCCGAGAACATAAACCACCCGGTTGTTCTTAAGAATCTCCGCCGCCAGCCAGGCATAATCCTTGCCGTAATTGGCAAAATTATAGCTTGTCAGCCGATCCGACAGGCGCGCGTCGGCAAACTTCTGCTGCACCGCCGCCGCAATTTCCACCGCCGAACGCAGACCGGTATCATAAACCAGCGCCGTATTCTGATTTGCAAAGTTAAACTTGTAGTATTCGAAAAATTTCGCAGCTTGCCCGCGTTCTTCTCCGACAAGCTTAATCAGGCCTTTCCGCGTCACCGCCATTTTTTCGCCGTCCAGCGGCAACGGCACGATCTGCAGAATTTTCCCGTCTTCGTAAATTTGGGCGACTTCCGCAAACTTATTGGAGCAATATGGTCCTATAACCAAATTCACTTTGTCTTCCGCCGAAGAATTGACGGCCATCATCTGCGCCGTCGACACGTTAAAACGATCGTCGCACCGATCGTCAACCTCAATCAGGTTAACGCTCTGCCCGAGCAGACCGCCCCGCGCATTAATTTCCGATACCGCCGCACGCACGCCGTCCGTCAGATTGCGGGCGACTTCGCTGTAATCTCCGCTTTTGGGAGCGATAACGGCAATATTGACAGCGGCTTCAGCCGTTCCGATCAGACACAATGCCGAAGCAGCCGCAAAAATAGTCTTTTTTATCATAAAAAACAATATTCTGGTTAAAACTGACGGCGATACTAGCATGTCATCCGATTTTTGCAAGTTTTTTTATTTATACTGCCCGGCCATACCCGTTTTTGGTATTGCCTTTCGCCTTTAAACCGACTATATTCGGCAGTCAGGGAGAATCAAACAAATGAGCAGCGAATTTATCGACATCAAAGGCGCCCGCGAGCACAATCTCAAAAACGTCAGCATCAGCCTTCCCAAAAACAAACTGACCGTCATCACCGGCCTTTCGGGCTCGGGCAAGTCGTCTCTGGCGTTCGACACGATTTACGCCGAAGGCCAGCGTCGCTATGTCGAAAGCCTTTCCTCCTACGCCCGTCAGTTTCTCGACCTGATGAAAAAGCCTGACGTTGATTCGCTGGAAGGCCTTTCTCCGGCAATTTCCATCGAACAGAAGACAACCTCGCACAATCCGCGTTCGACCGTGGGCACCGTCACCGAAATTTACGACTACATGCGCCTGTTGTGGGCGCGCGCCGGCACGCCTTATTCTCCGGCTACCGGCCTGCCGATCGAATCACAGACCGTCTCGCAGATGGTCGACCGCATTCTCGAAATGCCTGCGGGCACCAAACTCCTGTTGCTGGCTCCGATTGCGCGCGGCAAAAAAGGAGAATTCAAAAAAGAATTCGAAACGCTTCAAAAACGCGGTTACCAGCGCCTTAAAATCGACGGTCGGATCTATGATATTGAGGAAGTCCCCGAACTCAACAAAAACCAAAAACACGACATTGAGGTCGTCGTCGACCGCATAATTGTCAAAGAAGGCATTGCCGAACGGCTGTCCCAATCGGTCGAAACGGCTTTGAATTTGAGCGACGGTTTGCTTTTTGCCGAAAACGCCGTCTCAAACGAGCGTACCGTTTTCTCGTCCAAATTCGCCTGTCCGGTTTCCGGCTTTACTATTGAAGAAATCGAACCGCGCCTGTTTTCTTTCAACAACCCTTACGGTGCCTGCCCGCACTGCGAAGGTATCGGCGCCAAACTCTACATGGATCCGCTTTTGGTCGTGCCCAACGTCAATTTGTCGATTGCGCAAGGTGCCGTTGCACCGTGGTTCAACCGCCGTCACGGCTTTTTCACCGATACGCTGGCTTCGCTGTGCCGCTATCTCGAAATTTCGGAAAACACGCCGTGGAAAGACCTCCCCCAACACGCAAAAGACATAATTCTGTATGGCTCCGGTAATGTCCCCGTGCCGATGTATTTTCCGCATTTCCAAACCTGTAAGCCGTTTGAAGGCGTTATCCCGAACATGGAACGCCGCTTTCTGGAAACAGATTCCACGGCATCCCGTGAAGAACTGGCGCGTTACCAGTCGGCTGCGCCGTGCGAAATCTGCAAAGGCAAGCGCCTCAAACCCGAAGCCTTAGCCGTCAAGATCGGCGGACTGGACATTATCGAAGCCTCCGAACTCTCTATCAAAAAAGCGCTGGTTTGGTTCCGCGGCATCGGCCCCACCCTTTCACCCAAAAAGCAGGAAATCGCGGCTAAAATTCTCAAAGAAATAATCGAACGTCTGAATTTTTTAAATAATGTCGGCCTGGAATATCTCAATCTCTCGCGCCAATCCGGCACTTTGTCGGGCGGCGAGGCTCAGCGCATCCGCCTGGCTTCGCAGATCGGTTCGGGACTGACCGGCGTACTCTATGTGCTTGACGAACCGTCTATCGGCCTGCATCAGCGCGACAACGACCGCCTGCTCGAAACGCTCACCCGTCTGCGCGACATCGGCAACACCGTTATCGTTGTCGAACATGACGAAGACGCCATCCGCGCCGCAGACTATCTGGTTGACATGGGACCCGGTGCCGGCAGTCAGGGCGGCGAAGTCGTTGCCAAAGGAACCCCCGAAGAAGTTTTCAAAAACAAAAACAGCCTGACCGCCCAATATCTCAACGGTGACAAGTTCATCGCCGTGCCGGCCGTGCGCCGCAAAGGCAACGGCAAATTCGTCGGTCTCAAAGGCGTTCGCACCAACAACCTCAAAAACGTCGACGTCGAAATCCCGCTCGGCACCTTTACCTGCGTTACCGGCGTCTCCGGCGGCGGCAAATCGTCGCTGATTTTGGAAACCCTGTGCAAGGCTCTCAACAAGGAGGTCAACGGCTCACGCGAACCGGCCGGCATTTATGAGCGGCTCACCGGCGCCGAAAACATTGACAAGATCATTAACATCGACCAGTCGCCGATCGGCCGCACGCCGCGTTCCAATCCGGCAACATACACCGGTTTGTTCGATCATATCCGCAACTGGTTTGTCGGCCTCCCCGAAGCCAAAGCCCGCGGCTACTCCGCCGGCCGGTTTTCGTTCAACGTTGCCGGCGGCCGCTGCGAGGCATGCAAAGGCGACGGCGTCATGAAAATCGAGATGAACTTCATGGCCGACGTCTATGTCGAATGCGACGTCTGCAAAGGCAAGCGTTTCAACCGCGAAACGCTGGAAGTCCGCTACAAGGACAAATCGATTGCCGACGTTCTCGAAATGACGGTCGATGAGGCTTTTGAATTTTTCAACGCCATTCCCACCATCAAAAACCGCCTGGAACTGCTGCGCAAGGTCGGCCTCGGCTACATCAAGCTCGGCCAGCCCGCGACAACCCTTTCCGGCGGCGAAGCGCAGCGCATCAAGCTCTCAAAAGAACTGTCCAGACGAGCCACCGGCAAAACGCTGTACATTCTCGACGAACCGACCACCGGGCTGCATTTCGAAGACATCAACAAACTGCTTAAGGTTCTGCAGGCGCTGGTTGATCAGGGCAATTCGATTATCGTAATCGAACATAATCTGGACGTAATTAAAGTAGCGGATCATATCATTGACCTCGGCCCCGAAGGCGGCGACGGCGGCGGACGAATTATTGCTCAGGGCACGCCTGAAGAAGTAGCCAAATCGGAAATCAGCTATACGGCAAAATATCTGAAAGAAAAAATTTAACGGCTATACGCTTTTTTCTGCACGGGCTGCGCGGTATATGCGGTCATAATCGCTTTTCCCATCCGGCGCATGACAACGTCATCGTTACCGTTCAGCGTTTCGCATAATTTCTGAACTTCGCTTTTTTTGTAAGGATGTTCCATCACAATCTTACAAAACATTTTTGTCATGCATTCATGAAAAGCCGGATTAAACTCCTCCGCATCAGGATGACTGCAGGTAAAAGAATGCGCATAAAGACCTGCAACCTCCAATACCAGTTTCTTGTCAATGCTTTTCAATTCCCGCGGCGATACATAATCCGGAAACAGACTGGAAGCAATAACTTGCTCGTTATGCCGCCCGGCATTTCTTTCAAACAGCTTTTCCAGAACATCGGGACGAACAGAAGGATTTTCGCAATGATACGACGCATAGCGAAACAAATAATCGGCATAACGCCCGACCAACCGACCGTCGGCCTCCTTTTCCTGCTGCATGTTGGCGTTGATCAGCGCAAACGGCTGTGCAAGAACGCGTCGACGCTCCGGCACGCCGGCCGCCGTTTCAAATTTATGCAAAAGAGCCCCCAGATAATTGTTCATATCCCGTATCGACGGCTGCCGCCCTTCATAATAAGCCAGGCAATCCGGCGAAAATGATACTTTTGACTTTTTCATCGCCGCCAGCATTTCGCTTCGCGCCGCAGCATCTATGTTTTTGACATTGCCGTAAACGTCCGTATAGCTGACCCCTTCCAAAATTTGGCCGTTGCGCGCAACGGTTTCCAAAAAAGCCCGGGCAGATTCGATTTTAGCCTTACACGTTGTTTTGCGACACTCTTTTAACAACTCATGGAACAACTTAACGGTTTGCGTGCGTTCATAGTCAAAATCGGCGGCGTTTTCTCCGAAGTTATAATCGCCGAGCTGCTTATAAACGCTGCGATATTCTTCGGCACTGTATTTATATTCAAGATAATCCAGCGCATTTATCTTGTCTTTGGCCGACAAATCCAAATGCAGGCATCCCAATATGTGCATCATGTTTTTCTGAAAACGGCGCTCGCGGCGATACGCCTCCGGCTTTTTGTTTCTGTTTTGAATCGTGTTGTTACGCATATCGGGATGAACGGCCTTGATAAAGCGCCATAAAACCGCTCCGCAGGCTTTCTTCCGATCCGGTGCGGAATTTACAAAGTCGACCAGTCCGCGGGCAACGCCCTCGTTGACGGAAATATAGTCTGCCGATTGTATCGGAGGCAGTTTCTTTTCGCTCAGATAAATCTGCAAACCGCTTCCGTAAGAAGAAAATTTCTCCCACAAAATATCTTTGTCGGAAAATGCCTGGGCACACTGCACCAGAACATGAAGCCATTGATTATAAAGTTCGGGATTCGGAACAGACATCGGCGCCTCCGTTTTGTCTAGTTTTTGTCAGTATAGCCGATTATACAAAAAATGCAACAAAAAAGTCTTCGTATTACGAAGACTTTTTTGTCGTATAAAACAGGATTCCGGTCAGAACTTGTAATTCAGAGACAAACCCCACAACTTGACGGAATTGTTATATTCCGCATAAAAACCGCGATGAGTGCTGTCGCTCGGCAAATCGACCGTTCCCTCTTTTGCCTGAATATAAGTATAAGCAACGTCAAAAGTCAGATTCTCGTTATACTGATAATTCAGACCGGCAGAATACCAAAAACGATCGGTATCCGGAATACGCGGCGTACGGTCAGCTCTTTTGACTGCCGTCTGATCATAGGCGACACCGAGACGCAGTTTCCACTGGTTGTCTATCTGATAACTGGCACCGAGAGCAAAAAAGTCGGTATCACGCCAGTTTTCTCTGGTGGAACTGATTAAACCGCCGCCCGGTCCGGTAATACTGTTATAACTGTCACCCATAATATCCAAGCTCTCAAAAGAACTCCAGAACACGCGTTGCCATTCGGCCATCACCGCCCATTTTTCGTTAATTTGGTGATATGCACCCACCGATAACATTGCCGGCGTATCCAAAACCGCACTGATATCCTGATTCAAGAGCGGATGAGCCTGAGAAGCGGAAATGTCGCCTTTGAGCTTATGATTAATTTCGCTGCGATAGTTAATACCGAAACGGGTACTTTCGTTCAACTCGTACAAAGCGCTGAGCTGATAACCGACGTCAACGGTATCGCCTTTAAGGGCGGTATCAACAGCCTGCTTCATAGCGGTATTGGTCAAACGAGCCTTAATATACTGAATCGGCAAACCGGCACCGACCGACAATTTATCCGTCAGCTTATAAGCCGCCATCGGAGTCGTCGTTGCGGTAATAACCTTGGAAGTAATACCATGATCGCTCCCCGCCCATTGGGAATCATACTTGGTAATCATGCCGAAAGGAACGTTCAAAGCAACGCCGACGGTCAGCTTATCGTCCACCTGATGAGAAATCGTGCCGTTCGGAGCCCAGGCTGCGTGAACGACATTGTTAATGTCCTGTTGGCGAGCGCCGGATTCATCCCTGATGTTCCCGGCCTCGGCACGCGGAACGATATAAGTCGCTCCCAAATTAACCTGAGTACCTTTCTGACGGGTCAACCCGGCGGCATTAAAATACGAATACGAGTTGTTTTCCGCACCGGCGGTCGCTCCGGCAAAAGCGTTCCCCTGAGCCGCGGCAGACTGCTCTCTCAGATGAAAACCTGCAGCCATGGCGTTTCCGGCCAGCAACATGGTTCCCAGAGCAGTATAAGTAAGAAGTTTTTTCATAAATAAAGTCTCATCTGTTGTTAAAACATGCAACAAGACTGTTATATCAAAAAAAAACGTTTGTCAATCAAATGATTGATTTAATCTTTGTTCGGCACCTATCTGGCACAGTCGATCTGAAAATCTATTTGATTTATCATATACTTAAGAAGTTTTTGTTTTTCCGTTTCGCCATAACCTTTCCATTCCATAAAAGAACAGATTGTCTCCTGCCTCGACGCAAACACAAACATCTGCGCAAACAACGGAAAAGTATACAAATATCCGTCTTTAATGCCGATCCGCCCTTCGCTGGCCTGCGACAACAGCATCGCCATCATTTTATGCACGGGCAAAATAAGCCCTTCATACAAAATGCTGAAATCTTCGGTCGGTTTTGAATATTCGCTTAAAAAAACAGTTTTCATGTCCTGAGAAATATTCTCGCCGCACAAAATCAACAGAAAACGCTGCACGAGCTCTTTCAAAAAAGCCCGCGCCTCCTGCGGATCCCGGCTGTCCAAGACAATCTGACAGCGCGACAACACGTCGGAACACATCGCTTTTACCGTCTCCACGATATTCTCCAGCGCCGCCGTATATATCCCTTTCTTTCCGCCGAAATAATACAAAATAGATGAAATGTTGATGCCTGCGCGTTTGGCAATATCACGCGTTGTCGCTCCGAAAAAACCGTTTTTGGCAAACTCGCAGAAAGCACTGTACAAAAGTTCTGATTTGGAATCTTTTTTCACGTCATTGTCCTAAAATTTAAGTTTCCTTTATTATGTAACAATAAATTTCAATTGACAACATCTGATTTTATCCCCGCCGAAAAACGAATGAAACTCTATATTTTTCAAAACATTACGTAACATTTTGAAACAAAACTTGAGCAGAAACGCATTTAAAACTTTACAAGTGCCTGATTTTCGGATTAAACGTTTAAATCATGTAGTAACTTCTCGGAGATTTGTTTTGAGGAACTTTATCAGACTTTGTTTAAGGATTGTTTTCAGATTTTTCAAGGTACGATGCGAAATTCGCTTTGACGGCCGGCGCTTGCCGCAGAAAGGCGTTTACGTTTCAAACCATGTTTCTTATCTTGATCCTCTTCTCCTGTTTGCTTTTCTGCCCGGCGATCCCGTTTTTGCCCTCAACGGCCATCTGTACCGCAACAAATGGGTACGGGCATTCATGAAAACTGCTGACATCATGCCTTTCAACCCGATTGACCCCGGCGACATCAAAGAGCTGATCGCCAAAGTCGACGGCGGACGCCTCTGTGTTATTTTTGCGGAAGGACGCATTACCGAAAACGGTGGTTTGATGAAAATTTACGAAGCTCCGGGACTCGTTGCCGACAAATCCAAAGCGCCGATTATTCCGGTCTGGATCAGCGGACCGCAGTACGGTTATTTTTCCAAAACGAAAGGCAAACTGCCGCATCGCCCGCTTCCCAAAATCCGCATTACCGTCAAAGCGCCGGTCAGCTTTAAGTTAAAAGACGAACTGCGCCGTCAGCGTGACCACATCAGCAACGAAGTTTACATGCTCATGCGCGACATGTGCTTTGAAGCCTCTTACAACGACAACATTTCGTTGTTCGCCCAGCTCATGAAGACTGCCAAAGTCCATTCCAAAAAAGGCCTGTTGCGTCGTCCGCGCTTTGTCGAGGACATCAATCGGGTTCCCAACTCTTACAAAGACATTATCATTAAGTCCTATGTTCTGGGCAAATATTTCAAACGCAAAACCGCGCCCGGAGAACATGTTGCGTTATTGCTGCCGAACTCGATTGCCACGTTGTGCACTTTCTTCGGCCTGTCGGCTTATGAACGTGTTCCTGTTATGTTGAATTTCTCGGTCGGCGCCGCCAATATGGTCTCAATGTGCAAAACGGCCGTTGTCAAAAAGATCATCACCTCGCACCTTTTCATCCGCAACGCCAAAATGGAGCCGGTTGTAGAAGAAATCGCCAAAGCCGGTTTCGAGGTAATTTATCTGGAAGACCTGCGTCGTCAGATCGGCCTGTGGGACAAGATCAACGCTTTCCTGCGTTACAAGATCAAACGCGTTCCGCACAAAGAAGGCGGCAACAAAAAAGCCGTTATCATGTTTACCTCCGGTTCCGAAGGCGCTCCCAAAGCCGTTGTTTTGAGCCATGCCAACATCCTTTCCAACATCAAACAGATGTCGAGCATTGAAACAATCAACATCACCGACACCGTTTTCAACGCATTGCCGATGTTCCACAGCTTCGGCCTGACGGTCGGCACGTTATTCCCGATACTTGAAGGCGCCAAACTGTTTTTGTATCCGTCGCCCCTGCACTACCGCGTCATATCCGAAATTGTTTACGAAATCGGCGCCAGCGTCATGTTCGGAACAGACACGTTCTTCCGCGGCTACGCTAAGATTGCCCATCCGATTGATTTTCACAATATCCGCTTCATGTACGGCGGCGCCGAAGCCATAAAGCCCGACACCCGCAACATGTGGGTCGAACGTCAGGGACTGCGCGTTCTTGAGGCTTACGGCTCGACCGAATGTTCACCCGTGGTCACCGCCAACAACCGTATTTTCAACCGTTTCGGCTCTATCGGCAAACTTTTACCCAAAGTCGAATACAAAATTGAGCACGTTGACGGTATTGAAACCGGCGGCGAACTGGTCGTCAAAGGGCCGAATGTCATGATGGGCTACATCATGCCGGACAATCCGGGCGTTCTGGTACCGCTCAAAGACGGCTGGTATCACACCGGCGACGTGGTAGATATTGACGAGATCGGCTTTGTCTACATCAAAGACCGTATCAAACGCTTTGCCAAAATAGGCGGCGAGATGGTCTCGCTCAACGCTGTCAGCGAAATGGTCGTTCGCGCCCACGAAGCCGACGGTCCGGAACACATGTACGGTATCGTTGCCGTTCCGCATGAGAGCAAAGGCGAACAGATCGTCCTTGTCACCAACAATCGTAAGGTTACTCAGGAAACGCTTCATAACTACATCCGTGTCAACGGCATGTCGGAACTGTATCTGCCGCGCATTATTCTTTATCATGACAGCCTGCCCGTTTTTGCCACCGGCAAAGCTGACAACGTCACCCTAAAGAAACAGGTGCTGGAAGAACTCGGCTTCAACAATCCGCAGGCCAAAGCCTGTTGAAGCTGATTGCCATAACAAAAAAGCCGGTATTAATACCGGCTTTTTTGTTATGACTTCATTTTACAGAGCAGAACCGTTTCCCTTTCCGCCAAACGGATTGTATTGCCCGACCCCGCCGAAATATTTGCGAAAGAAACCAAGCTGTTCGCCCGGAGCCTCCGTTGCGTCAGAGCTGATTTTGACCTCTTTGCCGTGCTCTTTGTTCATACGCTCGATTTCCGTCACGGTACCCTCATCGTCAAAACGGATCGTCAGCACGTCGCGATCGACTTCCTCCGGCGCCAAAAACGCGACTCTTTTTACGTCCGACGACATATAAATCCATGTATTTTTATCCAAAGACACGACGGTTGAGGGACTTCCCAGAATCTGCCGAACTTTTTCGCGGGTGTCACCTTTGGCAATCTGCCCGATACGCTCGTTGGACGGCATGTTGCCGTTATGACAGACAAACCATTCGTTGCTCTTCTGGGTTGAACATGCGCCGACAGCGATTATAATAGCACAAGCAGACATTAATTTGTTTATTGACATCTCGGTATCCTTGCAGTTATATCAAATCAATCTGAAAGATAGTCGTTTTTATAACATAAGGAAAGTATTTATGCAAAATCTTTTTTCATATCCTTTGGTCGTTGACGATCTGAGCTCTGCAACCAAAGAATATCGTCTCGTCGCCAAGAAAGAAGAACTTCCCTGTATTACGGAAATTTTAAAAGTCGTTGACGTCAAATCTCTGAGCGCCGACATTCACGTCAAATACAACAAAAAAGAACATTTGATAAAAGTCTGGGGAACGGCAGACGCTCAAATTGAACAAACCAGCGTCATCAGTCTGGAAAACTTTGTCCGCCCCTACCACGCCGAATTTGAAATGTTCTACGATACCGAACTCTCACCCCGGGCTCAGCACCAAACGGACGTTGATCTTAACGACGATGTCCCGGATCCGGTAATTGACGGTGTCATCAATCTGGCTGACGTCGCCATGGAACAAATTGCGCTGGTTCTGGACGATTTTCCGCGTATGGAAGGAGAAACTTTTGAATTTCATTCGGAATTTGACGACGAAACGAGTTTGGAACAAAATCCGTTTGCGGCTTTGGCAAAACTGAAGAAATAAGCTTCCAAGCGCAAAAAGTCCTTGCATAATCCGAAAATTTTGAGTAAAAGGTCTTTAGAATTTCGCTTAAACGGCATTTATTTAGTTGATTTTAAAAACTAGATAGAGTATGAATGTCGATTGAATTTATAAACAACACTAATTTTAGAGTATAAGAAAATGGCTACACCTAAAAAGAAAACTTCAAAATCCCGCCGCGACATGCGTCGTTCGCACGATGCCCTCAAAGGCAACTCTTATATGGAGTGCCCGAACTGCGGCGAATTGAAAAAACCTCATAACGTATGCCCTTCTTGCGGCCAATACGACAATCGTGAAGTAGTTGCCAAAAAGGCTGCTGCCGAATAATATTATATGTAACGGCCTCAAACTCCCCGTTTGAGTTATATCTTTGAAATGGAGCAGGTTTTGTCTGATAATAATCTGGTCATCTCTGTTGATGCTATGGGGGGAGACAACTCCCCCCGAGTCGTTATAGAAGGCTTGAGCATCGCAGCCAAAAAAAACCCCGACATCCGTTTTATCCTCTTCGGAGACACGGCTCGGGTGACTCCTATTCTTAATGAATTTTCCAACCTCAAAAAGGTCTGTGAACTCCGGCATGCTCCGGAAATGGTTCATAACGAAGACAAGCCTTCTCAGGTCATCCGCAACCGTAACACCAGCATGTACATGGCTATTGACGCCGTCCGCAAGGGCGAAGCTCAGGCCGTTGTTTCAGCCGGCAACACCGGCGCCCTGATGGCCATTTCCAAACTGGTCTTAAAAACCATTACCAAGATTCACCGCCCGGCAATCGTCAGCATTATGCCGCATCGCAACGGCAAATACGTTATGCTGGATCTGGGCGCAAACACCGAATGCAACGCCATTAACCTGGCCGAATTTTCTCTGATGGGAGACATTTTGGCGCGGCATGCGCTCGGCATTGCCAAACCCCGGGTTGCCCTGTTGAATATCGGCACCGAAGAAATGAAGGGCAAGGAAGAAATTCGGCAAGCCGCTCAGATGATAAAAAATTCGCACATGAATATCGAATTTACCGGCTATATCGAACCGCACGAAATTCCCAACGGTATGGCAGATGTCATTGTGGCCGACGGTTTCACCGGCAACATCGCGCTCAAATCGACCGAAGGTACGGCTCGTCTTGTTGTCCGCCTGCTCAAAGACGCCATTAAAAGTTCTTTCTTGGCCAAGCTCGGCCTGCCTTTCATGCTCGGCGTCATGCTTAAGGTCAAAAAGACAATGGATCCCAGACTATACAACGGCGCCATGTTTGTCGGCCTCAACGGCCTTTCCGTAAAAAGCCACGGCGGCACCGACGCTCTCGGCTTTTCGGTTGCCGTAGGCAATGCGGCCAATCTGGTTCGCCAGAATTTTGTTGCCACCATTCGCGAAGAAATAGAAAAAGTCGATCTCGACGAATTATCACAGGAAGTTATTTATGAAGTTTATTAGATCCGAGATTATCGGCCACGGACACTTTGCGCCCGCCAAAGTGCTGACCAATGACGATATGGCCAAGATTGTCGAGACCAGCGACGAGTGGATTACCACCCGTACCGGCATTAAATCGCGTCATATTGTTGAAAACGAATTAAATTCGGACCTGTCTTATCAAGCGGCTCAAATGGCTCTTAAAACGGCCGGTATCAACGCCGAAGAGCTTGATGCCGTTGTATTGGCGACCGTAACGCCCGACAATACGACTCCCGCCACGGCAATTAAAGTTGCCTCCATGCTGGGCGTCAGACCCGGCACGCCGGCAATGGACGTTTCAGCAGCCTGCTCCGGCTTCATATATGCTCTGACGGTTGCCGACAACATGATTCGTCTCGGCCAGGCCAAAACGATTTTGGTTATCGGCGCCGAAACCTTGTCCCGCATTACCGACTGGACAGACCGCAACACCTGCGTTTTGTTCGGAGACGGTGCCGGCGCGGTTATTTTGCGCGCTCGTGAAGGAAACGGCGATTCGCAGGATACAGGCATTCTTTCGACCAAAATCTATTCCGACGGCAGTCATTATGACACTTTGCGTACCACCGGCGGCGTTTCGAGCACCCAAACGTCCGGATTCGTCACCATGGACGGCAAGGAAGTCTTCAAGTATGCGATTAACTCCCTGGCACAAGCCGCTGAAGAAGCAATGGAAATTGCCGGGGTTAAGATTGAAGACATCGACTGGCTGTTGCCGCACCAGGCCAACATCCGCATTATTGAAGGCGTCGGTAAAAAACTTGAACTCCCTGAAGAAAAAGTCGTTGTTAACCTTGCCGATCACGGCAATACTTCCGCCGCGTCAATTCCGCTGGCTTTGTCCGAAAAAATGGCCGCCGGCGTCATCAAAAAAGGTGATCTTGTGGTTCTTACGGCAATGGGAGCCGGCTTCACTTGGGGCGGCGCAGTCGTCAGACTCTAAAAAATAATAAAAATTTGTGGATTAGCTCTTGTCATGGAGAATAATTTGCGATAATTATTCTCCATGAATTTGAAAAACAATAATATTTTATAAGGATTTGCAATGAAAACTATTACACGTGCCGATGTTGCGGAAACCATTTATCAGGAAATCGGTTTGTCCAGAAAAGATTCGAGCGATATTTTGGATATGATTCTTGATGAAATCGTCAAAGATTTGAGCAGCGGCAACGATGTCAAGCTGTCTTCTTTCGGCACTTTTTCGCTGCGTCAGAAAAAAGAACGCTGCGGACGCAATCCTAAAACCGGCATTGAAGCGGTTATCAGTTCGCGCCGCGTTATTTCGTTCAAACCCTCGCAAACCATGCGTAAAATTATCAACGCCTGATTCGGGAAACGCTATTCATGGTGGTCAATAAAAGCAAATCAGCATTCCGGACAATTGCCGAGGTTGCCGAGGAACTCGGTGTTGCCACTCATGTACTGCGCTTTTGGGAAACGAAGTTCACTCAGATAAAACCGATGAAGCGCAGCGGAGGCAGACGCTATTATCGCCCCGATGACGTCGAACTGGTCAAAACGATTAAACATTATCTGTATGAAAAGAGATACACGATTGAGGGTGTTCAAAAGCTGTTTAAGGAAAAAGGTCTGAAGAATCTTCTTGGCGAAGAAATTCAAAAAGACTTTTTTGAAAACGCGACACCTTCTTCTCTGGATGAGAACACACATCAACTGATTGCCAGTCTGAAAGAGCAACTCAGTGCAATAAAAAACGAATTGAGCGCGGCCTTGGCAAAAAACAACAAATAATTTATCAAATCTCTTGCATATTAAATTATTATGAGCTATACAAAGTAACGAATATTTTCGAAGTAAGACCAAAAGTTTGATTATTGAGCAAAGGAAGCGACAGCGACTGCAGCGAAATTAGCAAACGAGTGACCGACGCGCAGTTAGCGAGCCGTTGGCGAGCTTACTAAGCCAGAGCAAGAAGTCGAGAGTTATTATTATAAATCTACCGCATATTTTCGGGACGTAGTTCAGCCTGGTAGAGCGCTTGCATGGGGTGCAAGAAGTCGGAGGTTCGAATCCTCTCGTCCCGACCAATAAAAAAGAGACCTTCGGGTCTCTTTTTTTGGCTTTCGGGCGACGGATGAGAACATCCGAAAACGGAGGTTCGACTACCAGCAATAGGCGGGACGCGGGTACCGCCGGTTTTGCGACAGCAAAAATTGCGCCTGTGCAACTCAAGCAAAGCGAAGAGTAATCCTCTCGTCCCGACCAATAAAAAAGAGACCTTAAGGTCTCTTTTTTTTGGCTTTCGGACGACGGATGAGAACCTCCGACTTCAGTAAATGACTTTTTGCAGATTTTTATAATCCTCAAACATTTTCAGACAGTCGTCTTTTTCCAATTCATTAAGAGAAAGCATTTTATAATTGTTCTCCCGTATGGCCTTATATATAAAATCGTCCCGAAATCCTATCTTATCGGCATCTTCTTGATTACAGCAATAATATACCTCTTTAATATTCGCCCATATTATGGCACTCATGCACATCGGACACGGATAACAAGTCGTTAATATCTTATACCCGGTCAGATCATAAGTATTTAGTTTTTTGCAGGCTTTGCGAATTGCATTAACTTCGGCATGACAGGTCGGATCTTTTCTTTTCAAAACCTCATTACAGGCCTTTGCCACAACATTGTTGTCTTTATCCAAAATGCAGGCGCCGAACGGACCTCCATATTCTTTTCTATAGCTTTTTATTGTTTTCTTTACCAAATCTTTAATTATGCTTTTCATAAACTGCTTCATTTTTTGACTCCGTATCAATTGTTTTCCAATCCGTCGGGCGAAACACTGTCGATTTATTTTTCAGACAAACGCTGCAATTTTGAGGGGCAAGGTTCAAAAGTACAAAAGCTCCCTGCTCCACCGTCGGTATTTTTCTTCCGGACTGATTGTCGCATTTGCAGGACTGGTTGAAGGCAAAATTACCGTCTTGTAACTATCCGACAGCTGCCCATGAAATTTTCTAAAAAAATCAAATGATTTTCGCCCGTTAAACAATATCTTTTTCACTGCGGAATATTTCAGCAAAAGCCCGGCAATGTCATTCGGCTGCGGATTTTTAATATCGCTGTCGAGACTGCCCTCGCGACAGCAGCATTTCAGATTGTCCCACAAACCGATGCCGTTGGCGGACAGGCAGTTGATTTTTTCCGCATAAGAACTCCAATCGCATCCGTCATTAAAACAACGGCTCATAATTTTCCAAAAAGCATTCTGCTTATGCCCGTAATATTCATTAGCCAAAAGCGAAGCCTCTCCCGGCATTGTACCGAGAATCAGAATCCGCGTGTTTTTATCAATAACCGGCGCAAAACTTTTTATCATGTCCATTGTCCTCAGAAAATAAAATACCTATATTTTCTCACAAAAACAACTACTTTCTGATATGTGACAAAATCAAGCTCAAAACATAAAAGAACTCTGTTTTTCCCTCTCTTGTGATCTTTCCCGGGCAGTGTTTTTTATGTCTTTCTCATGCTCTTCTAATCACTTCCTCTCCTTGTCATGCCGGACTTGTTTCGGCATCTCCGAGATTCCGGCCTTCGCCGGAATGACACTAAAGGAGAAACACCGCTCGAGAAAGACATAAAAAAAGAAGTATCCGAAGGAAGACGGTTTTTATGGAAACGAAAAACTGAAACTGACAAAAATGAATTCAAACATAAAATAAGGGAATCATTTGGAGGCGCCTTAGCTGAAAATTTCGGGAAAATATCTCAAGTTCCGTCCGACAAAAAATCAGCCATAAAATTCGGATCAAAAAAACCGCCCTTTTGAACTGTCCAAATTTCAGGAGACAATTCATTCAGGCGGTTTTTTCAGCGGACGCGGTCAGGAAAGGCTTTTTATCATATATATCTTCATCAGCTCTTCGACATTCGGCAACTCCAACATCCTAAAAAGTGCCTTTCGGCAAAGGTTCCACGCCAAAAGATGCTTCTTTACCAACTCCACGACATTCGGAAGCTCAAACATCTTAAGCTGCGCCTCATCG
>CAYNBB010000026.1:0-21996 GCA_964395655.1 uncultured Azospirillaceae bacterium | reverse complement strand
GGACAGATCAACAAAAGAGGGGCGTTTTTTATTGGTGCGCTAGGCCGGAATCGAACCGGCACGCCCTTGCGGGCAACAGATTTTAAGTCTGCAGCGTCTACCTGTTCCGCCACAAGCGCAAAATCTTTTTTGTTTATACAAATCTTTTCGGCGAATTGCAAGAATAAAATATCGGAAAACCTGCTTTGCGCAGGGTGAAAATAACAGTTGTGTCTTTATTAAAAATATGCTTTTTATAAATAGTTATAACTCCGGTCTGCAATTGTTGCGGCAGTTGACAGCGTCACGGCATATTCGGATTGCAGACCATACTTTTTATAAAGGAAGAAATGATGAAAAGCATTAATATTTCTTGGCGGAACTATCTCCTGCCGAATATTCACAGCGAAGGATGGCGGTTTATCGGAATTTTTGCGGCAGTAACAGCGTTACTGGCAATTATTGCGGAGCCTTTGGGATGGATCGGACTTGTTTTGACTGTTTGGTGCTACTACTTTTTCCGTGACCCCGAGCGCGTGACGCCGGTGGTTGACAACGTGGTCGTTTCTCCGGCTGACGGCACCGTGCAGATGATTGCCAAAGTCAAGGCGCCCGAAGAACTTAAAATGGGAAATCAGGAGTTTACGCGCGTCAGCATTTTTATGAGCGTATTCAACGTTCATGTCAATCGTGCGCCGGCCGAAGGAAAAATTACCCAATCGGTTTATGTACCGGGCAAGTTTTTTAACGCGACGCTCGACAAGGCCAGCAAGGATAATGAGCGTCAGTTGTTGGCGATGAAGACCAAAAGCGGCAAAGATATCTGTTTTGTTCAGATTGCCGGTTTGGTAGCACGCCGTATCGTTTGCGACGCCGTTCCGGGGCAGGAATACAAAGCGGGCGAGCGTTTCGGCATGATTCGTTTCGGTTCGCGACTGGATGTCTATTTGCCGGCCGGCGTTGAGCCTCAGGTTGTGCTCGGTCAGACAATGGTTGCCGGCGAGAGCATAATTGCCAATCTCGGCAGTGATGCCAAAGAGATGCAGGGAGTCATCCGCTAATGGAAAGAATTAATCAAAAGCTGCAGTTGTCGAAACAAAAGCTGACTTCGCTTCCGTTTCGTAAAATTGCGCCGAATATTGTAACGATGTTGGCTTTGTGCGCAGGCGTTACTTCTATCCGTTATTCGATTCAGGCTGACTGGGTGAAGGCGGTTATCTGTGTCTTTGTGGCTGCCTTTTTTGATCTTTTGGACGGTCGTGTCGCGCGGATGCTCAAGGGTTCGACAAAGTTCGGCGCAGAGCTCGATTCACTGTCGGACTGTGTCAGTTTCGGGGTCGCGCCGGCGATTATGATTTATCAGTGGACAATGTACGATTTACCGAAATTCGGCTGGTTTTTCTGTCTGCTGTTGTCAGTCGGCATGGCGATGCGTCTGGCGCGTTTCAACACCATGCTTGAAGACGAGCCCCAGCCCGAATACTGGCATAATTTTTTTGTCGGCGTGCCGGCTCCCGCGGCTGCAGCGTTGGTCATGATGCCGATTATGATTTCGTTTGACTTTCCGGAACTCAACTGGCTTATCCGTTCCAATGCGTTTTGCGCGGTGCTGCTGGTGGTTGTGACGTTTTTGATGGTCAGCCGGATTCCTACGGTTTCGACCAAAAAAATGAAAGTTCCCGCTTATTTGTTTATGCCCTTGATGTTGGTTGTGGCCTTGTTTGCCTCGTTTATTATCACTCAGCCGTGGCTGACGCTGGGGACTATGGTTGCACTCTATGCTCTGTCCATTCCGCTCGGCGTTTTGGTCTTTATGCATCAGAAAAAGGCGTTTGAAGCGAAAAACAAGTAATGAAAATCCGGATGTTTAACATCCGGATTTCTTTTAGTTGCCTGTGTATGCCTGTCTTTGCGAACCGCGCAGGGTAAAAATTGCCAGCGGCTCAAGGAGGCGCGGCATACGTTCCTGTTGTCTGCGGTTGAAGACTTCCAGACCGCGGCGGCCTAAGCTGGCATTTTCGAGAACCGTGGTAAACTGGCGGTATGGATAGTTGTCCGAAGAATTGGCGTTTTTTCGGGTAATTACCGCCATATGGTGGCCGTTTTCAAGATCCGGCAGCGGCTGTTTGGCGCCTTTTTCATCATAAACGGCAAAATCTTCGGGCAGATTGAGCGCAATAATGTAATTGCGGTTGTCCGGCATGACGCTGATACGCGCCGGAGCATTGGTTCCCGGGCGATATTTGCTTTGTTCGTAAAGTTCGGGATTAAACATTTTGATAAAAGGTTCTTTGCGCATATTGTCGTTTGCATAACTGCTCATAAAGTGAGCTCCGGAGTATTTGCTCTCTTTTTGGATAGGCAAAAAGGCATGACTGATGACAAACATATTTCTGAGAGCTTCTTTTGAGGTATTTTGGTCATAGAGCTGCGTGGCAATATGCGAGAAGGCGTTTATCCAACGGTGAACATGTGCACCGCCGCTGCAGTAATCCAGAAAAGTTATGCGGCAGTTTTCCTTGAATGTTTCCGGATCGTACGGTTGTCCGGAAATAACGCGGTTTTTCCGGTCGAGGCGGATATCTTTTCCCATAAAGTGCAAAAGATGCCGTTGTACAAAGCGCATATCGACATCATCAAAATGGTTTTGCGGGTTGCGTACGGTTTCCAGCGAAAGAGCGAATTTTTCGCCGCGCGGCTGTTCAATCGGGAAATGGGCGAGATAAACGTCGACTTCCGAGCCGAATATCCTTTTGTTGTCCAAAGTATCGTTCAAAAACTTACTGCTCCAGTTTTGCAGTTCTTCCTGTGTGTCTTTGATGTGAAAGGGCATGGATATAATCAGGTTGCGGCGTTCCGGGTTGACGCGAAAACCGTCTCTCATAAATTCGGCGTTGGCCAGAGTATCGGAGTTGTTTATTTTCCAGAAGCAGTAATCGCAGTGTTCTTTGAAGACATATTTGCTGCCTTTGACGCGTCCCGAGCAGTCGGCGGAATATTTTGCCGCAGCGCGATAAAGGTTAATCAAGTCCGGATCGCAGGCTTGAGCGGCGTCGAGTTTGTCGAGCGCTTTCTGAGCATCGCGAATATATCCGCTGAGCTGCAACGAAAAAGTCAGCAGATTCTTTTCATCGGCAAACTGACTGGTACAGTGAACCGGTTTTTGTCCGCAGTTGACAAGAAAGCGGTTGATTGCCTGTTCAAAAAGACAAATGCGTTTGTGACGGAGAATATTGGCAATGGTGTTGCCTGCCGTTTCGCGTGTATTTTGTTCAAGAGGCCTGTCGAGCACATTGCGGACGAAAGCGTTGCGGATGGCTGCTGCCAGAGGATTGTTGTTCATAGTTCTGTCGTTTCTGTTTGCATAAAATTACGGATTCGTTATTATTAATGTCTTATTTCTAGACTATTAACGGAGGGTTGTGTTGTCACTTTTTGATAATAAATATTACAAAAGCGCCGGGAAAACTCGCAAATTGGTCATTTTTATCCATGGCTACAACGGCTCTCCCGAGGCAATTGACTATGCCGTTCAAGGACTTAGGACGATGTTGCGGGATTGTGTCATTGTGGTGCCTCGGGCACCGTTTGCCTGTGAAAAAAATGGAGACAATTTGCAGTGGCTGAGTTTTTATAAGCAGGATCCCGAGGTCAGATTTCGCAATCCGGAGGCGTCGGTTGCCGAAATTTTTGACATTTTTAATCGTCTCGGAGATGATTTTGCCGAAACGGCGGCACAGATGAATCTGTTTATTGACGAACAGCAGCAGAAATGGGGCGTTGACGATGATCATACCTATGTTATGGGGTTTTCGCAGGGAGCAATGATATCAATTTATACTTCGCTGATTCGCAAAGCTGAAATTGCCGGCTGTGTCGCGGTGGCGGGAATTGTGCCCGGAAAGGATCGGCTGGAACGCGAGATTGTTTCAAGGCCGCGATTTTTGCTGTTGCACGGCCGGGATGACGCGACAGTGCAGTATAAGACGCTGCCGGAGACAACGGCCTGGTTTGCAAAACAGCGGCTTGATTTTGAAAAAGCGGAGTTTGACAATCTCGCGCATCGCATGAACGAGGCTGAGATGCAGACGGCGGCGGCTTTTATCAACTCTTGAGATAAAGCTTTTCGAGTTCTTTGATTTTGTCGCGATAGACAACGGCGGTTTCAAATTCGAGATTGGCGGCGGCGTCCTGCATGAGTTTTTTGTATTCGCGCAGTTTTTTGTCGATGTTTTTGATCTGCTCGGCGTCTTTGGGCTTGTCTTCAACGTAGTCTTTGGCAGTCATTTCGCTCAGCGCGTTTGAAATCTTTTTCTTAATCGTTTGCGGCGTAATGCCGTTTTCGGCATTGTATTTGAGTTGCTTTTGGCGGCGGCGCTCGGTTTCGGCGAGAGCTGCCTGAATTGAGCCGGTCATCTTGTCGGCATAGAGAATGACTCGGCCTTCGGCATTGCGAGCCGCGCGGCCGATGGTTTGAATCAGTGAGCGCTCGGAACGCAGAAAACCTTCTTTGTCGGCGTCCAGAATGGCAACCAGTGCACACTCTGGAATGTCCAGCCCTTCGCGCAGCAGATTGATGCCGACCAGAACGTCAAACACGCCGAGCCGCAAATCGCGAATGATTTCAATACGCTCAAGTGTGTCGATGTCGGAATGCAGATAGCGCACTTTGATGCCGTTGTCGTTAAGATATTCTGTCAGATCCTCAGCCATTTTCTTTGTCAGGGTGGTAACCAGAACACGGTTTCCGGCGGCTGCGACTTTGCGGCATTCGTTCATCAGATCGTCAATCTGGTTTTCGACCGGACGGACAATGCAAAGCGGATCGGTCAGGCCGGTCGGGCGGATGATCTGTTCGGCAAAGGTACCGCCGCTTTGTTCAAGTTCCCAGTCTCCGGGCGTGGCGGAGACAAAAATCGTCTGACCGCGCATCTGATCCCATTCATCGAATTTTAGCGGTCGGTTGTCGATGCAGGACGGCAGGCGAAAACCATAGGCGGCCAAAGTCGACTTGCGGTTAAAGTCTCCGCGGTACATGCCTCCGATCTGCGGAACCGAAACGTGGCTCTCGTCAATAAATACCAGAGCGTCGGGCGGCAGATATTCAAACAAAGTCGGCGGCGGCTCACCGGGTTTGCGGCCTGTAAGGTACCGCGAATAATTTTCGATGCCTTTGCAGCTGCCTGTCGCTTCAAGCATTTCGAGGTCAAAACGCGTACGTTGTTCAATGCGCTGGGCTTCAAGAAGCTTGTTTTGGGCGGTAAATTCTTCACAGCGGATTTTGAGTTCTTTACGGATGTTGACAATCGCCTGAGAAACGGCCGGTCGCGGCGTAACGTAATGATTGGCGGGATAAACGGTAATCTTATCGAGCGAAGCGTTTTTTTTGCCGGTCAGGGCATCAAATTCGGAAATGTCTTCAATTTCATCGCCAAAAAAAGATATCCGCCAGGCACGGTCTTCGTAATGCGCCGGAAAAATATCAAGTATGTCGCCCTGTACCCGGAAAGTAGAACGGACAAAACTCGTCTGATTGCGTTCATATTGCAGTTCGGTCAGACGTTTGTGCACTTCTTTGGGGCTGATTTCCTGTCCGACGGAGAGCGGCAGCGTCATGGCGGCATAAGACTCGACGTCGCCCAGACCATAGATACAGGAAACGGAAGCGACGATTATGACGTCGTGGTTTTCGAGAATATTACGGGTGGCCGCATTACGCATGCGGTCAATCTGTTCGTTGAGGGCGGAATCTTTTTCGATATAGGTGTCGGTTTTCGGAACGTAGGCTTCGGGCTGGTAATAATCATAATAAGACACAAAGTATTCGACATGATTATGCGGAAAAAATTCTTTCATTTCGCTGTAAAGCTGTGCGGCGAGAATTTTGTTCGGCGCCATGATTAATGCCGGTCTTCCTGATTGTTCGATAATTTTGGCCATGGTGTAAGTTTTGCCGCTGCCGGTAACGCCGAGCAACACCTGATTTTTCAGGCCGTCTTGCAGTCCTTTGCATAATTCGGCAATTGCCTGCGGTTGATCTCCGGCGGGCTGAAAAGGACTTTCAATTTGAAACAGCGAAGCCATGGCGGCGATTATTCTTCTTCCTGATCAGAGGTTTGGGACAAAGATTCGTAATAACTGTGGGAAATCCGTCCGAAATTTTTTACGTCATTCACAATACTGCGTATTTCTTTAAGATCAATCTTGTTTTTTTCAAGGTGATTGGTGAGAATATTAAAGGCGCTTTGGTAAGGGGTATTTTCAAAATAAGGCATAAATTTGTTGCGCAGGCGGACAAGGACGGTTTCTTTTCCGGCTTGTTTGAGTGCAGTAGCCCAATCAAGGACATAGTTGATTTGTTCCGGAGAAAGATTTTGTCCCGGAACAGGTTCTTCAATCAAATATTTTATGGTGTCGGAGGCTTCGGCCCATTTCTGGGAGTTCCAGTATATTTGGAATTTGAACAGCAGTGCGTTTTTGCCGTAATCTTCCTTGAGCAGTTCAAGCGCTTCATCGTTTTTTTCCAGAGCGGCAAGAGCGCGTGCCCGGATAACGCGGCGCGGTGCGGAAGTTTCGTCGCTGAGTTCCGGAGAATCTGTCTTGTCCAATATCTGCAAGGCTGCCGAAGGAAGCTCGTTGTATAGGTCTATGATGGCCAATCTGGCGCCGATGCGGGCGGTTTCTTCCGGCGTTAACGGATAGGAACGGAGCAGATCGTTGAGCAAATTGGAAGCGCGGGACAGCAGGTCTACCGCAAAGAGGCGGTCTGCCAGTCGTTGAATGATTGCGCTTTCTTTGTCGCTGAGTTTGCTGAGCCACTTAAAGTCCTGATAGAGAGCCAATGCGGTAATCGGAGAGAGTTTGGCGTCGGCCTGATGATTAAGGTAGATGCTTTCAAAAATGGACAGCATTTTTTTGAGCAACAGTTTTTCCTGTTCGGGAGTTACCGCATTGCGCGCTTCATTGAGGGAGTTGAGCGCCTTGTAATAATCGTTGTCTTTAATATAAAGGTCGGAAAGTTTGTTGAGCAGGCGATATTTGAATTCCGGCGTATTCCACGCATAACGCAGGCGTTCCAGCTCGGTAACGGTATTTTGCAGAGGCATCAGGTTAATGCGCTCGCTCAAAACGGCGTTTTCGTATCTGGACAGAGCAGAAAAACGGGTGTTCGGAGAGTTTATGAGCGTGCGGTATTCTTTTATGGCGTTGCGCGGATAGCCTTGAAGTTCCAGTTTTTTGCCGATGAGATAGTTGATTTGCGGCGACAGGTCTTTGACGCGATTGGTAACAGAGCTTAAAATGTCGATAAAATTTTGAGCCGACAGGTCATCGCCCGTGTTAAGTGCGTTTTCCGCCGCTTTAATTGCAATCAGATCTTTGATTTCCTGCGGGTAGTCTTTGATCAGGGAAATGTGTTTGAAAATAATGTCGTTGTTTTCGTCCTTCTGTTCAAAGGTACTGCGAGCCAGCGTGCGCCAGAAAAGGCCTTCGTCGCTTTCCGGCAAAGAACCTTTGGAGAAGTCTTCGGCTGCTTCGTGATAACGACGAGCCAAAAAGTTTGCAATGCCTTTAAGCGAATGAAAATCATCAGTCTGTGCTTCGGGCAATTCGGCTTTTTCCATCTGATTGAGGATATACAGCGCGTTGGTTCCCAATCCGTTATGAACGTAATAGCGTGCCAATTCCAGACGAAGTTTGTTTTTTTGCGACGGCGGAGCGTTGAGAATATCTTTCTTATATGTCGCCAAAACTTCGTTATATTTCATATTGAGGAGACGCTGCGGTATTTGCAGGCTGAAAGCATTTTGGGCGTCGGAACTGTTTTTTTGAAGCTGCCGGCGTTTGAGGGAATCGAGATTACCGGTAATGCTGAGGCCGTGTCCCTGCGCCCGCAGCGTCAGACCGGCATTGCCGCGACTCAGAATAATGTCCGGAGACTTAATTACGAAAGCAAGACCCTGAGCCGTTTGCAAAATATCAAATTCGGGGTAGCTGTACGGCGAAGATATACCGGTATGCGGCTGAGAAACCGGTGCGACACTGATAATGTCACCGATTTCGGGATCGATAATGGAAATGGTGTTGCCGGCAATGTCCGACGGGATATACAGATACGGCTGTTTAAGGCTGTCGTACTGGGTAAAGATAGTCATATCCTTGAATTCGGTTTGCGGCGGTTCGCGCGTGAAGAGATCGACAATCCAGAGCAGACCTTCTTTGCGGATGGAATACTTTACGCCTTCGGCAGGGATAATTTCTACAATGGTTGCCATCGGATGCATGAAGACGAAAATGTCTTCGGCCAGCTCGCCGGCCGATTTTCGGAGCTCTTCAATATCAAGCGCTTCCGGTTTGTCAAAAATGAGCCAGATGTTTCCGTTGCGTTCGAACGCGGCCAGATTAACCGGGTGGTTCCAGGCAAAGTTCATGCTTGCCAGCGTCGGTTTCTGGAATTGGTTCGGCAAGGCGACAAGGGTCTTTTTGCTGACGGAATTGCTGCTTTCGACCGTGATCGGTCGGGATTTTGCCGCCGAAGGAAGGTCGTTTATCCGGATGGGCGTCTGAGCAAAAGCCGCCGCCATGCCGCAAAAACAGCAGGCGGTGAAAACGGATATGTTAAAAAATCTTTTGCTCAAGCTCAATCCTCGAGATGGTTAGATGTTGTTGCCGATTAATTCGGAAGTAACGGCCTGCGCTTTGGCCGAATCCATTTGTGACAAGATTGCCGAAGACGTCGAGGCTTTCATGCCCTTCAGCAGAGCAACGGTGATGCTCATGTCCAGAGAATTGAAAATTCTCGCCGCGTCTTTGGGTTTCATGGACGAATAGAGACGAACCAGCGAATCGATATTTTCACGCTCTTTTTGCGAGTATTCGTTAATCAGCTTGTTGAGGCGCTGCTCATAATCCTGAAGTTGTTGGAGTTTCCTTTCGATTTCGTCTTCGGTAACCTTAAGCTGAATGGCGCGTTTGTCAATTTCCTGAGCGCGCAGGTCAAGCGCTTCGCGCCGCTCGGCCAGTTCCTGCAGGATCATGATTTCGGATTGGGTGAAAGCATTGTTGCTTTTTTGGGAAGCGACAGAACCGTTTTGCGCGTTTTTTTCCAGAACTGCGGTGAGTTCTTTGGTTTCTTTGTTTATTTTTTCTTCGGCGAGAGCCTGAGCCGCTGAAACGGTGACGGTCTGCCGGCTTTGCTGATTATAAAGATCAAATACCGTGTTGACTTTGATCGTAAGCGTCAAAACGGCGATGAAGATAAACAGAGGAAGGATATGTATTTTTTGTTTTTTTATCATTGTATAACCTTATTTTATTGAGCGCAAAGCTTTTAGAAGTTCGAGTTCCGCTTCGGATCTGGCATCCGCGGAGGCGTTTTCGGCCGAGCCGGAAGCACTTTCGGTTCCGCCGGCGGGAGAAACGGTATTTCGCGAGCTGCTGATGACGTTTTCGAGACGATCGGCCAGATTGTCGGCACGTTCGTTGATAAACAACAAATCGTCTTTGAGCTCTTTGGCATTGTCAACGACTTCTTTCAGTCCTTCGGAGGAATGTTCGGTGACAGATTTAAGTTTGGGGATACTGTTTTCGGCCTTAAACGTTGCTTCGTTAAGGGCATTGACCAACTGAGCCAGGCTGTTTTGGTTTTCGCGCAGAATTTTAAGGCTGTGGTTGAGCCGACAGGCATAAACGATTGTCGGAATAAGCAACGCGATGATTACCAGATTGACGATAAGTTCGAGATTATGCATCTTTTTCTGCCTTTCCGTCGATGCGAATGACAATGTGTTCGCCTTTGCGTCCCATGGTGCCGCGCAGCAGGCTGACGTCGCCGCAGACGATGTTAACCGGCGCATCGGCAGCAATGTCGAGCGGCAGAAAAGAGCCTTTTTCCCAAGCTGAAATTTCGGCCAGCCGGATACCGGTTTCTTTCAAGACCGCTTTAACTTCAACTTCGGTTTCCCACAGTTGGCTCATCAGGTGGTTTTCCCAGATGGTGTCGCGGCCGAAGCGTTCGCCCATAAACATCTGCAGCAGCAGTTCGCGGACGGGTTCAAGCGTGGCATAGGGGATCATGAGGTCGATTTTGCCGCCGCGGTCTTCCATGTCAACGCGCAGGTGAGCGACGATTACGGCGTTGGACAAACGCGAGATGGTGGCAAAGCGCGGATTGGTTTCGAGGCGGTCGAAGGCGAACGAAACGGAAGTAATCGGATCAAAAGCGGTGGAAAGGTCGCTCAAAATGAGTTGGATCATTTCCTTGACGATATTGAGCTCGATGGTGGTATAAGGCCGTCCTTCGATGCGCATTGCAGCCGTACCCCGCCGGCCGCCGAGCAGAACGTCGACCATGGAATATATCAGAGAGCTGTCCAAAGACATCAGTCCGTAATTGTCCCATTCTTCGGCTTTGAAAACATTGAGCAGCGTCGGCAGAGTGAGAGAATCGATATATTCGCCGAAGCGCATCGATTCAATGCTTTCAAGCGATACTTCAACGTTGTCCTGAGTGAAATTACGCAAAGAGGTGGCCATCAGACGAATCAAACGGTCAAAAACGATTTCCAGCATCGGCAGGCGCTCATAAGAGACCATGCTGGAGTTTAAAATGGCGCGAAAACCGGTTTTCTGATTGTCGTGTTCGTTGTCATAAGCGCCGTAGCCCAACAGGCTGTCGATTTCTTCCTGGTTCAGAATTTTGGAATCGGCCGCGCTCAAGGTTTCATCGGCCGGATCGGGGGCTGATGTCTGAGACGAAGGTCTGGTATTTAACTCTTCTGCCACGATGTGTTCCTTTTATTTGCTGTTGCCGCCGGCAGCCTCTACTTCAAAAGCACGAAAGTTGAGACTGCTGACTTTTATGGGATTGGTAATCAAATTGATACGATACAATAATTCTTCCTTGAGCCAATAGAGACCGCTGGAATCCGAAATTTCCCGCGGAGTCAGCTCAATGGTGTGGGCAATGACGGCATCAATGATTTTGGGAGTGAGAATTTCTATCGTTTTGGTGTCTTCAATGCTGTTTAATTCAAGATTCAGGCGGATCAGGAGGCGCTCTTTGGCGGAACCGGCTTCTGCCTTGAGTAGGGTCGTTATTTCGGGCAAGTCGTAAAAGACCGTGACGTCATCGGGAGACTTGCTGTCGGAAGAAGCTTTCCGAATGACGCTGTAGCTTCCGGTATTGCCGTCGTAGCTGTTGTTGAAGACGTAGAACAATCCCGCCGACAAGCCGATGACAATAACCACCGGCAGAATGAAGATCAGCAGTTTTTTGCGGCTGAGCGGTTTGCTCTCATCGTTCGGGACGCTGTCGTCCAAATCTTCGTCTTCCAGCATTTCAAAACACTCCCCAATTAAATGTTCTGCCTGACATTTTCTGTTATCTTAACGCATTATTTTTAGAAATAAACGTAAAATTGCTAGTTATTAAATGATTAGTTGGTTTCAGGCGTTTTTCGACGGTGCAATTTTCCCGAATTTAATAAAATTGAAACAAATTATGTGCTAAAATGTAAAAGAATGTAAATTTCGGGTGATAAAAATGTACGTTTGGGTCATATTGGCGACATTTTTGGCGATGCTGGCTTCGTATACTCTGGCTCCGCGGGCGGATATGCGCAAAGTTACCGTTGAGCCTCTGGCTCAGGCGGAACTTGGGAAGTTTTCCGTTCAGCAAGAGGCGGCATATGAATATGTCGTTTTGCACAAACCGCCGTTTTCGGGGCATAAAAAATACAACAACTATTCTCCGGGAGTATTGTCCGAATCCACGCTGCGCAGCCATTTGCCCTTCGGACATGTGCTGAGCGGTTTGTATACGAGCCAGATCTTTTGCATGAATTCGGATATGACGGAAGAGCTCAGCAGCGGCGCCAACGGACCGTGCAACGAGAAAACCGGTCGTAAAGTCGTTGTGACATATGGTCCGATACCGGAACGCTGGACCAATTTGTCGGTTACGCCGGAGCAGCCCAACACCGACTTTATGAATGCGGTGCGCGGTACCGCATATGCCGATGAAGTTCTGGGGTATACGATGTATGACGCGGATGCGGAATATGACGAATATGACAACGTGTCGGGATCGAAAGTGCGAATCTTTGACGGGCGGGGGGCTTCGGTTTCTTATGTGCCGGTTGCGGTGCTGAATAATGCGGTTTATAAAAAAGTCTGCGATATGGATAAAGGCCGGGTATGTCTGGTTACGATGACGGCAATATAACGGGTGGAGAACAATCATGGCGAAAAATTTTAACAAATTGACGGGACAAAAGGGCAGCATGATGGTTGAAGCCCTGGCCATGCTCGGACTGATTACGATGGTAACGCCGATTTTGTATAAGAAGGCCGCGGAACGGACGACCGAGCTTCAGGACATTAACACGGCCAATCAGATGCGTACGATTTCCAAGGCGATGGACGATTATATCAAAGACCATTATTCGGAATTGTCCGTCGGCGGTAAACTGGTTAAATTGGAGCCTGACGAGTTGGAGCCGTATCTGCCCTACGGTTTCAGTTTCGACGATTCCAGATTGCTCGGAGACTATCAACTGGCAATGCGCAAGGATACTGTCGGAGAGGGAGACAAACAACGCGCTTCGATTACCGGTATGGCGGTGGCCGAACCCAAAAACGATTTGTCGATGATGAGAGCTTCCAAAATTGCGTCGATGATCGGAGCCAACGGCGGCGTGGTTTATTCCGGCACGGACAACAATAAGGTTATTCAGGGCGTCGGCGGCGGATGGAGCGCTACCGAAAAAGACTACGGCTTTACGAGCGGTTCCGGCGACGACGAAACCGGAACGTTGTCGGTCGGCGGCATTGCCGTCGGCTCTGTTCATGCCATTATTTCCGAAGGGGGCGGTGCCAGTCCCAAAGACGTGTTGTACCGCAACAATTCCAAAGGCGTCGAATACAATACGATGGAAACGACATTGTATTTGGGGGATAACGATATTGAAGACGTCAATAATCTGATTACGGCTACGGCACAGGTAAACGGTACGCAGGAGGACGCTTTGCAGGTGACCGGCGGTGCCAGCGTCGGCAGTCTGCTTTCGCAGGGGGCGGCCAATATTCTCGGAGCGTTGAATGTCGGGGGAGCCGCGGATTTGGGCGGTACTTTGAAAGTGGCCGACAAGCTGTCGGTTGCTTCCAACGGCGCGGATATCAGCGGCGATACCAATATTACCGGAAATCTGACGGTAACGGGAAAGGGAACCGTCAATTCCGGCTTGGAAGTGACGGGGGAGTTGCTGGCCAATAACGCGTCGCAGCTCAAAGGCAAGGTAACAATCGGCACGGAAAGCACGGGTTCGCTGCAAATATTGGATGTTCGCGGCAATGCCAACGTCAGCGGGTCGTTGACCGTGGGTGCCGATTTTCAGGCGCCGACCGTCACCGGCATTAATTCTCTGCGCGGCGGACGTATCGGCAGTGCGGAAGGAAATGTGTATAATTTTACGGCAGACGGCAGTTCGGTGAACATTTTAACCGAGAATTTCAAGGTCGGAGACCGGTTGCTGATTGACGGTGTTAATACGCGGATGAATTCCGCCGACGGTACGTCAGCCATGTCATTAGGCAGTGCCAACGCTTCTATCGCGTCGGGCAATGATTATTTGAATCTGCAAGGCGGCGCTGCCGTGTTGCATGGCAATATGGAATCGCGTATGGAAAGTGACGGCGGAGCAGAAATTTCCGTTTCCACCGGTATTAAAGGAGTTGGTGATCAGGTTCTTTTTCAGGATGATGACAAAACGAGCAAAATGGAGCTGAATTACGGTTCTGCCAAATTGGCTTACGGTGAAGATGCCGCTTATGTCATTGCCGATAACTCCGGTGCGCGGCTGGTGGTGCCGAATACGGCGCAGGCAACGCCTCCGACGATAGAGGTGACCAATGCCGGAGAACTCAAGCTTAACGGCGTCAAGACGTTGGTCGATACCGACAACCTTTATTTGAATGAGGAAAAAATGATTTTGGCCGATAATACGGATGATTTGGTTTCGACTTCGACCGGAGTTGTCGGCAGCAAAGGAATCATTTTCCGGCGCGACGGAACAATTGAGTTGCCGCGCGGCGGAACAAGCGGCAGAACGGATTTGCCAAGTTCTGACGGATATCAGGACGTGCCCGGATATATCAAGCTGGATCGCGTTTTGGCAAATCAGAATTATGAAACCCCCGGATCCGGTTCGGCCGGCGAAAACGCTTCAAAGCCGTATGACGCTTATCAGTTGAATCCGGCTTATACTTCCGTTATGCATGATATTAAGCTGACGACCCGCGGCGGTGCCCGTCTGAGCGACATACTGCCTGATTTTATCAATCGCGGTATCTACGTTTTGGACAATACCTACAAAGAAGACAAAAATCGTGCGAACTGGGAAGATTACTCAGTTTCCAACAACAGCGGCGTTTTGAAGGTTTCGCCTCAGCTGGCAGACTGCAGCGGCGATGCGGATTGTATTGCAACTCCGTGGCTCGGTTTTGTGCCGGCACCGCAGTGTCCGCCCGGATATTCAAAAGTTATCACAATTAATCCCATTCGTTGGAAAATGGCTGAGGCCTATTATATTACCGGCGTGGAATCGGTGGATTCCGACGTTGCGTCCAAATTTAGAAACTATTTTGTTCCGCAGACCAATCCGTATATGGCCAAATTTACGCTCGGCGAAGCGGACGGCAGCGTCGGTATGCACACCCACCAGCTGAGCGAAGGCGGCGCATTGACTTTTCAGACCAATACCTGGCTTAATACGACCATCAGCGGTTACAGTTCCGGCAGCACCTTTATGGGCTGGCATGCGATCATGGGCTTTTTGTATTACGGAGATCAGTATTCCGAATATCTTGATAACATCGGTTTTAGCGGTTATAAGAATAAGGTTATCTGGAATCTGTTTCCGGTTTATAACGAGGAAATGAGCGCGATTGCCAACGTTTACTGTTATTTTGAACGTGATAATATCGCCGGCCGCTGGACTTGGAACAGAGATTACATCGGCACCTATGATCAGTTGAATTCTTTCCGCAGCGGATATGAAAAAGATTCCGATTACAAGAAGCGTCTGAACGATCCGGCGCTGGGATATACGGAAGCCTGGTAATGAAAAAGCCCTCGAAAGAGGGCTTTTTCAGTGATCAGAAATCAGAGATCAGAGATCAGTGATTAGTGATTAGTGATTAGTGATTAGTTTTAGGAGCTGTATGGCTCTGTCAACGAATCGCATATTACAACCATGTCACTTAAAACTGTTTATCAGCGAGCCGGCAAGCAGATACCAACCGTCGACCAAAACAAAGAATATTATCTTGAACGGCAGTGCCAGCACCGAGGGCGGCAACATCATCATACCCATGGACATCAGAACCGAGGCGATGACCATGTCGATAATCAGGAACGGTACGAAAATCAGAAAGCCGATTTCGAAAGCGCGGCGCAGTTCACTGATCATAAATGCGGGAATCGCGATTTTGAGCGGCGTTTCGGTTACGGTTGCTGCCGGTTTTTCGCCGCTGAGGTCGGTAAACAGCAACAAGTCTTTTTCGCGCGTGTTATTGACCATAAATTCCTTGAGAGGTACGGCGGCTTTTTCAAGTCCCTCAGTGACCTCGACTTTTTCTTCAATCAGCGGTTTGATGCCGGCTTCCCAAGATTTTTCAAGTGTCGGCGACATGACGAACAAGGTCAGAAACAAAGCCAGCGAGACCATGACCATGTTGGGCGGCGTGGCATTGGTAGCCAGTGCGCTGCGGGTGATTGAAAAGACAACGACAATGCGGGTGAACGAGGTCATCATAATCAGAATCGACGGCGCCAGCGAGAGAACGGTAATCAGCATGATAACGCTGAAAATGCGTCCGGTAGCAGTGCCGGTCGGCGCATCGGCCAGATTAAGGCTGACAGACTGAGCCGCCGCGGGATTGCTGAAAATCAGGAACGTCAGCAGGAAAAACAAACCAAAGCAGAAAAGTTTTTTAGTCATTGACGGTCGGTTCCGAAGAAAGAGGTTGAGTACGGAGCAGCAGGCCGGAGCCGCTGTCGGTCAGAAACAGATACTCGGTGTCGTCGCAACGGACAAGATAAAGCGAACAACGCGCGTCAAGGCGTTTGGCTTCGACAATATCAATACGGCTGCCGCTCTTGAGGCGTCTGAAAAATTGCGATTTCAGGCCTTTCTGTTCGCAGTATTTGAAAAAGTATACCGTCAACAGCAACAAACCGATGACAAACAGCAACGACAAAAAGGCATGAAAAAGCTGCGTCCATTCCATAGTGCAAATTCTCCCGAGTGTTTCTGCGCCGATTATAGCCGCATTTTGGCAGACGCGTCAACAAAAGGCTTGCCCTTGTTGATATTGTTTGTTAGGTTGCAGATATGAGTACAAAACAAAACATTATTTCTGAAAGTTCGGAGCGCAGAACCCATGATCTGCAGTCGGTTTCGTCAATGCTGATGCCGCTGGCCAAAAAAATTCTGGGCAAAAGAGGCTTTGTCGAAATCGACATCCTGACCAACTGGGATCATATCGTCGGTGAGGAGCTGGCTGCGTTTGTGCAGCCGCAGAGCATTGATTTTCGGCGCGGGGAAAAGACTAACGGCGTTTTGAAGGTGGCGGTGCCGGGCGGTGCGTTTGCTCTTGAATTGCAGCATCGCGAAAACAGCGTCATTCAGAAAATCAACGCTTATTTCGGTTATGCCGCGGTTGCTTCGCTCAAAATTATCCAAAATGCGGCGACGGAGCAAAAAGTCCGACGAGAGCGTGTGGAGAGCGTGCAAAAAAAGGTTGTAAGTAAACAAGAAGAAATTTATATTAAAGAGCTGAGCGCGGAGGTGAAAAACGCCGCCCTGCAGGATGTGCTGGAACGGCTCGGCCGCCAGATTGTCGGTCATAATAAGGAAGAAGACAAAAAATGAAACTCGAAAAAATTATCAAGAATGTAAGCTCGTTTGTCGCCGCCGTCGTCATTTTTGTGATGGCCGGGGGAATGTATCTGTCCTCCAAAGGTTTTGAAATGACGGAGGACGGCAAAATCGTACTGATGAATCAGGCTTATGCGCAAGATGAAACCATGAAAGAACTGCCGGTTATTCCCGATAATTACGTCTTTCCGTCCGAACACAGCGAAGGCTTTGCCGACGCGCCGGTCGTTTTGTACGAATATTCGTCTTTCGGTTGTTCGCACTGTGCTGATTTTCATTTGAGCACTTTGCCGAAACTGCGTGACAAATATGTCAAAGAAGGCAAGCTGCGTCTGGTCTTTGTTCCTTTTCCGATAGACAGAGATTCAATGAACGCCGCCTTGCTCGGCGAATGCATGCCTGAAGACAAGTATGCCGCCTTTGCCGATCTGATGTATAAAAAACAGCGCGAATGGGGACTTTCCCGCAATCCGGAAAAAATTCTCAAGCAATATGCGGCTTTAAGCGGTCTGAGCAGCGAGAAGGCCGAGGCCTGCCTGCATGACGACAACGTGGCGCGCGAGATTTTGCTTAACCGCCAAAACGGCATTACTCAGCTCGGTATTCAGGGTACGCCTTCTTTCGTTATCAGCCATAACGGCAAAAACGAACTTATCGGCGGAGCTCAGACTTTTGAAAACATGAGCCGGATTATTGACGACAAATTGAATAATTAATCTTATAAACGGGGCTTTCTTTAACAACTGCTTAACACTTTATCGTGTAGAGTGAAAGACAATGAAGAAAATACCAGAAGACATCAAAAGGCTTGATGAAAAAATTGCCGGATTGAGGTCCAAAGAGGCGGAAGTCCGGAAAGAACGGCAGGAATCGGAGTTTGCACACGCGGCCAAGGCCGGTTTCCGCGTCGGTACGGAGCTTTTGTCCGGCGTTTTGGTCGGAGCTGCCGTCGGCTATGTGTTGGACGGACTGTTCGGAATACGGCCGTGGCTTCTGGTGATTTTTATGTTTTTGGGCGGAGCGGCCGGCGTTGTCAACGTCTATCGTTTTGCCAAAGGCGAAGAGCAAAAACGTAAGGAGTAGTTATCTTGTCTAACCCGATGGAACAATTTGTCGTAAAACCGATTATTCCCTTGCAGATCGGCGGCGTGGATGTCTCTTTTACCAACTCGTCCCTGTTTATGGTACTGGCGGTGGCCGCATCGACGCTGTTGTTTGCCTTTTGCCTGCGCAAAAGGACGCTGGTTCCGACCATAGCGCAATCCGTTCCCGAAACAATTTATGAGTTTGTGCATTCGCTTTTGAAAGAAAACGTCGGGGGCGAAGGACTCAAATATTTTCCGTTCATTTTTACGATGTTTCTGTTTGTGGCGTTCGGTAACGTTTTGGGCCTCTTTCCCTATGCCTTTACGTTTACCTCGCATTTGACGGCGGTCGGCAGCCTGTCGCTTATCGCCCTGCTGTTTAACGTCTGCATCGGTATCAAAAAGAAAAAAATCGGCTGGTTGCGCACTTTCCTGCCCAAGGGAATTCCGGTTGCGCTGGCGCCGCTGATCGTTCCGATCGAAATGATTTCGTTTCTGTCAAAGCCCTTCAGCCTGACAGTTCGTTTGGTTGCCAATATGACGGTGGGGCATATCATGCTCAAAATCATTGCCGGCTTTGTGGCAGCGCTCGGCGTTTTGGGAATTATCCCGATATTATTTAACTGCTGCATCGTGTGCTTTGAGATTTTCATCGCGCTTTTGCAGGCCTTCATATATACGGTGTTGAGCTGTATATATCTGGGCGATGCTCTGCACGAACATTAAAAAACTCGTGTAACGGGCATCTAATACAGAAACTGCAGGTCGTCTGCTCAGTCATGTACCGTTTTGTACACTCCTTTCGCAGCCGCCTTTGTTTCTTATTATATGCCTCGTTCTCCGAGTTTTTGAGGCTTTATTATAATTGTGTAACTTAATTAACTTAAACCGAAAGGAATAATAAAATGGAACCTTTAGCTTATATCGGCGCCGGTATGTGCGCTCTTTCAATGATGGCTGCCGCTTGGGGCGTGTCTCAGGTTTGGACCACCATCATTTCGACCGTCGGCCGCAATCCGCAGGTTAAAAAAGATGTCGATATCTACGGTTGGGCCGGTTTTGCCGCCGTCGAAGCCATTGCTTTGTATGCTCTGGTTATTGCTCTGGTTATGCTTACCGGAAATTAATTCTTTCGATTTAACGGGTTTTCGGCAGGGCGTATTTTCGGTTTAGATTCCGCGTTCTGCCTTGAGACCCCGTGCCGTCGGCTTATCAGAACCGTCTGTTGACAAAGGGGAGTTTGGATGCCTCAGTTAGATTTCAGTATATTTCCGTCGCAGTTTTTCTGGCTGGCAATCAGCTTTTTTACGATGCTGTTTGTTTTCGGCCGTTTTATCATTCCCAAAACCGGCGAAATGATTAATCTGCGCAAGGCCAAAATCGACGAGTATCTGGAAAAGGCCGCCGCTCTGAAAGTTAAAGTCGAGAAGACGTTGGACAAATATAATCAGGCTTTGAAAAAAGCGACTGACGAGGCCAACGTTTCTTTGGCCGCAACCAAAGAAGAAATGGACGCCATGATTGAGCGGCGTCAGGCCGAGCTTGCCGCTGATTTGAAGAAACAAATTGCCGAGAGCGAAGCCAAAATCAGTGCCGGCAAGGAGAAAGTCCTCAGACAGCTGGAGCCTCTTGCCGCCGAATTGGCGCAGGAAGTTTTGTGCAAGCTGGGGTTTAGGGACATCAAAACGGCCGATATTGCTCAGGCTTTGCGGCGGACGAAGGAAGACTAACATGGCAATGGAAGAAAATCTGCCCAATCAGGAAATTATTGATGCGACTCAGGATGCTGTTCTGAATGCGGTCGACAGCGTGGCAAACGTTATTGAGACGACGGCGCAAGGGCTCGGCGCGCATGAGGCCGAACCGTTTTATCAGAGTGCGGAATTTTGGGTGGCAGTGTCATTCGTTTTGGTCGTTTTCGCTTTGATGCGGCCGATTGTCCGAATCGGTCACAAAATGTTGTGCAAACGCCGCAATCTGATTGCCAAGCGAATTGAAGATGCTTCAAATGTTCATGCCGAAGCGCAAAAAATGCTGGCCGATTATGAACGAAAATATCGTCAGGCCAAAAACGAAGCGGCGGAAATTTTGAATCGCGCCGAGCGGGAAATTGCCATTTTGAAAAAAGACAGATTGGCCAAGCTTGAGAATGAAATGGCCAACAAAGAGCGTGAGACGGTGTCGCGAATTGCCGCCACTCAGGATGAGGCGGTACGCGAGGTTACCGAAAAAACGGCAGAACTGACGATTCGGACGGTCAGAGAAGTTCTGGCTCGCAAATTAACGCCGGCCAAGCAAGACAAACTGATCGACGAATCCATTAATCTGCTGGCCAAAATGAAATAAATCTTTTGCCTTATACAGAGCGGCGGCAATATGCAGACAGACGCCGGCTAAGCGCTGACAGGCGATTTTGAGCCTTGCGGCTCTTCCTAAAGTTTCAGATTAACCTTGTTCCAGCCGCCGCGGCGCGGGGAATTGTTGTCTTCTTCCTGTTTGGTCATCCAATTGCGGAGAGGTTCGTTCTTTCGGTTGAGCAGAGCTTTTTGTTCGTCTGTCTGAGCAATACCGATCGGCAGCAGCTGGTTAAACAGCGCCGGAGAAGCAAAGTCGACTTTGCTTTTTATCAGCGGATCTATCAGGGCGTCGATAATCTGAGCGGCCGGTTTGGCGTTAAAGGCGTTGAGTCTGCCACCGTAAAAAACAGCAAAGGCGTGGCAGGGACTTGAGAGCAGGACGTCGGTGTAATCGACGCCGCGTACAAAACGCAGAATGACTTTGGGACGGATGATGCAATTTTCGGTCACGTCAAAAATGATGTTGTCGGGATTCATGAACAGTTCGGAGACAATCATGTCTTTGAGCTCATTGTTGATGATGCCGCAGAAACCGACGATTGCCATGCCGTCGAGCGTGTAGCCCGCATAGTTTTCGGGCTTGTTGGTAACCTGATAGCAGAAAATCTGTTCGGCGTTGTCGATGTTGTTGACGGCACTCGAGCCGATGGCCGAGCTGATTTCTTCCAAAATGACGTTATTGTCGGGATCGGGTTTGTATTCGGCAGTGCGGTTCTGGTTTTTGAAATCGGCGGCATCTTGCGCGTAGGCGGCCGGAATAAGCGTTAAAGATAAGGCAAAAGCGGATATTTTCAGCCAATTCATGAACAATCTCTCCTGATTAAACACTGCTTTTAAGTATATATGCCTCCGCCGGATTTTTCTATCATTTTTTTTGAGATAATGACAAAATAAGCGCGATTGCTTAATAATTAAATAAGAATTGTGCTGATATATTGACAGCAAACAAAAAAAAGAATAATTTGAGCGCAATTAAATTGGACAATGGAGACTTTGATGAAGAAAACTTATTTGACGATGGCCTCGGCTTTGGTTCTGACGATGGCCGTAACCGCAACGGCAGAAGCCCGCGACGGTTTTTACATCGCTGCACGCGGCGGTTATACCGACTTTAACGTTAACAATAAAGATGACAGCGCAGCCGATCAGGCTAAGATTGAATTGGCAAGCGGCTGGCATATGTCCGGCGCGTTGGGTTATAAATACGGCTACTTCCGGGTTGAGGGCGAATATATTTACCGGGATAAGAGCGATGACGAATATTCTTATGGGACACCGGGAGCCGGACATAAAACTATTTTAGAGTCTGATTCGTTTATGGCCAATGCCTATTTGGATGTTATGCCGAATTACTGGATCAGCCCGTATTTCACCGCCGGTATCGGTTTGACCCGCCTGGATTTGGAAACTTATGATTTTCCGGGCGTTGTTGATAAGGAAACAGATTCTGCCGATAATTTTACCTGGCAGGTCGGCGCCGGTTTGTCTTTGCGTCTTAACCGCTGTCTGAATTTGGATGCCGGTTACCGCTACATTGATATGGGTGAGATTGACGATGCGGACATCAACGCGCACGAGTGGTATGGCGGTCTTCGTTACACGTTCTAATGAAAAAGCTCTCTTCGGAGAGCTTTTTTT
>CAYNBB010000025.1:0-22335 GCA_964395655.1 uncultured Azospirillaceae bacterium | reverse complement strand
TCTGCCGGCGCTTTTCTTCTTCATCTTCGTAAAACATATATTTCTCCTTTGGCATCAGTCAAAGCTTTTAACCAGTCCGGTCGGAATGTTGGTATTGATTTTCGGCATTTCGGACGAAACCGGCAACGGCTGTTTATCCTTGATTATCACCGGTTCGGTATTGGAGGCTTTGCGGCGGTCTGAAATTTCCTCTGTTTTGAGTTTATTTTGCAAATTCATTTCTTTGTCGGTCAGCTCCAATTTGGCCTTTTCGGCATTGGCCTTAATATCGAGTTCTCGCGCTTTAAGACGGTTTTTTTCGCGTTCAATTTCCAGCTTCTGCTGCTGAATTTCCTGCACCGGATCCGGTTGCTGCGGTTCGGGACGGTTCAGTTCGGCAGCAATGTCGTTAAAAACCTTCTCCAACACCGTTTCAAAAATCCTCCCTTTTGGCAAACTGCCGCATACGGCACCGATCATTTGCCGATAAAGCGGCAGAAGAAGCGGCTGCCGGCTTACTGTCGGCAGCGCGGTATTAATCATTTCGTTGATGATTTTTATGCCGTTTTGCAGTTCGTTGTTTTCGGCACTAAGATTGAAAACATTATCACTCTCGACATGCAGCACCATGCCGCGCATTTTGTCGTCTTTCAACACGCGCACCGCAGCCAGGGCAACCCGAGCGTCGGCGGCCTCTTCCGTCGTCAAAAACGACATCAGCGTATCAACAGAAAACAATTCGCAGATAATTTCGGCTTTCAGGCGAAAGATATCACAGATAAAACGCTGCATGTCATTTTGGCGATCCTGATTGCGCAACGTACCGAAATTGGTTTTCTGATTTACGGCAGTGGCGGTTTCAGCTGCGTCGGAAGTTCCGCGCATGATGTCGGAAACGCCTGTTATATCATAAATCCTGGCAATAATGTCCTGTCGGCGCGCAGCCAGCTGTTCCAGTGCCGATACGTACTGTTCTATCGGTACAAAATCGATAATGCCGCGCAGACCGCCGGCATCTTTCAAGCGCTCAAAATCTTTGGCCGCCACCAACGTGACGTCTTTGCTCAGAATATTGGCCAGTTCCGGAAAAGAATTGTCATAAGCGCCGCTGACCTTCAAAGCCTGCATGGTCAGTTTCATGCGGGTGTTAATGCCGTTGAGCTCATTGAGCAGCTCTTTTATCAGACTGTAATCCGGTATCGGAATAATGCTGTCGTTGGTAAGAGTGGCAAAAATCGGCTTTGGACAAGGAAAAAAGCCTTCTGTTTTGAGCGGATTGTTGCAGACTTTCAAAAAATCGCCGCCTTTCTCTTTAGCTAACCAGTAAACCCGACGGCTGACCTTGTCCCAAATTTCATAAATGCAGATTTCCCTGCTGCGATAATCTTTCTCACCCTCGCGTACCAGTTCAACACAGGCTGCCTCGCCAAAAGCCTCTATCGCCTCCTGTTTGCTCATATAAATTTTGCGCGCTACCCAACTGACATCTTCCCATATGCCTACTTTGTCGCAGTCGGCGATAAAATGCTCGGGATTGACATATTGCGACACGACTTTTTCACCGATTTTGAGTTCGATTTTGCGCGCCGGATCGCAGGCATCGGGAAATTCCGCAAACTCCGGTTCGTAATGCTCCCACAAAATACCGCAACCGCTGATCAAAAAATCGTTGCGGGCATATTTGACAACGCTGTCAAAATCAAACTGCTGCAAATTCCAGGACAGAGCCCGCGACAAAATGCGGCAGGCCAGTTTCTGCGCCTCGCCGGCCGAAGGATTGGCTCGTTCGATATAAGGCTTGGGCTGCCTGAAATACAAAAACGGTTTCTGCGTCTCCACCCCGGACCAGAAAATATTGTAGCGTCCTTCGGTTTTGGAGCTGCCGGCATTGTCCTTATAAAATTCTCTGGTTTCGCGCACCAGATTATAATACTTTTCATATTGCTTTTCGGCTACGGTAATTTTATTAACCCATTCTTCAACCAGTTCGGCATTACTCATTTTCAAATACTCCCAATAATGAACTTTCGCGCACGACAACCACGTCTTTGTCGTATCCCGGAAGTTCGTCAAATACATGAAACAAAACTTTTTCCCCCGGTTTTACCGAGGCAACCAACGGCCCGACCGCCTCAACCCGGCCGGTTGTCGGCGGATTTTCGATTGTTTCGGGCATAAAAATACCGCCTTTTGAGGCGGTTTGCGGTTCAATCCGGATAAAAACCCGGTCCAGAATAGCTTTTACCATTCGCTGCTCCTTTGATTATCAAAAAACAAATCATTGTAGGTCAGATTGCCGTTGCCGTACAAACGCGGCTCCCCGCTGTCATAAACGGGCTCGGCAAAAGTCAGTGCCAGGGCATCGGCCTTGTCGGGCGAACGGCCGAGACGTTTTTTGAGCTCGTCTTTTTCTTCCAGCTGCAAACGTCCCCTACGGTCATAGCGTTTGTTGACGGCACAGAGGTCTTCAAACAGCTCCTCGTCTTTCGGCAACTGCACCGGCGGCCGGGATGACAGCCAGTCGCGCACGGCATTCCACATCTCGGCGCGGCGATTGAAATAACGATCATGCTGACGCGCCTTTTCGCCAAAATAAACGCCGCGGATAATCTCCCCAAAACCGCGGTCTTTCAAAATATCATAAACCCCGGCGCCCTGTCCGCCGATATCCATAAATATCCGTCTCGGATGCTGTGTCTTGATAAAACCGTGCGCCAGATTGGCAACCTCGACGTTGTCAAGCTTCTGATAGCTTTCAAAACGCTGACACCAGCGGCCGCGGCGAAAACAAAACGACGTTTTGTCATCTCCGAAACGCGCGATGTCCAGCCCGATTATCAGCGGTGACGTGCTGTCGGAAATTTTCGGCTCAAAAGCCTCGCGTACCAGATGCCCGGCAATCAGCTTGCAGTTTCCCTGACGCAGCGGTTCGCCGAGCCAGATATGGGCATAGTCATCGGGATTGGCCTGTTTGCAGGCTTCGGCCTGAATCTTGAGCTCTTCCGGGCAAAACGGATTGTCATAATAATTGACCTTGCGCACCAGTGTACGTTTGTCCGGCTTATTGGCCAGCGCAACCCAGAGCGCGTCGTTTTCGTTCTCGCGGTTCATGGAAATCCAAATTTCCGAACCGTCTTTGCGAATGGTCGGGCTCAAAATATCCCATGATTTTTTGGTGATGCTCTGCGCTTCTTCAATCCATGCTATGTCAACGCCTTCCAACGACTTGATGTTGTTGACGTCCTGATCGCGCAGGCCGCGAAAAATAAAACGGCTGCCGGTCAGTTTGTTTTCTATTTTGTTTTCAAAAATCCGGTAATCGTTCAATCCCCAAGCGGAAACGCGATCACATAACAATTTATATACGGAATCTTTAATTGAGTCCTGAATTTCGCGCAGGCAGGCAATAAATAATTTTTTCTGCCGCGCCTTGAGCAGCAGACTGTCGGCAAAAGCATAGGACTTGCCGCCGCCGCGACCGCCGTAATAAAATTTGATGCGATAAGCCTCATTGAGCAGCGGTTTGAACACCTCGGCAATCTCTATGCGCAAGCTTAAATTTCTATCCTGATTATCGTTTTGCTTCATGTCCTTTTTCCTGTTGTCAGATACAAAAAACCGCCGAAATACGGCGGCCGGATTTTATACTCATCACATTTTCGTTAATCAAACATTTTTTCCAACATCGCTTTGAGAACTTCTTTGGTTACGTCCCAATGTATCCAATTAACCACGACGTTCAGTTTTTGCATTCGTTTAGTCCCTTATTGTTTTTGGAGATATTAACACGGATATCTCTAAAAATCCACTCGCTTTTAATAATATCCCTGCAGCCGCCGTCTTTTCTCTTCTTCATCTGCTGTATTTGTTTTAATCAGGCGGCAATAAAAATAATGTTGTATCAGGTGAAATCAGGCAGACCTCCCATATATCCGCCGATTGCGCGGAGAACTAGCAGAACCTCATCCGAATAAATAAAATTTATTATAATCGACGATAAAAACAACAACCCGTACCCTGCTCCGGCATGTTTAAAAAGGAACTGTCGTAAAATTGTTTCTTTATTCAATTTTGCATAAAGCGGCACAACAACCGCAACAGCAAGTACAATCACATCAAACAGCAGCAAGTCCCAACCCAAAGGCCGCATAAACTGGACGGCCAAAGTCATCAGGCAGGAAAAAATTATCATAAGTTTATAGAAAAACAACAGGAAACCCCGACTATTGCCATTCTGCAAATAGTATCCATTGCGCGTTTGCAAACACCCCAAAAACACAAACCAGATAATCGGAAATATCAGCAATAGTATTTCCCTGCCGGTAAACAAGCCAATAACCATAAGCAAGGATGTATAAAGCGCCAAACCCGCCGCTAATCCGATTAACATATAATCAAAATTTCCCAGTCCTTCCCACCAAATACGAATTTCTTGCCGTCTTTCCGCTTTCAAAAACAAATCTGCCGCCGTAAACAATAAAATGATACAACCGCCCCAGATAAACTGACCGTTGTTCCATGTAAAAAACAATACGCCCTGCGACATTTTTATAATAAAAAAAGTCAACGGAACAAAAAGAAATTTCAGAATTTTCTCATAAGGCGAACGTTTAATCTGCTGACTTAAGGAAGTAAACGACAGATATACAATTCCACTCCAAACAATGAGCTGAATAAAAAGACTGACTGCATAACCAATCCAGAAACCTGTTATATTAGACATTATCGCCATTCCTTATATAAAATCTTATTCTGATTTATCATAGCTTATCTTATCCGCTAATTTTTCGTTAAGCCAAATTCAATAACATACCTGTATAATTGCCGATTGCGCGGAGAACTAACAAAACCTCATCCGAATATATAAGACACATTATAACCGACGATAAAAACAACAACCAATATTCTGTTTTGGCATTTTTCAAAACGAACTGCCAATAATTTTTTCCCTTGTTTAATTTTGCGTGAAGCGGCACAACGGTCAAAACAGCAATGACCATTACATCAAACAAAAGCAGAGCGAAACCGAAAGGCTTTACAAACTGGACGGACAAAACTATCAGGCAGAAAAAACACATCAGCAACTTATAAAAAAATGACAGAAAACGCGTGATTTCCTTTTCCTGCGCAGCATCCTTACCATTATCCCGCGAATAATATTCATTGCGCGTTTGCAAACACCCCAAAAACACGAACCATGCTGTCGGAAACATTATAAGTATTATCCCCAAGCCGGTAGAAAAATTTATGAACATAAGAGTAGCAGCATAGAGCGTTGAACCCGCCAAAATTCCGATTAGCATATAATCAAATTTTCCTAATTCTTTCCACCAAATACGAGTTCTTTGCCGCTTTTCCGCTTTCGACATCAAATCTGCCGCAGTAAACAATAAAATGATACAACTGCCCCAGATAAACTGACAGCTGTTCCAAGGCAAATAAAAGAACTCCCGCGACATTTTTATAATAAAAAAAATCAGCGGAATATAAAGAAACTCAAAAAATTTTACATAAGACGAACGTTTAATTTGCTGATTTAAAGAGTTAAACAACAGATATACAATCCCGCTCCATATTATGATTTGGATAACAAGAGCTATTCCGTAACCAAACCAGCCGATATTAAAAACCATTGCCATCGTCCTTGCATAAAAATTTATTTATATTTAACATGGCGGATTTTTTTTAGCAAGGAGTATTAAAAGTGCTGCCAAAGACTGTATTCTTCCTCTTCTTTAAGCTTTTTGATTTTTTCCGGCGTCAGATTATTCATTTTCGTTTTAATATTGTTTTTAATGCTGTCATTTTGTAAACCTAACATATTGACGGCTCCAGAAGACAAGTTTTTGCCTAAGTTTATTATCGGTTTGCGGAGGTTCATAATACCGTTCGTTCCGGCTCCCAAATAATATCCAACTCTGGACGCTACAGGGCTTTCTTCCAAAGAATTTTGAAAAACTTCCTCGTTTTTATTTTTTGCAAATTTATACACATCATTCAGGCTTTGTGGATTGTTTCTTATTTCCGGATTAACTAATCCGGCGCCTAATTTTACAGCAGTACCGACAAAATTATTGTATTTATCCGGAGTTAAAGCACCTCTCATCATACCGTCTATAGTGTCTTGCCCGACTTTTTTCATTTTATCCGGCTGAAAACTGCCCGCATTTATATTTTTAATGTTATTCCAACCTTGCTTGTTAATGACTGCAAAATCGTTGGCAGAATTTCCTGACGCACTTATTCCCTCGCTGTCAAGTTTGGAAAAAACTTTTTTAATCAATCCGATACCGATATTCTCATTCTGCGACGGGTTTTGCTGTTGCGTATTGTTTTGCCTCGGCTCATCATAATATGTTATGTTGCCCAGCGGAGTGCTAATAACCTTTTCTTCGCCGAGTAACCCGGCCTTTTGCAGATTCTGTTTCAGCTCGTCGCGAAAACTCATTTCTTCCGGCCGTTGTTGCGTCAGTCTTTTTTTCTTTTCTTCTTCCGTTTCAAAATACATTCTTTTCTCCCACAAAAAAAACCCGGGGCAACACCCGGACCGGATATAAAAATACTGCCGGAAGACGTCTTCCGACAGTGAATACACTCTTTTCATTATGGTAATTTTTATAACAAACTTTTCCCCGTTTGTCAACCTTTTGTGGATAACTTTTTGCAATACACGTTTTAGATAAATAAAATTCAATAAATAACAGCAGGTTAAGGATACAAGCGTAAAAAGTTTTATCACCCGAAATCTATAAGAAATATGAAAAATTACCGCCGATACAGCGAGAGCGCGACCAAAATATTTTCCGCCGCCCAGCCGTGGCGCCGGCCATAAGATTTGTCAACAGCCGACAAAGACTTGCCAAAATACAGAATATCCATAACAGCGCTGCGATTCAGCCCAAAAGAATCGCACAAGCGGCTCCACCTCAGATAATCACGTTTGCAACGAAACAAAAATTCCAGCGTTTCATCGTCAAAATCAGCGTACGGCTCGCGGTAACTGCCGCGCACCTCTTTCCATGACACCGCCCGCAGATGCCCGCCCCAGCAAATATAAGCGTATCCTTTGGTCAGACAATAGGCAGCCTTGCGAAACCCCATGCTTTCTATCTGTTTCCACAGGCGCCGATCCTGCAAACGGCGACTTACGACGCGGACACCTTTCGAAGATTTAACCAAATGACAATTATCCGATAAACGATTCAATGTTACTACTCCTTGTTCCGACAACAGCTTTATACGACATTCGTACGCGCCATGTCAAGAGAATAGTATACTAAAGTCGTATATTTACAACAACCTAAATTTGTAGTACATTTTTCGTACATAATAAAATCGGGAGAACATCCATGACCAATCGCTGGAACTGGCTCAAAGACAGACTTAACAAAATTAACAGCAACCCGGCCAGATTTGCCAAAGACATCGGTTGGCAGGCCAGCCGCGTTTACGAATTGTTCTCAGGAAAAACCAAGGCAATCCCGTTGGATAAAATCGCCAAGGCATCTGTCTTGCTGGGAGTCAGCCTTGACAGTATGATCAACTTCAATTCCGGAATGACTGATCAGGTTCGCCCGGCTTCCGCCGACGAAATGAACAATCATGGCTCGTATTGCGACGAAACGATTCCCGAAATAGACATTTATGAAGAAGACGACGATCAGTCCAATGTTCTGAAAGAGCCGGTCTGTAATTACAACGGCAACAATCTGGCCAACAAAAACATCCGCTGTAATTGGAAAATTCCGACCGAATTTTTAAACGAGCTTAAGGTTCAAACTTCAAACGTTTATATCATTGAAGCCGTCGGAGACAGCATGGAACCGACTATCTGCTCCGGCGACAAACTGATTATCGATACTTCCGCCAAAGGCAAGAAGCCTTCGCCGGCAGGCATTTTTGCAATCTGGGACGGTATCGGCATCAGTGTCAAACGCATTGAACTAATTCCCAATACCGAACCACAGCAACTCAAAATATCTTCGGACAATTCCCGGCTCAGCCCCTATGAACGAAAAGCCTCCGACTGCTGTATCATCGGCCGGATTGCCGGAGTGATTAAAAGGTTATAAACAAATATACGAAAATCGTATCAAACAATATTGACTTTTGGTATACGAATGGCGTATTATTTCCGGTATCAACAATTGATATCGGAAATTTATTATGGCACTTACTCCTAAAATTCTAAAAGAAAAAGCACTCAGCCTTCTGAACGGTTTTGAGTTATATCATTTTCAAAACCGCCTCGAATACAACCGTGCTCTAAACCTTATTTTTGAATTTTGCGACTATGTCAACGCAATGCCGGACTGGAAACTTTTGGCTGAGTTGGAAAGCGACGACACGAACGATGCAACAAATTTCCGCCGGATGATAAATTCCGAAATCGATTATTGGCTCGACGATCTTATCAAAACCATTTGCCTTTGAAAGGAATACTTATGAGGCCTCTCACCCAACCGCCCCAATATCAGGATATCGAAGACGAGAATCTGGAAAAGCTCTTACAAACCGACGCGCCGCAGGCAGACATCAATTCCGTTTTACTTGCAATAAAAATAAATGCTGCGGTTGACTAACTTCAGCTTGGCTCCGCTTGACCAAGTGTCGGCATGACCGGTACTGTCGGTTATGCTCTCGCGATAATCATCCCTGTCATAGCTTTTGCGATTGCTCTGTCGGTAGAAATCCGTACTTTTGTAGCCTTGATTAACTGTGCCGGCTTCTTCCTTTTCGGTATCCAAAACCTCAAACTCGCCGCCGCAGCGCTTGTTGGCAAGAGCATAACAATCTCCGATATCTCGTGCCGTACCGTTGCAAACCGCCCGATACACCTGACGATTGTCTTTGAAGTAAACAGGTTCATCATGCAGACCGATACAACCGGATACCAGCAATAAGGACGCGAGGACAACTTTTTTCATAAATAAATCTCCTGATTATGTTTATAATTTTTGATATTACCCAAGGCATTGCATAAGTCAATTCATTTTTGCACAAACAGAACATTTACAGAACAAGAAAAGATGTTTTTCAGAAAATGATTTTATACGGACAGTTTTAAACAGAAAATTCAGCTTCTAAACCCCCGCCTTTAGATACAAAACATCGTCCCCAAACAAATCTTTTATTCCCTGTCTTTGGGAAGACTGTTCAGATCAGAGAAGTTTTTTTGCAATAAAATGATAAAAAAACTTGCTAAATATATTTTAGTGTTGTAAAAAGCAACACGAAGCCGGTTTAGCTCAGTTGGTAGAGCAACGCATTCGTAATGCGTGGGTCGGTAGTTCGAGTCTACTAACCGGCACCATTCAAAACCTCCCTCGGGGAGGTTTTTTTCGTATTTAAGGCAGCTATCGGCTCAGACTTTTTACAATGCTTATGAAATGCTCACCGCGTATAAAACTGTACAAGTTACCGCTCATAATAGCCATAAGATGTATTGACATTGTCAGGCGTTTGTATTATATTTGACATACAATATTTTACAGGAGAATAAGATGAATACTGTTGTACAAACCAGAATTGACAGCAAAAGTAAGGCTGAGGCAGAAGCAATTTTTCGCCGAATGGGCATGAGCTTGAGCGACGGAATCCGCATTTTCCTTTGTCAGGTTATCAATGATAAGGCTCTTCCCTTCCAGCCACGGACGACCCCGGAATTTAAAGACGAAGTCATACAGGCAATGCGTGACGCACAAGACTATCTGAACGGCAAAAGACAGTCCTCGTACAAAACCTTTGACACTGTTGAAGACGCCATGGCCGACCTGATGAGCGAGGAAGACTAATAATGCTTAAAGTTGTATATGACAATTATTTCAAACGGCAACTCAAAAGCTGTCAGAAAAAACATTATAATATGCAAAACTTCCAAACTGTGTTAGATCTTTTGGCTCAGGAAGAAATTTTACCTGCAAAATATAAAGACCACCCTTTGACCGGCGGCTGGCAGGGATTCCGCGAATGCCACATTGAGCGCGACTGGCTTCTCATCTATCAAACAAATGAAACCTCGCTAATCCTCATCACTACCGGCTCACACGACGATCTTTTCAAATAAAAAGCGAAAATCCACCTTTTTTTCTTACATTGTGGTTAAATTTTCCAAACTCCGCTAATTGTCTCTCGTTTTAGCCACATCTCCTTCAACGCTCCATCCATGTCTGCTCCAAGCTCTTTCTGTACGATACGATTCATCTCATCATTATATGCGGATGATTCTTGAAATAACATTTCTTGAATAGCATCAGCTTCCTGTTCGGTAAGTTCCGGCGTTTGTTCTTTCAAAACACTTTTAATTCTGTCATTAGCCGCATGCATCTGCCGGTTATGAATATTTTGAATTGGCGCAATTTTAGCAGCTATCGGCTCAGACTTTTTACAATGCTTATGAAATGCTCACCGCGTTCGATAAAATTTTTATAATAGCCGAAACTCGGTGCCGTCGGCGAAAACAGCACAAGTTTTCCCCCAACCTTTTGCAGCTCTTCATATGCGGTACGGACGCCTGATTCCAGATCATCTGCCTCAATCAGTTTAAAATCAGGACGTTTGACGGCATTTCTGATTGCCGCGGCAATCTGCGGCCCGCACTGAAACAATGTTACCGCCACCTTTACTTTGGAATTATTAGCTATAAAATTGGCGTATTGCGTGTAGTCCTGATGATTTTCGATACCGCCGGAGATAACAGCCATCGGCTCGTCAAAACTCTGCATGCCTCCGATAGCCGCCTCCGGAGCGGTCGAAATACTGTCGTTAATAAACAAAATGCCGTTGACAGTTCCGACCTTTTGCAAGCGATGCGGCAAAGGCTCAAACGTTTTTAACGCCTCCAGCCCCCTGCGCCAATCCAATCCGAGTTTGTCCATAATCGTAACCACGCCGGCCAGATTCTCCATATTGTGATTGCCGCTGATATGCAGTTCTTCAATATTCAGCACCGGCTCACTGCCATAATATAACTCTTTGCCGCGGGAATGAAAGGCCTGAGGCTCCCCATAATAGCCAACATTCTCCAGCCCTTTGCAATAATCCCTCAACTGCGCATTGTTCGCATTGACAACGCAAATCTCGCCGGGCAGTTGGTGTGCGGCAAGATGTATTTTGTCACGGCAATAATTATCATGACCGCCATGCCAGTCGGTATGAACCGAAAACAAATTGGTAAACATCACGGCCTGCGGCGAAACGCTTAAATCGCTGGCCTGATAACTGGAAAATTCACCGACGATATAATCGTAATCTCCGTCAACCAGCTCAATCAGCGGTCGGCCTATGTTACCGCCCAGCGCAACCTTGCAGCCCAGCGCTTTCATCATGTGATACAGCATACTGACGCTTGTGCTCTTACCTTTGGATCCGCTGATGCCGATGACTTTCGTCTGCGGATGGTTCGCGCGCATTTCCGACAAAAACAGGTCTGATCCCGATGTAACCTTTATACCGGCCTCTTTTGCCCGCATGAGTTCAGGCTTATAAATACTGACTCCGGGCGAACGAATGATAACGTCTGTTCCGTCTTTCAGCAGTTTGGCAAATGTTTCGGCTCCCTCCTCATCGTTATAAGTCCGAATTTCGGAAGTAATCCCGTGTTTTTCCAGATATTCTTTAACGGCTCGGCCTTCTGAGCCCATGCCCCAAATCAAAACCTTTTTACTTTTTAAGTCACTTATCAGCATTTTTATCTCTCTTTTTCTTTTTGGACGCATAGAATTGCTCCTGCGTTTCCTGTCCGACTTCGCTACCGCGGTGAATAACCATCTGGGCAAACGGAATTTCTATTCCCTCCTCGGCGAATCGGCGGTTTATTTCAAAACGAAGCTCGCTCGGAACACTCCATCCTTCCCATATATTGTTTGAATAACCGCGCAATTCAAAGTCCAAACTGCTGGAGCCGAAATTCTGGAACAGGACATAAGGCTCCGGCTTTTTAAGGACTTTTTTGTTGGCGACCGCACATTCAAGCAAAATCTCTTTGACGCGCTGCGTATCGGAACCGTAAGCCACTCCGACCGCAACCTTAAAGCGCATCCAGTTGTTGCCGTGGGTCAGATTGGTCACCGAAGTGGACAACAGCGTTGCGTTGGGAATAATTACGCTGGCACGGTTAAAAGTCTCAACTTCGGTCGAACGAATGTTAATCTGCTTGATTTTTCCTTCCTCGCCGTTTATCACAACCCAATCGCCGACTTTTATCGGGCGCTCAAACAACAGGATAATGCCCGAAACAAAGTTGTTGACCACGTTCTGCAGTCCCAAACCGATACCGACGGAAAGAGCGCCGGCAACCAAGGCAAAATTTGTTAAATTTCCTCCCATAATCGCAATCGCCAACAGCGCCGAGGCCACATAACCCAGCGAGGAAAATCCTGCTGCCAGCGAGTGTTTGGTTCCTTCGTCCATGTCCATTTTGGCAAGCAGGCGATTTTCTAAGCGCAACCGCAGAAATTTTATTATCGCAATGCAGATAAAGAAAACGATTAAACCGATGATAATGGAAAGAAGCGAAATACGAATGCCGCCGACGACGAAACCCGTAAAACCTTTATATATCATATTGGTCAGGACATCCGCAGGCACGCCCCATAAAACCAAGACCGCAAACAGCCCGCCCACGACAAACAAAGGCTCGACAACAAAAGCAAGCCAGAAATCCAATTTGCGAATTACACGACGGCGCATGCGAAATGTCTTAACCCAAACCCCCAAGAACAAAATGCGGTGAATAAATTCGTAGATAATTTTGCGAAAAACCCACAAAACAAAAAGAATACAAACCGACAAAATAAAATTGTTCATGATAAAAGAGGCCAGATATGCATAACCGGATAAAGACAGGCCGGTTATGCCCAACGCCAGAAGCAGCAACGCAAAAGTAATGCGAAAGGCATTGTTATCGCATTTTTCATCTTCATTCTCGCCGCAGTCTTCTTCAGACACGTTTTCGGCTCTTCCCGAAGCGGGGGCGCCGTTCCACAATATGCGGCCGGAAACCCAAACGACGCAAAAAGATTTAGCAATCGCCGAAACAGCTACCAGATACTCCATAAGCTCAATAGGATAATTGGCGATGTTGACAACATATTGCAGATAAGACATGAAACTTATGAGATAGATGCTTACGTACAGAGCATCCGTAACATGTTTGGCTTTTTCGCCGGACATATTGATCAGCCGCCAGTTTTCGTGATACGGCGTAAAAACGACGCGGCAAATGGCGCACAGTATGATCACATAAAGCAAATAGTACAAAAAGCTGTTCAGGACGACACCGAAAAAACCGCTCGTCAAAATTTTCCCGCTGATAATCCAAAGCAGTCCCGCCCCGATTAAAAGGGTCGGAATAATCCCGTAAGCGATCCAGGCGGCAACTGCGGCGGCAACCTTTCGCCCGTAACGAGGCTGTTCAATCTCATCGCGATAACCGAAACGCCGGAAAATAAAACGCCGCAATAAAAAGCCGAGAAAGGAAATTCCCAAAACGACCAGCGCAACGGGGAGCGCTCTGGACTTTACGGTATTTTTCTTGGTCGGGGACAATTCGTTATACCATGTCACCGGAGATTTTATAATGTCAAAAACCAAAGAAAACAATTGATGATTGGCGCTGACGAAAGCAGAAGGATAAACCAGCGGATTTCCCGGTTTCAGAAGATTTCCCCATAACTCTTTATTTCGCAGATCAAAAATTTCCATGTCCAGTTCGTCAAGCTTAGCCAACAAGATGTCTATCTCGGAAGCGCGCGCCTTTTCGGTCGTCATCTCACGGTTAAATTCCTGACGTTTTTGGGCTATAACCTGAACTTCTTTGCCGCCGTCGTTGTCGCCGAGCGCCTCCAGACGCTTTTCGATAAACTTTATCTGGCTTTCAACATCTTTGCGCCGACTGTGCAACTGCGGGCGAATATCATTAATATAACCAATGTCTTCGTTGATTTCTTCGGAAGTAGTTTTGCCGCTTTTCAGTTTGAAATCTATTGTTTTAAGGCGCTGGCTGATATCTTTATAGCTTAAATTATCGCCTATAACATCAACCGCCGTCTGTGCATCGGCAACATTACAGAACAAAAGAGCAATAAAAAAATAAAACAAACCGAATTTTCTCATAAAGCGACATCCTTCGCAGCTTAGTTTAGTTTATTATTTCGCAAAGCGTGAATAATATCAACGACGTTACGGGCACCGGCGGCGCGCAGGCCGTCCGCAACGCACCACAGGCTGATTCCGTTTTCAACGCTGTTGTCCTGACGCAGGCGGCTGACATAAATCCCGTTTTCGCCCTGAACATCGTGCAGCGTGACATAGCCGCCGTCGACCTGCTTGTCGAAAACGACCACGTCTTTGACTTCCTTAATCAGCTTACGCGCAACGTCAACGTCAATCTCTCCCGCGCATTCGACGTTAATATACTGGGCAGAACCGATGAAAGCGGGTATCACCGCGCAATTGGCGTGGACTTTGACATCGCCGCCCAATATCTGTTTAACCTCGGCATTAAAGGCCCATTCGCAAGCGGTTTCTTCTCCGATAAAATCACCGACCTGAGGCACGGCGTTAAACGCTATCTGCTTGTGAAAAACCTTTTGATCGTCGGCCAGGGTTTCGTTCATAAATATCTTGCGGGTCTGGTTAAAGAGCTCATCCATCGCTTCGCGTCCATAGCTTGACACCGACGAATAAGTCGAAACGACAATGCGTCTGATGCCGCAGTCACGGGCAATGTTTCGAAGCGGAATCAGCATTTGCGCCACTTCGGCGGACGGTACGGACACAATGCCTTTTTTCATTCCCGGCAAACGGTCTTCGTTAATACCGCTTACGACCATCGGAACATCGGCATCGCCGACAAACGCGGCAGAACAGTCAATAACGCGGGCACCTGCGGCAACAGCTTTGGGCGCGTATTTTTTTGCCACTTCGGCCGAACCGGCAAAAACGGCTGTTTCAACATCCTTGAAATCAAAAGTGTCGAGGCTTAAAATATCAAGTTCGTCATCTTCTCCGTAAGAGACCATATTTCCGAGAGCCGAACGCGGTTCCAACGCGACGACATTTTTGAACGGAATATTTTCTTCCGCCAGAAGATTCAGCACTTCACGACCGACACCTTCTTCAACTCCGATTACGGCAATTTTTTTCATTTCTTATCCTTCATTTCATTTTTGCAATAAATTTTGTTGCATAATAGCATTTTTGCAATATTAAATTCAAACCCTTTCGAAAAGTAAGTAACAACTAAAATATGACAAGATTCTTGACATATCAAGCAAACGGCTCTAATTTCGGAAACGGTTTTATCAACAATAAAGGAAACGCCAATGACCGCACGAACACTGCAAGGATTTATGGAACTTCTGCCTGAAGAACAAATTGTGATGGAGCACATGAAGTCGGTTATTGCCCATACTTACGAACTGTTCGGCTTTGCGCCGCTGGACACGCCGGTTCTGGAGCTGGCCGAAGTCCTTTTGTCCAAATCCGGCGGCGATACCGAAAAGCAAATTTACGAATTCAAAAAAGGCGATACCGACCTGGCCATGCGTTTTGATCTGACGGTTCCTTTGGCCAAATACGTCGCCCTCTACAACAACAATCTTACCTTTCCGTTTAAGCGTTATCAAATCGGCAAGGTTTACCGCGGCGAACGCCCGCAAAAAGGCCGTTTTCGCGAGTTTTACCAATGTGACATCGACATAATCGACCGCGACGAGCTTAACATTGTTTACGATGCCGAAGTTCTGGCCGTGATTTATACCGTCTTCAACAAGCTTGAACTGCCGGCTTTCAAAATTTATATCAACAACCGCAAACTGTTGTCGGGCTTTTTGGAAAGCCTTGAAATTGCAGACAAAACCATCGATGTCCTGCGGCTGGTCGACAAGATTAAGAAAATACCCGAAACGGCTTTCTTGGGAGAACTCGGAGAACTCGGCCTGCCGGAAGAGAAAAACGAAAAACTCCTAAAATTCATCAAAATCAACGATTCAAACCCGCAAATTCTTGCAAAACTTGAAGATTTAGAAATTCAAAACGAAACTTACCAAACCGGTCTGTCCGAATTAAAGACCGTTATCTCGCAGGCTGCAAATCTCGGCATTCCCTCGACCAACGTCCAGATCGACCTCAGCATCACCCGCGGACTCGACTATTATACGGGAACCGTTTATGAAACTTTCTTTGATGAACATCCCGAGTTCGGCAGCGTTTGTTCGGGCGGCCGTTACGACAATCTTTCCAGCGTTTTTATGGACAAGAAATTTCCGGGGGTCGGCATTTCCATCGGTCTGACCCGCCTGTATGACCAACTGCACGGCAGCGGACTGCTAAAGATCAAAGGGCCGACCCCGAATAAAGTTCTGATTATCACGCAAAGCAGTAATTATGCCGACAAAGCTCTCAACCTGCTCGGACTTTTGCGCAACAGCGACATTGCCGCCGACGTTATGCTGCGTGACTGCAAATTCAAGAAAAAAATGGAATATGCAAATAAAATCAAAATTCCCTATTTGGTAATTATCGGCGAAGACGAAGCCGCCAATAATTACTGTACCCTTAAGGATATGGAAAGCGGCGAACAATTCAAAGTTTCTTCTGACGAATTGCTCAAACGGTTGTTGCGCGAATAACAACCGAATCGGAAAAGAAGTGATTTGCATCCTCGTTAGGGTTATTTCGGCCGCAAAGCGCACGCCTGCGGAAGCAGCAAAAGCGCCAGCCTTTTGAGCGCATTCTCAGAGCCGGAATCCGGAAAGCAACACAGCCTTATAACTTTGCAGATATCCCTTGGTAAAACCGTGTGTTTCCGTAAGGCATTCATAACAAATGACACCGGTTCAACGCCGGTGTCATTTGTTACCTTACTTATCCCCAAACGACTTTTTCAGCCGGTCAATTTTCGGGATGACAGTTCATGATGCAGAGTTTTTCTTATTCTTCGTCGGAAAAATCGGCGTCATCGTTAAAATCATCCGCCATTTCATCGACCTCAAGAAGCAGCGTCTCGTCTTCCGCTCCGTCCTCAAAATCATTTTTCTTGCGACGGCCGCGGCGCTTTCTGACCGGCGTCTTTTTCTTCATGGCATCGATAATATAATTGCCGGCAATCTTGTACAAATCAACCAAATGATTATTATACATATGGTCGGCATCTTCCACCATGGCGTAATCCACCGAAACGTTGCGCTGCGTGTTCAGACGTTTGACCAACGCGGTTACGCTTGACGGCGTAACAATCTCGTCGGCGCAGCCCTGCGTTATCAGACCGGAAGTCGGGCACGGAGCCAAAAACGAAAAATCTTTTTCGTTGGCCGGAGGAGACACGGCGATAAAATTATTAATATCGGGACGGCGCATCAAAAGCTGCAATCCGATCCAGGCGCCGAAAGAATAACCGACAATCCAGCATTGCCTGGCTTCGGGATTTACCGACTGCAGCCAGTCCAGCGCAACCGTAGCATCGGAAAGTTCGCCGGGTCCGTCTTCAAAGTTCCCCTGAGAGCGGCCGACGCTGCGGAAATTAAAGCGCAGAACCGAAAAGCCCAGATTCTGGAAGACACTGAACAACGTATAAACGACTTTATTGTTCATGGTGCCGCCGTATTGCGGATGCGGATGCAGAATCAAGGCGATGGGCGCCGAAGGATTGTCGCTTTGATGATAGCGTCCTTCCAGCCGACCGGCGTGACCGTTGAATATTACTTCTGTCATAATCTTTTAACCTAAATTTAGAACTTTTGGCATTATATAATGAAAATGCTGTATAAATTATTAACATTTTGAGGGAATGTAACACAAAATGAATCCAAAATTCAAGATGATTCTTGCGGACGTTGACGCAGTGACAGCCCGTGATCCGGCCACAAAAACCAGGACCGAGGCTCTGCTCTGTTCGGCCGGTCTGCATGCGATTATCGCTTACCGCTTCAACCATTTTCTGTGGAAACGAGGCTGGAAGCTGACGGCGCGCGTTTTGTCGCAAATCGCCCGTTTTCTGACCGGCGTCGAAATTCATCCCGGCGCGCGAATCGGAAAAGGATTTTTTATTGATCACGGCATGGGCGTGGTTATCGGCGAAACTTCGGAAATCGGCGATAACGTGACGCTGTATCACGGCGTGACGCTCGGCGGCGCCACGGTCTTCACCAAAAACGGCAAAATCACGGACAAACGCCACCCGACCCTTGACGACGGCGTTATCGTCGGCGCCGGCGCTCAGGTGCTGGGGCCGATCAAAATCGGCGCCAACTGCAAAATCGGCGCCAACGCCGTAGTGCTTAAAGACGTTGAAGCCAATCAGACCGTGGTCGGCGTACCGGCGCACAAGGTCGAGCAAAAGCCGCAAAAAGAATTCCGGTTTACGGCCTACGGCGTTTGTTCCAACGACAAAGATCCCGTTGAATGCCAGCTTGAACATATGCGTCATGAAATTCAGAAGCTCCGAAAAGAATTGCGCCAAAATGCAGGCAAATAGTATTTTTTTTCAAAATTATAACAATTTTGTAACTATTATTACGCTAATTTATGTAGTATGATAGTAATATACGGAACCAAGTTCGGGAGGCCGACATGAAAATACGGGCATACTTATCTTGCATGGCAATCTTGTTGACGGCATCTGCGGCCATGGCTCAGTTACCGGCCAACCCGTGGGACATCAAACCGAATGACGGCTATATGGGCAACAATGTCGCCGATACCGACGTCACTCAGGCTCCCGTTTACGGCAATACCGCCAACGGCGCCGACATTTTGCCGGTTGATCCCTGGGCAAGAGCCCGCGATAAAAGCAACGTTAAGACCTGGAGAGGCAGCGGGCAACACGGCAAGCTGAACTATATCGGCGAAGCGACGACCTACGGTGACGCAAACGGTCAGGAAATGATTGCGCCGGAAGTAAACCGCCACAACATGCTTGTTGCGACACAGCATCTGCGCGACCTCGGCTATAAAATTCCCGACGGCTATGACAAAAAAATCAAGGAAATGCCGAACGCTTATCGCAAGTATCTGCGCGACGCTTACGACGGGCTCGGACACCAGAACAATCCGTTTGACACAATGTTTTCGGGAATGCTTGACATTGTTGAAGACCAGTCGGGTCTGGACATGGAAAATATTCTGTTTAACAGCCTTGACATTTTGGCAACGGATTAAGCGGGGCTTTTCATGAAATTACGTCTTTTATCCCTGATTTCTTTTGCGACGCTTCTTTCCTTTCCCATAGAAGCGCAAATGTTTACTCCGGCAAAAACTGCACCTGCGCCCAAAACCGAAATTAAAACTGAGGCAACCCCGACTCCGACAGATACGCCTCTTGCACCGACAGCCGAAGATATTTTGGCGAAAATCGAGGCGGATCAGATTGAAACCGAGCCGGTTACGATGACGCCGGAACAAAAGGCCGCGGTCAAAAAGCCGCTGGTCGAACAGATTATGGGCGATGTTGACAAAGCCTCCCCAAAAGAGCGGCGCGAGCTTATCAAAGTTATGGAACAGATGCAAAAAGTACAGACCAGGCGGCAGAATCTCAACCTGCCCGAAGACAGGCAGATTAAACTTGAAGAACCGCGCGTCAACGCGGCTTCCAAGGATGAAGTGCAAAAATATTTGCAGGACAAGCTGGTAGCTCCGATAGACCGCACCATGAACATTCAATAATGCAAAGCCGGAAACACAATGTCAGACACCCTCCCCGTTATTATACTGGTTGAACCGCAACTGGCCGAAAATGTCGGAATGGCAGCCCGCGCAATGATGAACTGCGGACTTGAAGAGATGCGTCTGGTTGCGCCGCGCGAAGACCACACGAGCGCCAAAGCCGTGTCGGCTTCGTCCAACGCCGAAGAAATTCTCTACAATGCAAAAGTTTATGCTTCCGCCGCCGAAGCCGTGGCCGATTTGAACTTTATCGCCGCCACGACGGCACGACACCGCGACCAGACCAAACCGGTTTTGAGCGCCGAATTTGCCGCCCGCAAAATGAACGACCTGTGCAGAAACGGTAGCAAATGCGGCATTATGTTCGGCCCGGAAAGAACCGGCCTGACCAATCAGGACGTCTGTCTGGCCGACGCCATTATCAATATTCCGCTCAACCCCAGACATTGTTCGCTCAACCTCTCGCAGGCAGTTCTGCTGGCCGGATACGAAATTTTCAAAACGAACCTCGTCCAGCCGGACGAAGAGCTTGTCACCAATCACTCCGTGACGGCGGAACGCGGCAAAATTCTAAAATTCTGCGAATACATTGAAGAACAAATGAGCGACTGCGTCAACTTCAAGACCGAAGAACGCCGCGACAAACTGATCATCAATTTGCGCAACATATTCATGCGCGGACAGATGACGGAACAGGAACTTAATACCCTTTACGGCGTAATAAACCATCTGTTGCGCAAATAATTTCTTTTTTTATATTGACAAAGCTGATAAATTGTGATGTATTGCTTGCATCACATACATATAATTATCAAATAATACTATGAAATATCAGCATGCTGCCGATGAAAATATTTGAAGACAACCGAATATAAACGGGCGAGACGCGAGATGAATTTTCTACCTTAGGACAGTAGATTATTCGTTCGGTTTCCAGTTTTTGAATATTCCGCAGTATGCCAGCTCCAATCCAATTTTGCAAAAGTCGGGCCCCCGATATTTTATTGCAATCTCTGGATTGGAGCTTTTTTTGTTCCGAAAACATATTCTGTTTTGAAAATGTTAAGGCTTTAATATAATGTTAGCGAATTGATGATTATATTACATAATGACTTTCAGCTAAAAAAGAGGTTGTCATGCATGGTGAAAATATAACTGAGACGATTCAGATTATCTGGGGAATGGATGCCAAGATTCTGGCTTCCGTCATTATGATTTTGACCTATGTCGCCCTGTTTACGGAAACCCTTAACCGCGCTGTAGTGGCGCTGATCGGCGCTTCGGTAATGATATTTGCCGGCGTTCTGACGCAGGCGCAGGCCTTTATGGGAATTGACTTCAACACGCTGGCGCTGCTGATCGGCATGATGTCGATTGTCGGCATTTCGGAAAAAACCGGATTGTTTCAGTATGTGGCAATTTGGGCGGCAAAGGCCGTTCACGGCAATCCGCGCGGAATCATGATTGTTCTGGCGGTTGTCACGGCCGTTTTCTCGGCATTTCTGGACAACGTGACGACAGTGCTGCTGATTGTTCCCGTCACTTTTCAGATTACCAAAAAGCTCGGCGTACCGACTTATCCGTTTCTGCTGATTGAAATATTTTCTTCCAACCTCGGCGGCACGGCCACTCTTATCGGAGATCCGCCGAATATTCTTATCGGCTCGGCGCTCAATTTGTCGTTTACCGACTTTTTGAAAGAATTGACGCCGATCGTCATTCTTTGCATGCTGGTTCTGATTGTGATTTTTGACTTCTTTTTCGGCCGGCGCCTGATAACAACCAATCTGCGCCGCCAGAAAATTATGGCTTTGGACGAGAAGCAAAGCATTAAAGATCACGGACTTCTGATCAAATCGCTGAGCGTTCTGTTTTTGGTCATTTTGGGTTTCGTTATGGCGGAGCATCTGCATATCGCCAACGGCACCATTGCCATGTTCGGCGGCGCCGTATTGATGTTTCTTTACACCATGGGCGACAAACACGTTGAACGCGACCACAAGGTTGAACAGGTCTTTGCCATTGTGGATTGGACAACCATTTTCTTTTTTGCAGGCTTGTTTGTGATCGTTTACGGATTGGAAGTTACGGGAGTTCTGGGAATTCTCGGACAGAAATTTATTGCTCTGACCGGCGGCAGCGTCGAAAAAGCAAGTTTTATCATTTTGTGGGCTTCGGCGGTCGTCTCCGGCGCGATTGACAACATTCCGTTTGTGGCGACAATGATCCCGATGCTGCAATCAACAGAAACGTTGATGGGCGGACGCGAAGCAATGATGCCGGTATGGTGGGCTCTGTCTCTGGGTGCCTGCTTCGGCGGAAACGCCACGCTTATCGGCGCCTCGGCCAACGTGATTGTGGCCGGCATGGCCTCGCGCAACGGCCATCCGATCAGTTTTCTCGGTTTTATGAAGTGGTCAGTGCCGATAATGCTGATGACGATAGTTATCTCTACAGTGTTCTTATATGTTCAATATTTTATCTGAATATCAAAACTCCGGAATTTGAACACTCTCCCCTGATTTGGGCAGATCATCTACGGTCTTTCGCGGGTTTTCTCTTGTTGCGTCTTTCTCGGGTATTTTTTCTTCATTCTCGTTTCCCGGCTTGACCTTTCTTTTAAGTCGCCTTCGGACTTTGATCTGTCCCCCGGAAATTGGACAGTAAAAAAAGTCCCGAAGAGGAGATCAA
>CAYNBB010000024.1:0-22405 GCA_964395655.1 uncultured Azospirillaceae bacterium | reverse complement strand
TTGATCAACAGTTCTTCCATGTCATTTGACCTTTTTGTAGATATAATATGCCGCAGCACCGGCAGCGGCCATAAGCAGCTTATCCCACCAGCTGAATTTTAAAATTACTGTGAAAGTGTGCGTAAAAGCGGTTCGGTGCTAACGGGGCGTCCTCATTATTTTTTCGATGTTTTTCAGGGAGTTGTTCGTTGCTTTAATCCGCCTTGAAAGGCGTTTGACAAAATTCGTATACTATCTGTCGGGTATTGCTTTTTGAATTTTATTCGAGCCATTCAAACGGCCGTCGGAGTCTCCTTCGTTCCTACGACCGTTTCTTTTTATGTGTTTTTTTATTTGTTGATAACCAGCTTGATCAGATTCATCAGGAATGCGATGCTTAAAAACGTAGTAATTTGTGCCAATGTAACGGTTATCCCCGCCTCGTGGCCGTTGATGACGAACTGGAGCAGCAAAGCGACAACAACCGCACACCCCGACAAAACGAACCAGTAGTTTTTGTTGCCGAGAAAAATGAAGGCGCAGACAGCTGCCGAAGTGGCCAGAATGTTATTGCCGGCGCAGTTCAAACACAGGCTGACAAAAGATTTTATCTGGCCGATATTCATGGTATAGCCGGCGGCAACAATGATAACTGCCGCAATGAGAACGGTAAAATAAGTTTTGGTTTTGTTCATGTTTGTCCTTTCCTTGATATTGTTTATGAGTGTTTTTTGTTATTGATGACGGTATTGATAATTTTCGAGCAGATGTTTTTATCGTTGCAGGTTGAGGCAGATATGCATGCGGCGGCATGAGCCGCAAATTCCCGGGACAAAACTTCACTGCTGCGGCAGTTGCTATCGTAATAAGCTGCCGTCAGAACGTTATCAAGCTTGTCTAAGCACTTGACAAAAGCGGCTTCAGGTGTTTTTTGCGTTTCAAATTCGATAAACCAGTCAACCAACGGTGAAAAATTCAATTCTGTTGCAAGTTTGCGGGCAGCAGACAATTCCAATTCGTATTTTTCGGCAGCGTCAATTTCTCCCGGCATAAAATCAGAGGCATACAGTTCCGGAAGATCATGCGTAAGTGCCAGTTCCAGACAATGGAGGCGATCTAAATGTTCGGGGGCCAGCAACAGAACTTCCAAAGCAACCGAATACATGTGATCGGCGTCGCTTTCCGGTTCGGAAACCCGTTTTTTTATCCAGCCGCGGCGGCGCAAATTCTTGATGTTTCCTAAAACAGAAATTAAGTTGTCAATGTTTTGTTTGAGCATGTCTTCATTCCTTATAGCCTGGCGGCTCCGATTAATTGTCGGGTATATTCCTGTTTCGCTCGGGAAAGGATTTGTTCGGCGGATCCGTATTCTACAGCTTTTCCGTCTTTCATGACCAAAATGTGATCTGAGAGAGACAGTACGGCATTCATGTCGTGAGAAATAAAAATGTAGGACAAATCATGTTTTTGTTGAAGAAATTTCATTAACTCAATGAATTGTCTTTGTATTGTTGCGTCAAGGGCAGACGTCGGCTCATCAAGAATTATAATGCGCGGGTTTAGAATCAGTGCACGGGCAATGGCAATGCGTTGCCGTTGCCCGCCGGAAAACTCATGCGGATATTTGTCAAGAATGTGAGAGTTGAGCCCTACATCGCGTAAGGTTTTGATGATCTTGCTTCTTTTTTCGGCAGCGGAAAGTTTCGGCTCATGAACGGAAAGCCCCTCGCCTATAATTTGTTCGATGTTCATACGCGGATTTAAAGAGTTATACGGATCCTGAAAAACAATCTGCAGGTTGCGGCGCAGTGTTTTTGCGGAATAATCGGTTATCGATTTACTGTTCAGAAAAACATTGCCGGTAAACGGGAGCAGACCACATAAGGCCTGCCCGAGCGTACTTTTTCCGGAGCCTGATTCTCCGACAATGCCGAGCGTTTGACCGCTTTGAAGCTGAAAAGAAAGGTTGTTGACGGCATATAAGTATTCTTTAACGCTTCCCCAGAAAGTTTTTTGAAGGGGAAACCTGACGGTGATGTTATGAGCGGAAAGAACCACGCCTTTAGATGTTTTGTCTTTATTTGTCAATATATTAGGTCTGTATATTAATGTTTTTGTGTATTCATGACAAGGATGTTCGAAGATGTCTTTTATGTTGCCGCTTTCAATGACCGTTCCTCGTTGCATGACGATGACGCGATCCGCAATTTGGCGAACAAGTTGCAAATCATGACTGATAAATATCATGCTCATGCCGAGTTCGGCACGTAGTTTCAGAAGCAGTTCGATAATCTGTTTCTGAACGGTAACGTCCAAGGCCGTCGTCGGTTCGTCGGCAATCAGAATATCCGGACGGTTGGCAATTGCCATGGCAATCATCACCCGCTGCCGTTGACCGCCCGAGAGCTCGTGCGGATATGAATTGAGACGGGAACGCGGGTTTTTGATGCCGGTTTGCCGCAACAAACGCAAAACTTTCGGACGAGCCTGTCGGGAATTTAGTCCCTGGTGCAGCATAATGGTTTCGGCAATTTGTTTTCCTATGGTATGGAGAGGGTTCAGAGAAGACATCGGTTCCTGAAAAACAAAACCGATTTTGCCGCCTCGAATTTCCTTGAGATCCGGTTTGCCGATAAGTTCTTCACCTTTGAATTTGACGGAAGAAGACGCGCTGTGGTAGGCTTTGGGGTATGGCAACAGGCCCGGCAGGGACAGCGCTGTCAGCGATTTTCCGGAACCTGATTCTCCGACAATACCCAGTATCTCGCCCTTGTTCAGGGTAAAACTGACGTGACGCACGGCATGGAAATCAGGTTTTATCTGATTGTTATTGAAGAAAATATCGAGATTTGAGACTTTCAGCAACGGCGTCATTTGTTTTTCCTCGTATCAAAAGCGTCGCGAACGCCCTCCCCGATAAAGATCAGAAGCGTTAAAAGCCCGGACAAAACAACAAAAACGGATAATCCGATCCATGGTGCCTGCAGATTGTCTTTACCTTGTCGAACCAAATCGCCGAGCGACGGATAATCGCTCGGAAGGCCGAGGCCTAAGAAATCCAGCGCCGTCAGGGCGACAATGGCTTCGGACAGGATAAACGGAACGAACGTAACGGCTGCAACAACCGCATTGGGCAAGATATGGCGAAACATAATACGGATATTGCCGACGCCCAATGCTTTGGCAGCTTTGACAAACTCAAAATTGCGAGTACGCAGAAATTCGGCGCGGACTACTCCGGTCAGATTTATCCAGGTAAACAGCAGCATAATCAGCAACAGGCTCCAAAATCCGGGAACAAACAGGCTGGCGACAATGATGAGAATGAACAACTGCGGCAAGGCTTCCCATATTTCGATAAACCTCTGGAAAACGAGGTCTGTCTTACCGCCGAAATACCCCTGCACCGCACCGGCGACGATACCTACGGTCGAAGATATAAATGTCAGGATGAACGCAAAGACGATTGATATTCTTAAACCATAGATGATTCGCGCCAAAACGTCACGTCCTTCGTCATCGGTACCGAGCCAGTGATTCTTATCCGGACGGGACGGAGTCGGCGTGTTCAGCTCGTAGTCAATGGTATTGAAAGAATAAGGCAACGGCGGAAACAAGATGTAGCCGTGTTTGCGAATATTTTGGGCGATATAAGGATCCCGGTAGTCGGCCGGTGTCGGAAAATCACCGCCGAAAGTCTGTTCGGTATAAGTTTTAAACAGCGGAAAATAAAATTTATCCTGATATTTGACCAGCAGCGGCTGATCGTTGGCAATGGTTTCGGCCAGAAGCGTAAAGACAAACAGGCTTAAAAATATCAACAACGACCATTTAGCACGTTTGTTGCGAAGAAACGCAAGCCAGTGTTTGTGCCGGGGAGACTGCGGAAGCCGTGACGATGCTTGAGGCAACGAAATCCTCCCTATTCTGCTGTCTGAGAAGGTTTATATCTGGTTTCTCCCAATAAAGCGGGAGGTATAACGTCCAAAGCAGCGTCTTTTTCGCTTTCCTTATTCTTGTCAATAACGTTTACTTTAATGTTGATTTTGCCGTCTGCAGGGGGTTCGGAACTTTTTGAACCTTCTTGGGATAATGCTGCTTGTTTTTTTTCTTTATATTCTTTTTTAAGCTGTTGCGGTTTGTCTGTCGTCGTTTCTGCCGTCAAGTCCGTTTTATCGTCTTTTTTCTGCTCTTCGGCCTTGTCATCGGCGGCCGTTTCCCGAATGGCCACGCTGATGGATTTTGCGGCTTCTTCGGCAGGAAGTTCCTCGGCGACTGCTGTCGCTTTAATTTCTTTTATTTCTTTGTCCGTATTTTCGTTTTCTTCCTTTTCGACTTTTTCCGTTTTTTCTTCAGAAGCCTGCGTGTCTTGGACAAACAGAGAATTTTCATAATGGTTATGGCTCGAAAAGGCCTGATACCATTCTTTAAAGCGTCGGGTTGAGTTAAATAAGCGTTGTTCGGTTATGGTCTTTTTGTGGGCTTCCTTCAATATCTCCTTGCGGCGTTTGTCCGTGGTGTTTTGACCGGAAAGTTCCTGACATTTGCCGGTTTCGTCGGCAAGCCCTTTTACAATCAAGGACGCCGGGCAAAGTTCGTATTGGGTTTGAGCTTGTTGCCGCGGCTGATAAATTGCCAGCCCTACCCGCAGAAAATCTTTCAGATTCTGCGTTTTGTTCGTGAAGATGCCTGAAGAGCCGATGCCTTGTATAACAATAACGGTGTTCTTCAGCTTTTCTGCGCGATCCAGATTTTGGATAAAGTTTTCCAATTCACCGACAAGGCAGTTGGTTTGTTCGGCATAAGCCTGTTGTTTGTTCTTTGCTGAATTGTTCTTGCTCCACGGTTGTACTTCGGCACCGCTCCACAGGAACGGATTTTTCAAATCGCAAAAATCGTCATAGACATAAGTGGATGACGGCAAGTCTATGACGGCGACGTAGGCGTTGTTACCTTTGGCCGTTTTGATGTCGTCAATGATCAGATCCAAAATCTTGAACGAATTTACCGGATAAAGTTTGGAAGCTGAAAAATTGAGCGGCGAGATTTCTTTGAACAGATAAGATGCAGCCAGAAGCGGCAGATTGATGCCGGAAACAATCTTGGTGCTTTCAAGCCATTGAGCTGTCAGCAAGACAGTCTTGTCAAGGTTGGAAAGTCCCGGTTGACTGAGGTTTATCGGATAGTTGATCTTTTCGACGCATTTGCTGACCGCCAGGTTGTTGTTGACGGTGCAGAGTTCAATTCCTCGGGTTTGGAAAGCTTTAATGTTGTAGTCGTGCTTTACCAGATATTTGTATAATTCATTGTTTTTGAGATAAAGTTTGTCGGTATCAAGGTTCTTGAAGTCCCAGAAGCTTTCAAGCATGACGTTTTCGAGAAGATTGTCTTCAATCTTTTCGGCCGTATCGGGATTGAGCGTTTCCGTCAGATTGATAAATTCGTTGGAATAGCGGCTGACGTAAGCGTTCGGGTAATGTGTGAAATTATTTACGGTGTAGAAGCCCAAAAGATTGTCCGCCGCCTGATTGACGGTGTAATTTTGGGAATCTGCTTCTTTTATGTCGCTGTAAGACGCCAGATTGGGCAGAGCCAGAAAGATAAAATTGGTGCCGTTTTCATGGGCGGAAAAATCCTGAAGGGCTTTTTTGTTGTCAAAATTGCGCGTCAGCGGATTGAAATAGGCTTTGCTGACAACGCCGCCCAAAACAAGCAGAAGTGTTCCGAGCAGGTATATTTGGTTGGAGCGTGAAGTACAGCTGATGAGCATCAGACTGACTACGGCAACGATTCCGGCAATCAAAAGATCGGAATGCCTGATAAAGACACTGGAGATACCGGAATCGATGTACGAACCGAAAATTCCGTAAAGGATGGAACTTTGATCAAAAAGTGCAAACTGGTTAAAGATTGCCAGGACTAATCCGGCAAAAGTTACGGAAATTAAGATATTTTGCATAAAAGCGGAAAATGAAAACAGCAGCATAAGCGCAAAACAGATTGCAACAATGCCGGCACAGATAAATTGCGCTTCAATTGTCGGCAGTTGATTTATGTCAAACAGATTATAGCTTCCGGCTTCGGCGAACAGCGTAAAATCAAGTGCGAGCAAGCAGCTGCAAATAAGGGTTTTGACTATCAGATCAAACAAATACTGGCTGAAGTTGCGGCGGCGGAGACTGTTTTGCCGGTCTTTTTGCTTTTGTGCGATAGCCTGAGCGGAAGCCTGTCGGGGATCACTGATATACACATCATCCATTTTTATCTATACCTTATTGACTGGAGCTGTTTTTTATTCAGTATCATATAAACACAAAAGTCTTTTTTTTTAAAGCAAAAATCCTCAGAAGTTGCACAACTTCCGAGGATTTCGAAAAGGCTTGAATATTTACTATCTGGAGTAAAATTCGATAACCAGGTTCGGTTCCATAACGGAAGCATACGGAACATCGTCAAATTTGGGTACAAAAGAATATTTGGCGCTGAACTTTTTGCTGTCTACTTCCAGATAACCGGGGACATCGCGACCGGCAGATTCCATAGCCGAAATGACAATCGGAAGCTGTTTGGATTTTTCGCGGATTTCGATAACGTCGCCGGCTTTTGCCATGTAAGAAGGAATGTTGACCCTCTTGCCGTTAACGGTAATATGACCGTGATTGACGAACTGACGGGCGGCAAAAATCGTCGGAACGAATTTGGCTTTGTAAACCAGATTGTCAAGACGAGATTCCAAAATACCGATCAGGTTTTCGGCAGCGTCGCCGCTGCGGCGAATGGCTTCAACGTAGTATTTGTGGAACTGTTTTTCAGAAACGTTACCGTAATAGGTTTTCAGCTTCTGTTTTGCATAAAGTTGCTGACCGTAGTCGGTCGGTTTTTTTCTTCTCTGACCATGCTGGCCGGGAGCATATTCTCTTTTAACGACAGAACCGTTAGCGGCGCCCCAGATGGTGCCGTATTGGCGTTCTTTTTTCTTTTTTGCGCAAACAATGCTTTTCATGTAAATTTTCCTTATTTATTTAGGTTATTGTCCCGATAGTTTTGGTTCTTGCAAGCCAAACGAGGCGGTTGCACCGTCTTCTTTCTCGGAAGTGACCGCAATTTATCTCAAATATTGCCTTAAATCAAGCATTTTTTTCGATAATTTTGTAGATTTTTAAATCAGCTGCGGTTAATATGAGGAAAATTGTTACGGAGATTGCCGCATGTCGTACGAGACGCTGTTTCAGAACGCCCTGAGTCTGCACGAAGCCGGCCGCCTTGACGAGGCGGAGGATCTATACAGGCGCATTTTGGAAACGGCTCCCGAACAGCCGGATGTTTTGAACCTGCTCGGTCTGGTGGCGCAGAGCAAGGGGGTGCAGAGCGAGGCCGTTTCCCTGTTTTGTCGCGCCATTGCACAAAAACCGCAGGAAGTTGCGTTTCGTTACAACCTCGCCTTTTCTTACAAACTCGACAAACAATGGCGAAAGGCGCTAGAGGCTTTTGCTTCCGTGCTGAAGCTGAATCCGGCGATTAAGGAAGCTCATAACGAAATGGGGCTGCTTTATCAGCAACTCGGCGAATATGCAAAGGCGGCGCAAAGTTTTCGATACGCGCTTGAACTGGACGACAGTTATGCCGAGGCCAGGATCAACAAGGCGATGAACCTGCGCTACAGCAGTGCCGAACAGGCTGTCGAAGAACTGGAAAAGCTCGTTTCTCGTTACGAAGACGAAGCTCTGCTGTGGTTTTATCTGGCGCAATTATATATTGAGTCCGGCAATTGGCCGAAAGCATGGGGCGCGGCGGCAAAAACAAAGGAGCTGGCGCCGGCTTCCGACGAGGCGCGCGTGATGCTCGGCCAGTTGTCTTTGCTTGAAAACGAACCGCAGAAAGCCAAAATATATTTTGCCAAGGCGGAACTTCTTAATCCTTTTAACCTGGCCGCATTGTTGAATCTGGCGGACATATACAGTCGCGAAGGAGATTTTGACGAGGCCGAAAAGCGTTATAAACGGGTGTTGGAACTGGATGCCGGAAATTTTGAGGCACATCAGAATTATGCCGAAATGTTGTATCGTGCGCGCCGGACAGCCGAAGCTCTGGAAGAATATCGGCAGGCGGCGATCGTTAATCCGCAATCGGCCGAAGTCTGCAACAATCTGGCGATGGTTTTGAAAGATTTGCAGGAATATGCCGAGGCTGCCGATCTTCTGCTCAATGCAGCCCGTCTTAATCCCCGGTTGGAAGAAATCAGCATAAATCTGAGCGAGACGATGTCTCTGCTCGCTCTCAGCCAGCCTGAAGACGCAATGAAAACGGCCGTCCGCTGGCTGGAGATTTGTCCGGACAATATTTTTGCGCAAAAGCTCGAAGCGACGCTGCGGGGAGAAAATTTTGAAAATAATCGTCTTTATACTGAAAAGCTGTTTGACAATTTTGCTGATAATTACGAATTGGTTATGCAGAATCTGGGTTATGCAGTTGTATCGGCTATGGAAAGAACTGTCGGAAATGAGCCGGCCGTTGTGGCTGATTTGGGGTGCGGCACGGGGCTTTTGGGGGTGGCTCTCAAAACGCCTCAAAGGACGCTCGTCGGTGTAGACCTTTCGCAGAAAATGCTTGACAAAGCGGCTGCCAAAGGGGTGTATGACCGTTTGATCAGAGACGATATTGCACATTTTCTGAAGCAGAATCATGATTTTGACATTGCCGTGATGGGAGATGTTACCGGATATTTGAATAATCTTGAAGAGATCATAAGCCTTCTGAAAGGTAAAAAGATTGTTTTTACCATTGAGACGACGGAGAAGGATAAATTTGAGGTCGGAATTGGCGGCCGTTATCGTTTCAATTCCGATTATGTCGAAAAACTGTTGCGGGAAAACGGCTTTGGGCGTATTTCTAAAAAAGAGCTGGTTTTGCGTCGAGAGGCGGGACAAGACGTCCTAGGATTAATTTTTAAAGGAGAGTAAACATGGACGACGAATTGATTGATATTTATGACAGCGAAATGAATCTGCTCGGAACGGCCATGAAATCGCAGGCGCATAACGAAGGGCTGTGGCATAAGGCCGTTCATTGCTGGATTACCGACGGAGACAAAGTCTGGCTGCAACAGCGCGGAAAAGCTAAAAAGGTTTATCCCGGCCTGCTGGATATTTCCGCTGCCGGACATTTGGGAACCGGAGAGACTGCCAAAGAAGCAGGTATTCGCGAGATTGAGGAAGAATTTGGTTTGTCCGTTTGCAAGGATGATTTCAGCAAACTCTTCACCTGCCGGCTGGCGGAAGATACCGCAGGAGTGCGGATCAGAGAGTTTTGTCCGACTTATGTGCTTAAAAGCCGCTGGAAACTCTCCGACGTTATAATGCAGCCGGAAGAAGTCGACGGAATATTCGAGGCCAAAATCAGCGAGATGATTGAGCTTTTCGGCGGCGATGTTGACGTTGTTAAAATCGAAGGTTTCTTGCGCGGCAATTCACAATTGGTCGAACGGACGGCAACAGCAGCCGATTTTGCGCCGCACGGAAATAATTATTATCTCAAGATATTTTCTACTTTGGAAAGATATGCCGAGAAATGAAAAGAAACCGCCTTTATGGGCGGTTTCTCCTTTAGATTTATAAAGAACAAGAAATTTAGAAAGAATAGCGCAGACCGGCGGTGACTTCCGCAACGTGATCAAGGTCGCGAGATCCGATGTATCCGTAACGACCGACGACACGAGCTGCCACATGATCCGTGAGTTTATACAAGGCACCGCCGCCGACGCGGTAACCGACCTTGCTTTTTTTAGTTTTGCCGTCGTATTTGAGCTCTGTGTCATAAACGGCCGCACCGGCAGTTGCGAGCAATTTGAATTTTTGTTCACAACCAAACGGCAGATAACCGTACAGATCCAGACCATAGGCGTTGAACTTGAATTTTTTTGTGCCTCCGCCCTGCCTTTCGCTCGGGTGGGACTTGCGCGAACCGCCGAACTGATAAAAAGCTTCCAGATCAGCGTATTCTGTAACATCCATACCGGCATTGATGACGGCTGAATTGTAATTTTTTCTGGCGCGTTTGGCCGCGCTTTTCAATTCCAGTCTGTCATAAGCGTAGTCAGCACCGATATAAGGTTTGATGTCGTTGTATAAATTGTTCATTTCAGCTTTGGCAGCCGTTGAAATGAGGAGTACTGCACTTGCAAGTAATAATGCTTTTTTCATTTTTGATAAACTCCATTTATAAATAGGTTTTATATTTATATAAATCACATGCGTAGGTGATTTATGAGGATGAGATAATATGCGCTAACCAAATTTAAAGAGTTGGATGTTATTTTTTTTGAAAAATATTTGGAGGTTGTTGAAAATGTCGTTCGTCTGCCCCGATAAAAATTGTACCTTGTGCCCTCGTCTGCTGGCGTTTCGCGCTCAAAACGAAATTAAATTTCCGTCTTATTATAACGGTCCGGTTGAATCTTTCGGAAGTTTATCGTCGGAAATTCTGATTGTGGGACTGGCGCCCGGCCTCAACGGTGCCAATCAGACCAACAGACCTTTTACGAATGACTATGCCGGCGACGTGTTGTATCCGATTTTGCAAAAATACGGATTGGCTCGCGGAAATTATCAAAAACGCAAAGACGACGGTTTTGAGCTTTTTAATGTTCGCGTTACCAATTCGGTGCGTTGCGTGCCGCCGCAAAACAAAGTTACCGGTGACGAAGTTAAAAACTGCGGCAGTTATCTGATTGCGGAATTGGCCGCCATGCCGAACTTAAAAATAATTTTGACGCTCGGCAGCGTTGCGCACAATGCCGTTCTTGGCGTGCTCGGCTACAAAAAAGCGGCTTTTAAGTTCGCACACGGCGCCGTACATCGTCTGGAGCGACACGATTTGCTGATGGTGGATTCGTATCATACGTCGCGTTACAATATCAATACCGGGGTGTTGACCTGTCAGATGTTTGAAGAGGTGGTGTCCGATATATTAAAGTTCTTGACAAAATAAGCGACAGCGATAAGCTGAACGGACAAATTTCTATTGTCACTATAATAAACTTTATTATTCACCTAAAAACTTCTGATTATGACTGAAAAAAGTTTTTCCTATGGTTGCGGCTGCGCTTTTATGGGAGGCAGTTATCCTTCGCCAAGCCGCAGAGAAACCGCCATTCGTGCCAAGATTGAAGGTTTCGGCTTCATTCAGCAAAATTCCGTACGCTGGAATCGTACTCACACGATTATTCTTGCCTGGGACATTAAAGTGCTGAGTTATCAGGAAGCCCTGGAGTGCTACAAAGATAACACAGACATTGTCTCCGTTATCGAGAGTCATCGCAAAGCTCACGGGTCGCAAGTGTTTTTGATTGCGCCGTTGCCTGAAGAACTTGGCAGTGTCGACATTTTTCCGTTTGATATGGTCGATGAGCTTCGTGTTGTCCGTTTTGAGGATTTGCTGAGCCCGAAGTTTCATTCCTGATCTGACGTTTTTTCGCATTAAAAGCCCGGTGATGCAAAGCATCTTCGGGCTTTTTACGTTTTTTTTCGGGCTTGACCGGAGAATCTAAAATTGTGATTCCTTGTTCGTGATTCGAAGAGGCCGTTATCAGAGAAATGATTACGATACCAAATGCCAGACGTTCAATATAGTTGCTTTTTGTCAGTGCAGAGTTTTGCAATCAGTGGCCGATACCGGCAAATCCCATAAATGCCATTGACAGCAGACCGGCGGTGATCAGCGCTATCGGCGTTCCTTTGAGAGCTGCAGGGATTTTGGTATAGGCCAATCGCTCGCGAATGCCAGCAAAAATGACGATTGCCAACGTAAATCCCGCGGCACTGGCCAAAGCATAGCAAACGCCGGGCAACAGCGCATAATTTTTCTGAACGGTCAGAATGGCAATGCCGAGTACCGCGCAGTTAGTCGTGATGAGAGGCAGAAAAATGCCCAATGCCTGATACAGTATCGGCGACACTTTTTTGATAATGATTTCCACCATTTGTACCAATGCGGCGATAACCAGGATAAAAGCGACCGTGGTCATATATTCGAGCCGCAGCGGCAACAGCAGAGAATGATAAATTAAAAAGGTGGCAATGGTTGAGACCGTCATGACAAACATGACGGCAAGTCCCATGCCGAGCGCCGTCGATATTTTTTTGGAAACGCCGAGAAACGGACAGATTCCAAGAAATTGCGACAGAACGATGTTGTTTACGAATATCGCGGTAATAAAAATCAGCAAATAGGTCATGCTCTATTTTCCTTTCCGTAAACGGTTGAAGGTAATAATCATGGCTGCCAGCGCGAGAAAAGCGCCCGGCGGCATGATAAACAGCAAAATCGGATCGAAGCTTTCGCCCGTCAGTGCAATTCCGAACAACGAACCGTTGCCGAGAATTTCGCGGATTGAGCCAAGAATCGTCAGAGCCAGCGTAAAACCGATACCCATTCCCAGAGCATCCAGAACCGATTGCCAAAGATTGTTCTTTGACGCAAACGCTTCGGCGCGGCCGAGAATGATGCAGTTGACGACAATAAGCGGAATATAAATGCCCAGAGCAGCATGCAATGCCGGCAGATAGGCTGCCATGAGCAAATCGACGACCGTGACGATTGAGGCGATTATTACGATAAACGACGGAATGCGTACCATCGGCGGAATAACGTTTTTGACCAAAGAAATCGCGGAATTGGAAAAGATCAGAACCAGCAGGGTAGCCAAGCCCATACCGACGCCGTTGATTGCCGAAGTGCTGACGCCCAAGGTCGGACACATTCCGAGCATCATAACCAAAATTGGATTTTCGGCAATAATGCCGCGAGTCAGATTTTGATAACTTGTCTTATCCATGGCTAATTATTTCCCGTATTAAAGTTGTTGTACGCATCAACGGCTTTCCGGATGGCATTGACGGCTGCCCGAGAGCTTATGGTGGCGGCCGTGACGGCGTCAATCTCTCCGCCGTCCTGACGAACTTTGAGATTTTGCCGGTTGGGATTAAATCCGCGAAACTGAGCTTTGAACTTCTCGTCATTGATTTTGGTTCCGAGGCCCGGCGTTTCCTGACTTTGAGTTACGACAAAATTATTGATCGAGCCGTCCATCAGAAAGCCCACAATCATTTCTATTCTGCCGCCGAATCCGCTGTCTGAAAAGGTTTTGAGGGCAAAAGAATTGATAACGCCGTCTTTGCGAGCCGGATAAAGTTCAAATTTGCTTTTTTTGTCAGGCGCGGTGATGGTTTGTTTTTCGGCGAAGGGATTGTTGTCAAATTCTCTGACGACAGAAGCTATCGCTTCAAGTTCGCGCGCATCTTTGGCCTGTTTTATCGGTTCTCCGGTCAATTGTTCGACGTAAGAAAGGACAAATGCCGCGGACAGCGCGATAATCGTCAGGGTCAGAACCATATTCCAAAAATTTGATTTGTTCGGCGTCATGGTTTATCTCCTCTGTCCGAATATGCGACCGTGAACATATTTATCTATCAGCGGTACGAATGCGTTCATTATCAAAATAGCAAAAGACACGCCTTCCGGATAAGCGCTGTACAGACGGATGACAACTGTCAGTATTCCGCAAAAAACGGCAAACAACACCTGCCCTTTGAGCGTCATCGGCGAAGTGGTGTAATCGGTGGCCATGAAAAAGGCGCCCAGCAACAGTCCGCCCGAGAGCAAATGCATGAGCGGATCGTAACGAATATCGCCGGTTGCAAGCCATAAAACGCCGGTAATCAGGAAAACCGTGCCGACATAGTAAAACGGAATATGCCAGGTGATGACACGGCGCCACAGCAGATAGACAAGTCCGAGCAGCAGCGCCAAAGCCGAAATTTCTCCGATACATCCGCCAACGTTGCCGACAAACATATCGTAATATGACGGAAGTTTTCCGCCGATTACGGTGGCGGAAGTATTGATATCCATGTGTTTAACAAGGCCGAGCGTTGTGGCGGCTGTCTGGATGTCGGTGTCAAAAAACTTCAAAAGAGCGGGCTTCGGCCATTGCGTCATTTGTACGGGAAACGAGATAAACAGGAAAACTCGGCCGATTAAGGCAGGATTGAAGATATTTTTGCCTAATCCGCCGTAACACAGTTTGGCTACGACAATTGCCATAAAAGCGCCAAGAACGATCATGCCGGCCGGCATGGAACTCGGTAGGTTGAACGCAAGCAGCAAACCGGTAACGACTGCTGAAAAATCGCGCGTGGTATTGCGGGACTTGAACCAGAAGCGGCAGGCGGCATATTCAAAAAAGACACAGGCGGCAACCGAAGTCGCCATAACCAGCAGAGCGTTAAATCCGAAAAACAAAACGGCGGCCAAAGAAGCCGGCAGCAAAGCAATTACAACGTCAAGCATTATCCGTCGGATGTCGACGGGAGACTGCAGATGCGGAGTAGTCGAGATTTTAAGCATAGTCTATTTCTTCTTTTTCAGTTCAATTTTAGCCAGTTTACAATAATCAAGCAACGGTACGCGTGCCGGACAGGTATAGGCGCAGCAGCCGCATTCGATGCAGTCGAGGACATGAGCACCGCGCAGATCTTCCGTCTGTCCGGCGCGCATGAGCCGCGCAATCAGGAAAGGTTCCAGCCCCATCGGACAGGCCAAGGCGCATTTGCCGCAACGGATACAGTCAGTTTCATCACCTTTGTGCACCAACTTGTCTGACAACATTAAAACGCCTGAAGTCAGTTTGGTAACCGGAGCGTTGATGTTGGTGACCGAACTGCCCATCATCGGACCGCCGAGAATAACCTGTGCCGTTTCTTCGCTCAGACCGCCGCTTTTTTCGATCAGGTACGAAACCGGAGTCCCTACCCGCACGCGATAGTTGGCGGGATGACGACAGGCGTCGCCGCTGACGGTAAGAATGCGCTCAAACAAGGGTTTGTTTTTCATCACGGCTTCATAAATCGCAAAAACCGTGCCGACGTTTTGGACAATGCAGCCGACGTCGATCGGCAGTCTGCCGGACGGAACTTCGCGGTTGGCAACGGCGGCTATAAGCTGTTTCTCTCCGCCCTGCGGATATTTGGTGGCACAGGTTTGCACGTTTACGCCGACATAGGTACGCGTAATTTTGCTCAAAGCCTCAATCGCCTGCGGTTTGTTTTCGTCTACGGCGATGACTGCGTTCTGAATTCCCAGAGCTTTGTTGATTATTTTGGCGCCGATGACTATTTGTTCGGCTTTTTCGATCATCAGGCGGTCGTCCGCCGTCAGGAAAGGTTCGCATTCGATTCCGTTGATGATCAGACAGTCAGCCTTTTTTCCTTCGGGCAGACTGGTTTTTATCGGGGTCGGATAACCGGCGCCTCCCATGCCGACAATACCCGCTTCGCGCAGTTTTTGAACAATCTGTTCGGCAGTATAAGGAATTTCCCGCGCAATGTCGCCGCTGCGATCAATCGACGGTTCAAACTCGTCTCCTTCCACTTTGACCGTTATCATGTTTTCGAGATAACCGCTGCCGCTCTCAAGAGCTTCCACTTTTAAAACTTCGCCGCTGACCGAAGAATGGACGTCGGCAGAAACTATTCCGTCTGAATCGGCAAGCAGTGTGCCGACTTTAATTTTATCGCCTTTGCTTACGAGAATTTTGGCCGGTGCGCCGATGTGCTGCTTGACAGGAATATAAGCAATTTCGGGCAAACCGGCATCAATAATCGGCGAAGCGGTCGTTATTTTGTATTTGTCGGGATGAATTCCTCCCAATGAGAAGGTTTTCAGGTTACTCATCGGCATCCTCCGGTGTTACGATAATGGCGCCGGTCGGACAAGCTTGAACAAGCTCCTTGCCGAAGCGTTCGGCGTTTACGGTCGGCGGAATATAGGACAAATTGTTTTCGACGGCAATTTCCGGACATATTTTGGCGCATTTGCCGCAGGCGATGCATGCTGCCTTGCAGTTTTTGCGTGCGACGGCGCCTTTTTGAGTGTTGCGGCAGGCAACATAAACGCGTTGTCCGTTTTTGCCGCGCGGACGGATTTCAAACAATTGTCTCGGGCAAATTCTGACACAGGCGCCGCAGGAAGTGCATTTTTTCTCGTCAACGACGGGAATTCCCGTCGTTTCGTCAATATGCAACGCATCAAAAGGACAGACCTTGACGCAGTCTCCCAAACGCAGACATCCGTTCGGGCATCCGGAAAGACCGCTTGAGATGCTGTTGGCAATGCGGCAACTCGAAACACCGTCGTACATAATTTTGGCCGGCGCATTTTCGCAAGTTCCGTTACAGCGCAGCACCGAGACGGTTGCTTCCCTCTCAACGGCAGCATAACCCAGAATGGCAGCGATTTTGTTCATGACCGGACGGCCGCCGACCGGACAAAGAAGCTTGCCGAATTCCGCTTCGGAAGCCGACAGGCAGGCATTGGCAAAGTCATGGCAACCGGCTTTGCCGCACCCGCCGCAGTTGGCCTGCGGCAAAGTCGCGTCAATTTCCAGAATGCGGGAATCTTCGGATACGGCGAACTTTTTGGAAGCCAGGTACAGGATAATTGCGGAAATCAATGCAATTCCGCCCAAAACTGCCATACTGATTAAAATAACGTGGTCCATCATACAGCCTTTGATTATTATTTTTCGGAAATCGTAAACCGAAACTGACAATTCAGCTTCTTCCGGTTCAAGAATAGCCATAAATAATAAGGAATCAAGATAATAATGCTAAATATTCCCGACAATTGTTCGGAAACTTCGGCAAACAGCGCAGAACCGAGTGTCATCAGAACCAGTATCAGGGGCAAAACATAGCCGTACCAGACGGCTTTGACCCCTTGTGCGGCGTCTATCGTTATCATGACCTCTTCTTCAGGGGAAAAACGCCCTGCCCGTTTGTCCGTTATTTCGATATGTTTGGGCAAGCAGTCGGCCATGCCGCAGGCGCTTCGGACAGCACAATCATGACAAGCCGAACGGCTGATGATTTCGACCGTGATTTTTGAGCCTGAAATTTTTACGATACGGCCGGGCCGGCTGATTTGTTCCATCTTATTCTCCAAATTGTACGGCGGCGCGTTCGGAAAATGTCTTGACAAATCCGCCGTTTGTTCCGTGGGTGAAGAAAACGGCGCTGATGTCATTCTTTGCGGCGAAATTTTCGGCGCGTTCGAAACCCATGGACATCATTGCCGTCGCATAGGCGTCAGCCTCTGCGCATGAGTCGGCAAAAACGGTTACCGAAGCGAGCGTGTTTCTGACCGGATAGCCTGTCTGCGGCGATATGGTATGCGAATAACGACGACCGTTCGCATCGGTTTTATAGTTTTGATAATCTCCCGAAGTGGCTACCGCGCAATCGGTGATGTCCACTACCAGAGCGTTGGCGCCGTTTTCTCGCGGTTCTCGGATGCCGAGCGTCCACGGAGTGCCTGCGGCATCTCGAAATCCGGCTACCCTGACTTCTCCGCCGATTTCGACAATGTAATCGCGGTACCCTTCTTTTTCCAGCAGGGACGCTACTTTGTCAACGCCGAAACCTTTGGCAACGGCCGAAAGATTCAACGAAATCCGACCGTCCGTCTTGCGAACGGTTTTATACTCTTTGTCAAACCGGAGTTTGCCGAAGCCGACATGACGCAGCGTCCTGTCAATTTCTTCCGCCGACGGCTCCCGCTTTTGCCGTGCCGGGCCAAATCCCCAGAGATCAACCAACAGACCGACGGTAGGATCAAAAGCGCCGTCGCTTTGACGGTAAATCTTCTGCGTACGACGCAGCAATTCTTGCATGTTGTCGGACAACGCGATACTGCGTCCGGCTTCGGTTCGGTTGATTTCGGATATTTCGGACTTTTCATCAAAAACGGACATTTGCGCATTAATCAGAGCCAGCTCGTCTTTTATCCGTTCGTGCAATCCGGGATTATTCTTTGCGGCACGGATTTTGATATGATATACGGTGCCGAAAATATGCCCTTCAAACTTTTGATAGTGCGGTTGTCCCTGACGGATGTAAAAAGCAATGACGAAAATAAGGGCTATTATTGAAAAATACTTTAAGAGACGCATATTATACCTAATCTTTTGTATAATTGGAAAGTTGTTTTTTACATTCGTTCAAAATTGTTTTACGATGGTTTTCGGATTTATATTTGAAGAGGATTATACTATGCAAAAAGAGCTGAAATCAACCATAAATAAATTAATTTCACAATATAAGTCGTCAGATTTCTGTCTGAAAAGCAAATGTGTACGGCAAAAATGGCAGTCATCGCTCGACAATTTTGGAAAAAAGGCTGCTAACCGGGGCGTCTCAGCCAATCTGGTCAGTCTGACCGGTTTTGCCGTCGGTATGCTGGCGGTTAATTTTTTGGCGATGAACATGTATTTTTGGGCTTTGCTCTGTATTTTGCTTAACCGTTTTTTTGACGCGCTTGACGGCGCAATTGCCAAAAACGGCAAACCTTCTGATTTCGGCGTGTTTCTCGACGCCTCGCTCGATTACATCTTTTATGCCGGCGTTATTTTCGGCTTTGCGTTGGCTGATCCTTGGGAAAACGCCGTTGCCGCAAGTTTCCTGCTGTTCGGTTTCTCAGCGTCGGCTTCGGCCATGCTGGCCTATGCCGTCATTGCTTACAAAAACTCGCGCAAAGACGAACCGGATCTGGAACAATCGCCGTTTTATCTCGGCGGTATGGCTCAGGGTTTTGAAACGTTGACGGCACTGGTGGTTCTCTGTATCGTGCCTGTTTGGTTTCTGCCGATTGCGATTGTTCTCGGCTGTTGGTGCCTTATTAAAGCGCTGATGATTATCTCGGCAGCCTATTTTAATTTTGTCATTGCGAAAAGAGAGAAATAATTTATGAAATTTGTCAGCTCGTTGATTGCCGGCATCGCCGCTTTGTCATGGCTCGTTTCAGCACAGGCGCTGGAAGTGAGCAAAACGGATGACAAGGTCGAAGTTACCGTCGTTTCCGGCTTTGACAGCGTTAATCCCGATCAGAACATTGAGTTCCTGGTGCGTTTTAAGATGAAAAACGGCTGGCATATTTTTGCGCAGAATCCCGGCGAAATAGGAATGCCGACTCAAATCAAATGGCAATTGCCGCACGGCTATGAGGTTTTGGAAGAAAGCTGGAGTCTGGACGAGAGCTTTGAGAACGAAGGAATTATCCAGCACGGATACGGCGATACCGCCTATTACAAGACGACCATTCGGCCTCGTCCCGAAATTTTGCGGCAGGTGTCGATGGGACTTAAGATAAAATGGCTGGCCTGTCGGGAAGAATGCGTGCCGGGTCATGCGTTTTTTGAGTTTAATTTTCCGCTGACGTATCAGGATCTGGTGCCGACGCCGCACTGGACAACCGAACTGGCGGCGGCGCAACGCTGGTTCTTTCCGGAAAGTCGGCAGCCCGTTTATTGGGGCGCGGTTCTGGTTTTGGCGTTTCTGGGTGGCCTGCTTCTTAATTTTATGCCGTGTATTTTGCCGATTTTGACAATTAAGGCCATTGCGCTGGCGCAAAGTTCTTATGACCGTCGCAAAAACCGGACGGAAGCGCTGTTTTATACTTTGGGCGTCATTGCGTCGTTTGTTGTTGTGGCAACCATTTTATTGTTGCTGCGGCTGAACGGCGAATATGTCGGCTGGGGATTTCAGTTGCAATCACCGGTTTTTGTCGGGGTGATGATCGTTATTTTTGCCGTAATCGCGCTGATGCTGCTTGATATTATCAGATTCGGCAATCCGCTGGCCAATGCTGCCGGACGGATGAGCTTTCGCAATCATCTCGTTAACTCTTTTATGACCGGCTTTTTTGCGGTTTTGATTGCCAGCCCGTGTACGGCGCCGTTTATGGGAATTGCCATCGGCTATACGCTGACGGCGCCTGTTTTTGTTTATTATCCGGTCTTTTTGAGTCTCGGTCTCGGTTATGCCCTGCCCTTTGCGCTGATACATTTGTATCCGCAGCCGATTCACAAAATACTTCCCAAACCCGGGAAATGGATGAACGTTCTGAAAAAAATCTTTGCCGTTCCGGTGATCTTGACTTGTCTGTGGCTGGGCTGGGTTTTGTATGCGCAGATTACGGGCGCAAAGGCCGAAACGGCGGAAACTCTGAGCTGGCACCCCTACAGTCAGGTTGCGGTCGAACGGCACCTACAAAACAAAGAGCCCGTTTTTATCAATTTCACGGCCAAGTGGTGTCTGACCTGCGTCATTAATCAAAAAAGCTCTCTGCAATCCAGCGAGTTTGAGCGGTTGGTTCGGAAAAACAAAATCAACCTGTTCAGAGCCGACTGGACCAATAATGACGAGGCCGTTGCCGCGGCGCTTGCCCGATACGGACGCAATTCGATCCCGCTTTATGTCTACTATGACGGCAAGTCGGACGATTATCTGCTTTTGCCGCAATTGTTAACGCCGCAGATTTTGAACGACTATCTGCAATAAAAAAGAGCCTCGACCGAGACTCTTTTCTTCAGGATTGCGGAAATATCACTTCTTTCCGAAAATGCCGAGGTTTTTGACCTTGTCCTTAACGCTGTCAACCGCATTGTTGAGATTCTCTTTGGCGACTTTTTTCAAATCGCCGAGATTATTTTTGACAACGGTCTGGGAGGCGGTGTTCAGAATTTTGGTTATGATTTTGGAAACGGATGCAGCAATGCTCTCGCCTTTGCCAGTTTTGTCGCCGCCGATGTCGCTCAGGACGATGGCTGGAAGTTTAACGTCTATTTTTGCGGCATCTTTCTGCAAAGAGGTAACGGCCTGAAGTTCGCCTTCGGCAATGGTCAACTTGCGGATAATGACCTTTTTGGCCGGTGCGGAAGCTGATTTGGCATCGGCTTTGGCGTCTTTTTGTTCCGAAGCGGCGGCCGAAGAGGTGTTTTGGGCAACGTTTTCCTGAATTTGTTTGATGTTGTTCTGATTCAGAGAAAGCATTTCGTAGGTAATAACCGGTTTGCTGACGGTAATGTCTTCAATGACAATCGTGTCGGTGAAAACCGATTTCATATCTATTTTTACGGATATCCCGCCGAGATTAAACAGATGCGGCGTCTGATAGTTCTGAGGATTGGCTACCGTAAATCCGCGGATAGAAGCTGTTCCCTTGAACGGATTCAAGGAGAAGCCCCGAAGTTCGACAGATGTGCCGACAATTTCCGAACCATATTTGTGAACAGCCGTTTTGACAATGTTTTCCATAAACATCACCGCTGCCGCCGCACCGATAAAGATAATGGCGATAAGGGCAAAAAAGATATGTTTTATTTTCATGCGTTTGTTCCTTGTTGGTGGTTAAGATTGACTGATTCTATATATATTTTTGCATAATTGGCAAGTTTTTCCTGCAATTCATATTGATGATTGAAAGTACGAATGGCTGCAATGAGGCCGTCAATGATATTGTGACGCTTGGTAAATTCAATCGAAGTCTGGTAGTTAAGGTCGAATATCCAGGATATAAAGCCAAAGAAATCGTCTGCCAGCGAGCGAATGTCTTTGCGATCCAGAACCTGACGACGGCTGAAATATTCTTCCACAACGGGACTGATGTCGTCGCACGGATGTTCCTTGTCGGGAACGCGGAAAAGCAGATCATGGTATTTTTCCCATGCGTGCGGAGATGTCATCAGATAGAAGTTGGCAATTTTGTCGGCGTCGCGAGCCAAGAATATTATTTCTTCCGTTTCGCGGCGCAGTACGTAGTCAAGTGCCAGATAATCGGCATCCGAATAAAGATGTTCGATCATGTGGCCGTGGTGGCGTATCGGAAGAATGATTCTCGGATCGTCGTATTCGGGAATCCGGGACAACAGTTCGGCGCCGCGTTCACCGTGATCGATCAGTTTCTGATGCATCCGATAAACATTTCCGGCTTTTTCATAATCGTAAATTTCCATAATCTCGGGAAAACGTCCGATGTCATGCAACAGATAAGCCAATACGGCACAGCGGACAAATTCCGGCGATCGGTTTTGAAACGTTTTTTCATGTTTCATTATGTAATTTCCGGCGCCGATAACCTGCAACGAATGCTGAAATTTTTCTTTGCAGAAAACTTCGCACCAGCCGTTATTTTTGACATGTTCGTAAGTTTGGCGGTAATATTGCCGCAACAATTCGATTTCTTTTTGATATCTTTTCATGACAGCCTCTTCTTTCGGATCAGAATTTAGCGAAAAAAGATTAAGATTGTTTTAAGCATATTCCGGTGTTCTTACCGCGGCTTGTAATCAATAAAAAAACACTTTCCGCGAGGGAAAGAAACTATTCGGAGCGCGCGGAGGTTGGCCTCGTTTTACTCGGCCGCACAGGCGCTCATCGGCGTATGCCGACCGCCATACTGCGTCTGGCTTTTGCTGGTAGTCGAACCCCTTTCCCGGTGTTCTCACCACGGCTTGTAATCAATAAAAAAACACTTTCCGCGATGATCTGTCCCCCGGAAATTGGACAGTAAAAAAAGTCCCGAAGATTGCGATAGC
>CAYNBB010000023.1:0-23781 GCA_964395655.1 uncultured Azospirillaceae bacterium | reverse complement strand
CTATCGCAATCTTCGGGACTTTTTTTACTGTCCAATTTCCGGGGGACAGATCATTGCGGAGAGGTTTTGTTATGATGAATAATGGTTAAAGTCTCGAATTTGTGAAAAGCAGGTTCGACAAGGCGGATCCGAAATAAATCTTTACAGCTTCTGTCTTCCGGCTTATAATCAAGACCGTAATTAATTATAAAAGAAAAGCCCATGGAAAATAATTCTGAAAAATATCCCAGAGGGATTGAGGTGGCCGTCGGTCCGTTTATCCTTAATGACAGGAATGAACTGTTGTTATTTACTTCTCCCAAGTGGAAGAACGAATGGATTGTGCCGGGAGGTCATGTTGACCCCGGAGAAACCTTGGAAAATGCCGTTATTCGAGAAACAAAAGAGGAAATCGGCGTGGATATTGAAGTGATTGAACAGTTCAATGTCAGCCAGAGTTTTGTTGCGCCTCCGGAATTCAAGCGCAATGCTCATTTTTTGTTTATAGACTTTGTTGCCAAACTGAAAAGCGATAAGTTTGTTTTTAATGATGAGATTTCCGATTATAAATGGTGGCCGTTGGATGAAGTTATTGCTTCTGACAATGTCAAACAAACCTGTCGGAATGCCGCAAAGAAATTAAAGGTCTGGCTGTCTTCTCAGCGATAATAATTTTATGAATTTTCTTTTGCTGACGCAGGTTAAATACCGGCATTTTGCGTTAATTTGCCGGCTTAGCTTTACACCCGGCCGGTTTTGACAATATCTCTGCCGAATTTTGCTTCAAGCGTATCCAATGCCCGGCTTAAGGGGCTGTCATGACAGGACGGCGATTCTTCAAACAGCGACGGCTGACGGTCATAATTCAGTTCTTCTAGGGAGATTCCCGTGCTGCGATAAACGATTCCCGGCTGATAAAGCCTCTCCAGCAAAGTTAGTCCGGCGGTTGCAATTTCTGTTTCCGAGTTTGTGTAAAACGGCAGTTTTTGTTTAGTGCAGACAACCTGAAATTCTTTTGTGCGCAACATTACTCCTGCGGTTCCGCAAAAACCGTCCCAGCGGCGCAGCCGCCGGCAGGCATGGTGGATATGTCCGAGCAGCGCCGCGCGCAAAATGGCTTTGTCTTGCGTAAAATTGCCGAGCATCGATGTGTCCTGAATCGATTTCGGCGCCTGCGGGCGGCCGTCAACCGGAGATGTGCAGATGCCAAGCAGTTCGTATTTAAGATTAAGTCCGTTAATTCCGAAAACTTTGCGAATAAAAGCGTTGTCCTGCCGTACAAAATCATTGATTGTAAAAATTCCCAGAAAACGCAGATGCCGGTTATGCCGTCTTCCGATTCCGCAAACTTCTTCAAGCGGCAGGTTTCCGATTTTATCCCGGATATGATCCGGCGGAATAACAAAGATGCCGCCGTTTTTCTTGGCTTTGTCGCTTGCGAGTTTGGCCAGAGTTTTCGAAGTAGATAAACCGATAGACACGGGCACGCCGGCCTGTTTCCAAACGGCTCGGCGCATTTCGGAGATAATTTCGCCGTAGCTTTTTTTATAAACGCGGTTCAGACTGGTCAGGTCCATATAAGCTTCGTCAATTGATACTTTTTCGACATCGGGGCTGAAACTCTGCAAGACATTCATGACCTGAGCCGATATTTCGCCGTAGCGTTCATGTCTGGCGCTCAGAAAAACTGCGTCAATGCCCCGTTCGCGCACCTTAAACAACGGTTCACCCATTTTAATGCCGAGCTGTTTTGCTTCCTGAGAACGTGAAACGATAATTCCGCGCTGTCCCGCTCCGGTCATAACGCAAACCGGCTGCCCGCGCAAAGACGGGTTGTCAATCCTCTCGCATGATACAAAAAAAGCGTCGCAATCAACCAGGCATATAACGCGCTGCTTCATCATTTCCTTATTTCCGTTTGTTCTTGTTTTGTTCTATAATATCCCGGAGGGAAAAAGAGTCAATAGCGTAATGGTTGAGGATATTTTTGTACTTGCCAAGGCTGTTAAAAAACTTTAATATCTGCGACAGTTACAGCAAACGAGAATAAAAAATGAAAATAGGCGTTTTTGACTCCGGGCTGGGCGGTCTAGTTGTGACCAGAGCTCTTATCAATGCCATGCCCGGGTATGATTACATATATTACGGCGATACCGCCAATCTGCCTTACGGTGAAAAAACGCCCGAGCAGATTTTGTCGTACACGCTGGAGGCGTTGCGCTGGCTGATATCCCGCAAATGCGGACTGATTGTCATTGCCTGCAATACGGCCACTTCGATTGCCCTGCGCTATATCCAGCAAAAGTTTATTCCGGCTTATGCGCCGGATGTCAAAGTCTTGGGTGTCGTAATTCCGACGGTGGAAGAGGCGCTTCTCGGCAACGCTTCAAAAGTAGGTGTTGTGGCGACCAGTGCCACGGTAAATTCCAGGTTATATACCGCAGAGTTGCATAAGATCCGTCCTGAGCTTGAAGTGTTGGAGGTCGCCGCACCCGAACTGGTGCCGGCGATTGAGCGCAATGACTTTGCCGCCGCCGAAAAAATTGTCGCCGGTTATGCGCCGCGCTTTACCGCGATGGATTCGTTGATTTTGGGTTGTACGCACTATCCGTTGGTTAAGGATTTTTTCCGCCGGGCTCTGCCGGATGTCCGCGTGATTGCACAGGACGAACTGATGGGAGCCAAGCTCAGAGATTATCTGCGCCGACATGTGGAAATTGACATTTGTCTCAGTCGCAACCGGGAATATGAATTTTTGGTCAGTACTCTGAACGAACATTATCAGAGTGTCGCGGCCAAAATGTTTCCTGATATTTCCGTGCGCCAAAAGGAGAGATAAAGATGAAAGTTGAATTGCGCCCGTTACGGACAAGCGAAGATGAAGACGTTTATCAAATGTTTCAGGAAATTCCCTCCGAAGAAGACGGATTCGAAAATCCGGCGCACGGATTAAGTCGCGAGGAATTTGCCGCCTTTTGCCGGGAAGAAGTCGATCATAGTTTTGGCAAAAATCTGGCCGAAGGATATGTTCCCGGAACATGTTATTTGTTGTTTGTCAATGAACAGCCGGTCGGTATCGTAAAACTGCGTCACTTTTTGAACGATTTTCTGCGTCGGAACGGCGGCCATATCGGCTATGGCATCCGCCCGTCCTGCCGCGGCAACAAATGGGGTAACCTGCTTCTGTCCGAAGTGTTAAAATTTGCGCGCGGCAAGGGGATAACCGAGGCGCTGTTGACGATACGCGATTATAACGTCCGCTCGCGCAAAGTCTGCGAACATAACGGCGGTGTGCTCGAAAAAATCGAGCCCGGAAAAGACTTCGGCGAATGTTTTTATTGGATTGATTTGTCCGATGCGTAAGGATTTTTATATCTTTCGTCATGGCGAAACGAATTACAACCGGGAAAAACGCTGGCAAGGCTGCGGGATCGACGCGGAGCTGAACGAAGACGGGGTCTCTCAGGCGCATGATTTGGCCGTTCGTTTGGAGAAATGCGGGCTGGAGCATATTTATGCCAGTAATTTGCAACGAGCCTTGCAGACGGCGCGGATTGTTGCCGGGCATTTACATATCGGTGTCGATGTCGTGCCGGAGCTGCGCGAGGGTTGCTTCGGTGAGGCTGAGGGCATGCTCAAAAGCGAGATTGCCGTCAGGTATGCCGATATTTATAACGAATGGTACAGCGAAACCGACGATATGGACGTCCGTTTTCCGGGCGGCGAAAGCAAGGCAGAAATGCAGGCGCGAATGTTCGCCGCATTGGAAAGTCTGCTGGATAAACCCTATCGTGTTATCGGAATAGCTTCACACGGCAGCTCGATTCGCTATCTGCTTTATAAGTTCGGCTTACCGCCGCACCGCATGGAAAATACGGCACTGTTTCGCCTGATTTATGAAAACGGTCTGTGGCGGCTCGAAAATTAATTGTAGCCTAATTTTTTAACAGATTTCAAATTCCTGCTTCAGGTCTCGTCCGAACATGCCGCGAATGGTCGCTTTTATGTCAGCGCCTTCATAGACCGCCGCATAAAGTGCCTGACAGATAGGCATGTCAATTCCCTTTTCGTCGGCAATGTGTTTGACGGCCTTGAGCGTTGCCACGCCTTCCGCCAGTTTGCCGAAGTCTTCGCCGCGGGCAAAGCGCTCTCCGAACGTGCGGTTATGGCTGTGCTTGGAGAACAACGTTGCCTCATAATCGCCCAAATGCGCCAAGCCGTATGCCGTGTGAGGATTCCCGCCGAAATGTTTGATAAGACGTCCGACTTCGACCGGTGCGCGAGCCATCAAAGCGCCTTTGAGACCATACCATTCAAGTCCGTCAAGAATACCGGCGGCAATACCGATAACGTTCTTGAGCGCAGCGCCGATTTGATTGCCGATAAGGTCTGCTCCGTAATAAAAGCGAATCAGCTCGCTGGAAAAGGTTTTGATTAAAAAGTCTTTTGTGGCTTCCTCGTCGCTGTCGATTACGGCGCAGGACGGAACCTTTTTCATATAGTCCTGAACATGTCCTGGACCGCCGAGCGTACCGATATGAATCTCCTGTTTTATCTCTTGCCGCATAATGTCGAGCATGGTTGTGGCACTGGGTTCTTCCAGCCCTTTCATCGCCAGCAGAAAGGTCTTGCCTTTGAGATCATGGGTGCTGAGCTCTTTGCATAGGCCGCGGAAATATTGACAGCCGATGGATATGATAATCAAATCGTTTTTAAGAACCTCGTCCAGCTTGTCGGTCAGGTACATGTTGTCGCTGAGACTCAGGTAGGAATTTTTGCGGGTATCGCGCAGTTCGATAAAATTCGGTGATGTCGGAATGTCATACATATCAACGTCAAAACCTTTGTAGTTGGCGGCATACCACCCCAAAAAAGTTCCCCAGCGTCCGCAACCGATTAAAGAAATTCTAGACATGTCAAAAATCCTTGTAGTTTTAGTAATGTATAACTACTAAAACATTAAAGGCTTTTTGGCAATCAAAGTTTTTGAAATATGCACGGAAGCAGATGATGCGAGCCGCTTATAAAGCTCCTTTTTTGGCTCGTTGCCGCGTTACGATTGCGCCGATATGGTCAAATTCTTCAAAAGAATGATAAGCGTAGTCGAGGCTTTTTTTGTCACAGTCGTAAAAAACCTGATTGGCCAGCGATTGAATGGCGCCGTCAATACGCTTGAATGCGGTGTTGTAATCCTGATTGTAGGTGTTTTTGGCTTTCTTTTTGATGATATCATGATAGGCGGCAATGACTTTGGCCGTCTCGTCGGCCGAATTGGCATAACCTTTTTCTTCAAAGTCACGCATAATTCGTGCCGTCGTTTGATAAAAGCACTTGTTGGTAAGAATACTCTTTTGCTTTTTATTGTTACTATCAATTATCATTTCAGAAATCCATAGTCCAAATTTAACAATTGTCTAGCACAAAATGCAGGGGCTTGCAACAGTTTTCTAAGGCTTGCCCTTGTTTTTAATATATATAATTTAGGTTAATCCAAAGTTAATTTCAACCATTTGATATAATTTAGCAACAACATTCACTAAAACGGTCTGAAAATGTTTTCAGACCGTTTTAATGAAATTGTCAAAACCTTCTAATATCCGGCTTTGATTTTTTCAATCAGTTCCTTCACGGACGGAATTCCGTTGCGATACAGCGGATCGGTTGCAAAACGATAAACCTGATGACCGGCAAACAGCAGATTGTCGACAATGCTGCCGTTATGGCTGACGTCATACAGCGTTTTGTGGATGCAGTAAGAACGCGGATCAGGCAGGCGTCCGCTGGTGCCTTTGGTCTGCGACCATGCCGAAAACTGGCATTGCGACAGGCAGCCGACGCAGTTTTTACGATCTTCTTTCATCTGAATCCATTCGTCCGGCGTCAGGAACACGACCGTATCGTCCGGCGTTTCTTTGATTTCGGTAAAGCCTTTTTCAATCTGAGCTTTAGCTTTGCCGCTGTCTTCGGATTTGATGTAGACAACTTTTGAGTCGCTGATTTTCAGAATATCGGAGAATTCTTCCGTTTTTTCATGCGAAAATGCAATTTCTCCGTTTTTGCGTTCAATCAGACGCTCCAAAAACGTATTTTTGATTGCCGAAGAGAAAAAGCCTGTCGGACTGAATTTCTGCAAAATAACGTCGCCTTTCTTAAGATGAAGCATAAGCTTTTTCCAAGCGTCGCTGATCGGACTTTCTTTAGTAATCATCGGGCGGGTGCCGAACTGGAACGCAATTTTGCCGATTTCGGGATTGTCAATATAATCTTCCCAATCGTTAAGCGACCAGATGCCGCCGGCCAGAATAATCGGTTTTTCGGAAAGACCGAGCTCATTCATCGTTTTGCGAAGTTCGACCAGACGCATATACGGCGTTTGCGGTTCTTCCGGATTTTCGGCGTTCGACAAACCGTTGTGGCCGCCGGCCAGCCAGGGATCTTCATAAACCACGCCGCCCAGAAATTCTATAAAATTCTTGTAGGCGCGTTTCCACAAAACCTGAAAAGCGCGCGCCGAAGAAACGATAGGATAGTAGTATGTGCTGAATTTCGAAGCAATCTCGCCGAGATTATAGGGCAGACCCGCACCGCAGGTTACGCCGTGAATCAAACCCCTGGCCTGTTCGAGAACACTGGTCAGAATCTGTTGCGAACCAGCAAGTTCCCACAGCATGTTCATGTGAATGCGGCCTTGCCCGTTAGAGACTTCGTGCGCAATTTTTGCCTGAGCCAGACAGCCTTTTATGGATTGTGCGACCATTTCATCATGACGGGACTTGCGGTCTTTTTTGAAATATCTTTCAAACAGGACGTTGCCTTTTTCGTCATAATAGTCGGGGCTGACACCCGAAAAAGTTCCGACGCAGTTTTCGTGAGCCCATGCTCCCGAAGAACGTCCGTCACTGGCATTAATGCCTTTTCCGCCTTCAATCAGCGGCAGAACCTCTTTTCCGGAGATCAATATCGGATTTAATGATTTCACCTTAGTTTCCTCAGAGTTTGGTATGCCTTGCGGCAAAACCTTGATTTTATACAACGCTTTAATGTAACCGTTTTACGGTGTTAAATCAAGAATGTTCTTCGGAATGTCGTTAATTGATACCAGCGAAACGATAATACAGATAAGCGCATAGACTTGCAGCATATTGGTAATTTCTTTGTTTTGCAACAACGGAAAAATGCTGCCGTATTTGTGTATAAAACGGTTTATTCCGAGCATTATCAACGTACTGACGAAAGCCTGGATGCCGAGCCCGGCTTCTTTGAGACAGTCTTTGAGCGGCAGCAGGAGTTGATACAAAAAACCGAAAAACAACATATATGCCGCCAAAATTCCATAGGAAACGTTTTGCATTTTGTGATCAAAAGCTTTTTTCTCGGCTTTGTCTTTTTTGATTTTTTCGTTTGAGAGATCGGTTATTTCGATTCCGCGAATAGTTTCCGGCGTCTGCTTTTGTTTCTGGATATTGCTTATTTCCTGCCTGAATTTTTCTTCCGTAATGCACAAGCCGCAGCCTTTTCCGGTAAAATAAACGTGATTGGGATTGTTTTTGCATTGGCGCAGGCTGTGCATGAGTTTCCACAGGTGTTCCTGCCATTCGTAAGCGCTCGGCCGATCGGCGCCTCTGCTGAAAGCGCGTTCAAACATCTCAAGAGTGGTCTTGTCAAAATATTCATGCAAACTGTATGGATGCGGCGCCTGATATTTGTCGGGCCACAGGCCGTAGGCGTAATGATAGTTCTCAATCCGGTTCTGAATGGTCTGCATTTCGTCATCGGATTTGCGCGGCGTGCCCGAAAACGGATGAATGCCGTTGTTGAGAAGTTTGAATATGATCACGGCCAGCGCGAACTTATCCTGTTCTTCACCCATTTCCTCGCATGACAGTGCCATTCCTTCGGGATAAATATATTCTTCGGTCACAAATTCTGCGGGATAGCGGGCGCGTTCGCCTTTGATTGAAAATCCGTCGCAGTCGACCATTGCCACCAGCATGTTGGATTTGTATACCGAAACGTTGGACGGTTTCAAATCGACGATGTAATGCCCGCACTTGTGCAGAGCCGTTACCATCGAAGCGACGTTGTAGGCGGCAAAAATTCGATAGGCGTATTTGTCCGAAAGTCCGAGTTTTTTGCGAATTGCCTTTTGCATCAGGTGGTCGAGCGAGACGGCCTCGCCCATATTGATCAGGGGCATCAGATAGCCGACGCAAAATCCTTTTTCGTCTTCCAGAATCGCTTCCGGCCAGGCAATTTGCGTATATTGCACGCCATCGGTTTCAACCGGTGCAAAATTCGGTTTGTTCAGCAGCATCGCTTCAAGTTTTTGGCGGTTGGTGCGGCTTTTTTCGGTATTGTGAAAAATTTTGGCCACCAGCTCCGGACGGTTTTTAACGCCAAAAATCCGTCCCGAGGCGCCGCCGCGGTTCAACAGTTCGCCGAGTGTTGTTTTTCCGAAAGAACCGTCTGCATAGACGGCGTTATATGTCATGTTTTCGGCATTCATTCGACCAGCCTTATCCATACCAGAGTTTTGTCGTCGGAGTTAATCCGCTGCGCCTTAGGCATGTTGAGCGTGTTGTTGAGCGCACGCAGCGCCTTTTGTCTGCAGGGTTCGTTGAGCAGATAGTGGTTGATCGGCGCGGTGAAACCTTTTTCTATCTTCAGAAAATCCGGACTGAATGAAAAACTGCTGACGCCGTCGCTCATTAAAAATACGCTTTTGGCGTCTTTAAAATCCAGAAAGCGCAGGTTTTCGAGCCACGCTTGCTGAGTATAGAAAAAAGTCTCGCAGGCAAAAGAACCGTTTTCCGGGCGAGAGGCCACAAATTCGTCGTGTCCGTCATCCAAAAAAGCGATTCCGGCGCCATCGCCGATATGAAAAAACATGCCTTTGCCGTTGCGGTAAACCATACCGATGAGCGTGGCGCCGAAATCGACCAGTCCGCGCTCGTCTTTGGTTTTGTTGAAACGGTGGCGGCACAGTTTGGCGCGGCTGATGCGCACGGCATGCACAACCGTGTCGCGGATCTGCGGCCACGGTGCGTTTTTGAGCAAGTCGCACAAGGTATCACAGGCGGTTCTCGCGCCGATTTTGCCGAATTTGGCCGAACCCGCGCCATCCGAAACCACGGCTACAAAGTTTCTGCCTCTGGCGTGCTTGAAACAGTCTTGACACGGCATATTGCTGCGCGTGTGCAAAACGCCGCGCACGCTGGCGGCAACGATTCTTATGCCGGCAGTTTTACTCTTCATCCCATTCGCCCGTATCTTCGATTAAATCCGGCGCGTTGGGAGCCGCGCGCGAAACGCAGGAAACGCTGCGGCTGAGCCACAGGAAAAACTCGGTGAACTTCAGGCCGGTGAGGCGTTTGGGCGAGATTGTCGAAAACTTGGCCAGCTTGTCCAGATTGGCGCCCTGCGTGCCGACGGCATGAATCACTACTTTTTTGTTGTTTTGCGCGGCAATGCACTTTTTGGCGACGATTTCCCAGTCATAATCGGTCGGTTCGCCGTCGCTGATTAAGAATATCCACGGCCGTTTGGACGTAATTCCCCAGCTGTCATAGCGGCATTTCTGCTCTTCGATTTTCTTGAGCGCAAGCTCCATGGCTTTGCCGAGCGGCGTCAGGCCGGAGGCTTCCATCGTCGGCGCCTCAAAATTCATTGCGTCAACCCAGTCCGACGAAATGACGGCTTCGTCCTTGCCGAAAGCTTTGATGATGAGCAGCTGTACGCGCGAACTTGCGTCAATGTCGTCTTTGAGCTCCTGCTCCAGAGCCTTGAGGCCGGCATTAAGCTGCTTAATAGGTTCGCCGCGCATTGAACCCGAGCAGTCCAGCACCAGCACGCAGGGGGTACGCTCGTTGGCATTGTCGGCAAATTCGACATAGGGAATTAAATCGTTTTCAATATCACTGGTCGCCATAATCTTGCCTCTTGCTTAAATTAACGTTTGGGGTAGGAGTGAGGATAACCGCTGCCTTCAAAGGGTTCGGGTGCGGACATTTTTCCGCATGCGCTTAAGCCGATGGCGGCGAGCATGATAAAAATGAACAAACCTTTTTTCATATACCATTCCTTTACCAGTTTATGCTATTATTACACTAATAGCAGTTAAGGGTTAAGTAAAAATTAAGTTATACAGATAAAATCAATGCTCAAAAAAGGACTGTTTCTCATTTTTTGCCTGCTTTTCAGCTTCGGTGCCGAGGCCAGGAAAGGAGTAAATATTTTTGCCTATTCGCGTCCGGTTCCCGGAACCGCCGTTTATAACCGTTATGGTCAAAAGACGACTCTTGCCGATTTTAAGGGCGACTTTATTCTGGCCGTGTTCTGGTCGCGCTATTGCGTGCCCTGCATTAAGGAACTTGACGATCTGAACGGCTTTGTCAGACAAACCGGGGACAACGGCATTCGCGTTATGATTATTTCCAAAGACGACGAATGGACAGGCGTCGGCGAGCAGAAGGAACTGCTCGGCAAATACGGCGCGCCGGATCTTGACTTTTATGTCGACAAAGACGGCCGGCTGTCAGGTGATTTCGGCATTTTTGCTTCGCCGCACACGGTGCTGATTAACAAGGCGGGCGAAGAATTCGGACGCATCAGCGGCTCTCTTGATTGGGACGACGAAGACGTGATAGAAGAAATCTACAAACTGAAAGCTCAATATGGGGAGGGTATGCCGTCAGATGACGAATAAGATTTATGTTTCATGGGAAGATTTTCATGCCCATGCAAAACTTCTGGCTTCCAAAATCCGTTCTTCGGGAACGGATTTTAATCGTATCGTCGCCGTCAGCCGCGGCGGATTGCTGCCGGCCGGTCTGTTGGCTTATGATTTGGATATTCGCAACTGCGAAACCGTCAATATGTCGAGTTATGACGGCAATCGGATGCGCAGCGACGCTGAAATAGAGCTGTCCGCAGCGTTGTCCGGTATTGATACCCGGACGCTGATTGTCGACGATTTGTCTGACAGCGGGCGCACTTTTCGCATTTTGCGCAAAATTTATCCGCAGGCGGTCTTTGCCTGTGTCTACTGCAAAGAAAAAGGCAAAAATGCGGTTGACGTCTTTGCCGTCGAAATGCCCGACGAATGGATTGTTTTTCCGTGGGACGAATAGTTTTTGTTTCCGCCGCCGAAAAGTTATTCGTCGCGGGAATTAATTTCCGGAAACATGGTCATGCCGCGCGACATCCGTGTCATTTGCGTTTCGATTGAAGTGGCCAGATTCAGTCGGCCGGTCTTGATAATGCCGCGCACCTGATCACCCTTGGTAGTGTCGGGATTGGCAAACAGAAACGAAACCTGCGGTTTTTTAACGGACGTACCGACAAGCGACTGATGAACCACGCCCAAAAGCCCGCGCGAGAACAGATCATAAGCCAGATCTTCGCTCATTCCGCCTGAAGAGGCGTATTTAATGACCGAGGCGATTGCGTCGGTTACGTTGTTGGCGTGAATGGTTGACAATACCAGATGCCCCGAGGTCATTGCACGCAGGACTTCACCGGCGGTGTCGGGCGTGCGGATCTCGCCGACCAGAATATAGCGCGGTTTGGAGCGCAAGGCAGATTTGAGTGATTCCCCCCATTGGCCGTTAACCGGCAGCGTCTGTTTGCACAGGCCGAGCCCGCCGGTCGATACCGGATAAATTCCGTCCAACGGCTGTTCGGTCGGATCTTCAATCGTATAGGCAAAACCGCCTTCGGTTGACAAATATTCTTTGAGCAGACTTGAAATAGACGTCGTTTTGCCCGAGCCGGTCGGCCCGGCCCATAAAATAAGCCCGGACGCTTTGCGCAGACCCAGCAGATAGGTTACCAGCTCTTTGGGATAGCCGAGTACGTTGAAAGGCGCGATTTTTGCAGGCATTTTGCGGGCGCAGTATTGGACGCCGGTAATCGTCATGGAGCGTTCGACGCGGTAAAAAACGTTATGATAACAAACCGAATAGCTCGGATTCGTGCCGTCCCAGCCATTTTTCAGAAGTTGAAAAAAGTCTTCAAAATCATCGGGCGTAAAGGCGATCAGCGCATTTGAAGTTCGTTTGTCCGGGATATACGCTTTTTTGTCCGGGGTGATGTAGATGTCGGAAAATTTCGTTTCGGTAATGTTAGCCATATTGCGCCTCGTTTCTGAAATTATAATGATAAAAGATAGCACGGAGATATTAATTTTTTGCAAAGAAAAGCCCGCTTCGGTAATGAAGCGGGCTTTGCCGGCTTAAGAGAAACTAATAGTAAATCCAGGTAATTGCGTTGGCGGCGCCTGCGTTGCTGCAGCCGCTGAAAGCGGTCGGAAGAGCAATCGGCAAAGAGTCGACTTTGTAAGAAGTGCCGTTAAGCGCAATGCTGACCAAACCGTCGGTACCCCAGTCGGTACTGGCCAGACTGGCGCAGGTTTCCTTACCGAGCCCTTCGAATTTAATCGAAAAGTTCAAATCGCTGTTTTGTGTCGACAGAGTAACCGTGCCGCCGAAAGCGTTGTGCAGGGAAGAACCAGAAATCATGTCGCTCGGAGCAATATTGTAGTCAACCGCGGATTCTGCATCAAGTCCGGCATAAGACGGCGAAGTTGCATATGCGGTACGAATGTTCATCAGCAGCATTGTGAGCTGATCCTGCGCTTTGGTCAGCTTGAATTTGGCCATCGCTTTTGAATAACCGGAGATACCGCCGACCGACAAAACGCCGATAATTGCGAGCACGCCCAGCATTTCTACCATGGAACGCCCGCTTTGTTCACTGTTGAATATTCTTTTCATCGTTTTTCTCCCAAGTCAATTCTGCCTTTTATAATGCCAGAATAACAAAATTGCTTTTATGAAACAACCTTATCTTTAGTCATACCCGGTTAGGCGGTATTTCTCAGGTTATGACTTTTGATATAGGCATAAAAAAGGCCGCTGTTTTGCGGCCTTTCGAATAAAAGAATATTGCTCAGTAATAAGTCCAGGTAATTGCATTGGCGGCGCCTGCGTTGCTGCAGCCGCTGAAAGCGGTCGGAAGAGCAATCGGCAAAGAGTCGACTTTGTAAGAAGTGCCGTTAAGCGCAATGCTGACCAAACCGTCGGTACCCCAGTCGGTACTGGCCAGACTGGCGCAGGTTTCCTTACCGAGCCCTTCGAATTTAATCGAAAAGTTCAAATCGCTGTTTTGTGTCGACAGAGTAACCGTGCCGCCGAAAGCGTTGTGCAGGGAAGAACCAGAAATCATGTCGCTCGGAGCAATATTGTAGTCAACCGCGGATTCTGCATCAAGTCCGGCATAAGACGGCGAAGTTGCATATGCGGTACGAATGTTCATCAGCAGCATTGTGAGCTGATCCTGCGCTTTGGTCAGCTTGAATTTGGCCATCGCTTTTGAATAACCGGAGATACCGCCGACCGACAAAACGCCGATAATTGCGAGCACGCCCAGCATTTCTACCATGGAACGCCCGCTCTGTTCACTGTTGAATATTCTTTTCACTTTCTTCTCCATCTTAAGAACGTTTTTCTGCATTTTATCCGAAACTGATTAAAAATTTATGAATATTAAACCTATCTAAATACAAAATCATATTTTTTACAACATATTTTTGCCATATTGTCAACAACGCCGATGAGGCATATCATTGTTTTTCAAGCCGTTTTGGACAAAAGTAACGACGCTGATGTCATCATTCGCAATGCCAGCTTATGGTATTGGAAGCCCCGCATATCGTTTGGACAAAATTTTTGCTTATCGGCAAGGTATGTTTTTTGTCGCTCCAAGTGAAGTATTTTTGTTCTTTTCCGTTGCTCAGCGTAATTCCGGTAATGCCGAGCCAGAATTTTTCGTCAAACCTGAATGCGGCGAGTTCTTCACATTGCTTTTTGTTCAAATCTTTGTAGACAATGTCGAAACCGCGGGCTCCCGGCATCAGCATTTCGGCGTTTTCTCCGTGTCCGACCAGAATTTCATTACCGAAAAATCCCGTCAGTTTGCCGTTTTTTAGCAGGTCTTGCGGATAAATTCCCTTCTGTATGACAGTCTGCGTGCTCAAACCCCAGTAATCGGGTTTGTTTTGATAATGACGGCGGATGTTGTCATTAAGCTGAACCAGCTCTTTGGCCGCTTCGCGGGTACCGGTATCTGCCTCGTGCAAAAGCAGCCAGCCGACCAGTGCCGCAAACATAGCAATAGAGAAGCCGATCCATATCCGGGAGCGGTGAAGCATGGCGTTCCGCAGTTTTTTTATCAACAGATTTGTTTTTTCTTTCATCTTAACCGGCTCCCATACCGTTTGTAATTTGATCTTGCATTTCAAATGTACCCATAACCGCCCAGGCGATGACCGCACCGATTGACAGCAGGGCGACCATGTTCAAAATGCCCGCTTTTTCTTCAATCATGAAGACGGACTCTTCCAACCAATCGTTAGCCAGGTTGTCTAATGCTTCTTCAAAATTGTCGAGTTCGGAATAAATCTTCAGATCCCCGATAATTTCCTTGTCCGGAAAATCCAGATGCGTTTTGGCCAGAGCTTGTCCGAGGTTGTCACCGTTATTTACAAAGACCAGCGTCTTGTCGATGCGTTCTTTCAGATAGCGGCTGGCGTCGCGCCGAAGCGCACGCAGAGCGGTAGAGACCGGCGTACCGCCCTTAACCAGAGCCGACAACGCCAGAAGCCAGCTGATGCCGGTAAAAACCTTATACAGCGACCATGGCGGAATATTGTCAAAAAGTGCGCGGATTTTTCCGGTCCAGACACCGATGGTAAAATAAATGATTGCCATTGTAATCGGCAGAGAGGCAAAGGCAATCAGCCAGTTGTCCTTAATCCAGCCCGACAAATCGACCAGATCGCGAGCCAGTCCGCGCCAGCGGACGCCGGGCGCGGCATCAATCATCGGCGGCACCATGTATACGCCGATGGCGTAAATAATCAAAACGGCCATCATTAACAAAAAGCTCGGATAAGCGATGGCCCCGACGATCGGGCGGATCATCTTGGTGGAGCCTTCGGTTACCTTAATCAGGTTCAGAAGCGCGCTTTCCAGGTCAGAAACGTCGCCGACCGACAGCATCAGCCGTTCGCGGTCGGGTGCCCAGCCTTTGAGCGCGTCGGAAAAAGTTTTACCGTTGTTCAGAGCCTTGCCCCAGGCGGCAATGGCAATTGCCAGCGGTTCGCCGGGATTTTTGCCGCCGTTGCTGGCGCCGTCGTGCAGCATGTCCAGTGCATCCATCAGCGAAAACCGGTTTTTCATCAGAGAGGCGATTTTGCGATACAGTTTCAAACGCACTTTGTTCGAAAACTGAATGACCATGCGGGCATAATATTCTTCCACCACGTTGAAATTATGCATTGCTTTGGCCAGAGATTTTGATTTTTTCTTTTGCGCTTCTTCTGCCATTGTTTCTTATCCTAATAAACCGGACGCTGATCGAGCAGGCCGCACCAGCGCTCTACTTCGTCCAAATCAATAAAACCTTTGAGCATGCGCTCGATTGCCGCCTCTTTAAGCGTACGCCCGTTCAAATCGCTTGTCCAGTAGTCGATTGCCTTGCGGGTTTCTCCGTCAATCATCAGGCGCAGAAACGTTGCGTCCGGCAGGATGATTTCCGGCACGCTCATACGCCCTTTGACGCCGGAACCTCCGCAAAATTTGCAACCCGGGCCGCGAACAAAGGTGTTCTCCACGCCGAAATCGCCCAAAGCCGTGCGCAGCCGTTGAAACGACGGATCATTTTGCCGGTCTTTGACCGAAATCCGGCAATGCGGGCACAATTTTCGGAATAAACGTTGCGAAATCAGACCCTTAATCAGCTCCGGATCCAGCAGCTTAAATGTTTCGACACCCATATCGCGAAAACGGTTCAAAATTGCAGGCGCCGAGTTGGCGTGCAGGGTCGACCACATGCCGTGACCCGACAACGCGCCCTGAAACGTCAGTTGAGCTGAAGCCAGAGCGCGGATCTCGCCGACCATAATGACATCGGGGTCGGAACGCAAAGCCGCCGACAGCGCTTTGGTAAACTGCTCGGCTTTTTCTTCTTCGGTGTTGGCGTTGGTCACCGGCATCTGTCGCGCGCCCGGAATCGGATATTCCGGCGGATCTTCCACCGTCAGCAGGTTAAGCTCGTAATTCTTTTCCTGCAGAAGTTTAATCATGTTTCTTTGCAGCGTCGTTGATTTTCCCGAGCCCGTCGGTCCGGCCACGATGCTGAGGCCGACCGGCACGGCGCGCAGGCGGTAAAACAGGTTTTCTTCAAATTCGCCGAAACCGAGCGCCGCCAAGTCGCCCGAACCGTCGGGATTGTCATCGGCATACAGCAGGCGCATAACCAGATACTGCGAACCGAATGCGATCGGGTTAAACTGAAGACGAATGGCCAGCACGTTGTGCGGCAGCATCAGCTTGCCTTTGGAACCGCGCAACGGCGTCGAGCCGAGCTTTTGCGCGCCCTGAAACTCGTTTTGCGCATAGTTGGAGTCCGAAATGTCGGCCGAGGCAAAGGCTGCGCGCACAAAGGCTTCTCCCCATTCTTTGTTGTATTCGACTTCGGTCTGCATCATGCCGTTTGCACGGAAAATAATCTGCGTGTTGTCCGCCACCACGACATGCACGTCGGAAACTTTTCGAGCCGCGGCGCGGGAAATCAGATTGACGAAGTCTTTCTGCATTTGCAGCTGGTCGAGTTCGGTATCGGCGCTGACTTCTGCTGCAGCCTGCGCACGCTCGCCGATACTGTAAATGGCGTTTAATTCGTTTTGAGAAACGTAGGTCGGTTTGGCAATGGTTAATTTCTTTTTGCGCGCCAAAACCTCGAAACTTAAGACGCGGCCGTCAAACTTGTGGGTTTCCACCACCAGAAAGCGTCCGTCCGAAAACAAAGCCAGCAGACGTCGGGTGTCATCATTGATAATCAGCGAGGAGCCCGGCAGCGTTAACAGCTTGTTTCCGTTGGAAAAGTAGAGTTCCGTAATGCCGGACTTTTGCTCCGGTTCAATATCGGCAATGTCGGATTTTGGCGCGCCGGATACGCTAACGGCTTCGTCGGTCGTATTTTCTGCCTGAGCTAAAATGTTCTTCTCTGCATCCGGAGCTTCAGCCATTTTTTACCTGACCATCATTGCCGAACCGACGCCCGGAATACCGACGTTGCTGACAAACGAAGGAGCCTGTTCGTCTTCGCCGGCTTCTGCTGCTGCGGCCAAATTCTTACCGAGCGTGTTTGCCGGCTGTTCCAACGGCAGGATACCGCCGGCCGCAAAATAGAGATAGTCCTTAATACCGCCTTTGTCGGCACGGACATAAGTCGAAGTAATTTCGTCGATAGTATGTCCGCTTTGCAGGGTGGTTCCTTTCTTGACATAAAAAGGCGTTCCGTCCTGATTGACCAGTTTGGCAATCAATTCGCCGCCCTGACCGCGGATTTCCATGACAGCATACATGTTCGGAAGTTTCAGTTCCGGCATAACCGTCGGCTGAACGGAGATCGTTTCTTCGGTCTTTTCCGTCTCGACGGCGGCCGCGTTTTCAAACGGATTCTGTCGGTTGTTTTCTAATTCTTTTTCCTGAGAAATGATGCGTGCTTTCAGAACGCCGATTTGTGCATTCAAATCGTCTATTTTCTGTTTATGACGGCCGATCAACTGAACTGCCCTTGTATTTGCGGCGGCTATGTCGTTTTTAAGCTGATTGAATTTGTCTTTGGAATCGTCCAGAATCTTCTGGTTTTCTTCTTTGCTTTCTTCAACCTGCTTATACAGCCCCGCATCACGGGCGATCCATTTTTGAACGTCTTCCAGATATTTGTTTTTATAAGAGTTCAGCAGACGCTCCTGACGCAGCTTTTCGAATTGGATGTCAAGCTCGCGCAGCTTCTGTTGTTCTTGCAGTACTTTCTGTTCCTGAGCCTTTTCCCATTCAATCTTCTGTTTTTCCTGAGCTTCTTTCTTTTCCTGTTCTTGGATAATTGCCTGTCTGCGCTGATTCTTTATGGCTTCTATCTCATTTTTGATTTTCTCGCGGCGCAGTTCCAGGTTTAGCAGAGCCGTCTGTTTTTCAATATCGGACATTTGCGAAAACAGATTGTCGTCCATGGCCGGTTCGTCGTTAACGGCAAGCAGATCGGAAAGGCCTGTCTGCGACGGAGCGGGAGCCGATGTCGGAGCGTCGGAAGGGACAGACGCCGGCAATCCGGTTTTGGGCTGAATTTTTTTGGGGGCAAAAATTTCGTCGGTCGTCGACGGAACGGAAGCGGTTCCGGCCGAAGACGGGATCGAAGCGGCTTCGTCCGTTTCGTTGAACATGGCAAATTCGTCGGGAATATCCTTGTTGACATCGTCGCGGGCGGCGTCTTCGCTCAAAGTCACCAAAGCGTCCGCCCTGCCGTTTATGCTGACGGCAAGCGCCAATGACAAAGCCGAGACATAAAAAACGTTTCTTATTTTATAGAACATAGATAGCCCCCTCATAATGCCATTTATTCTCGTTCGGAGAATACGATATAATATTAATCTTAAGTCCTGAATATTTTGTTAACATTTCGATCCACGTCGTCGGATTGTAATCTGACGAAAACGAAAACTTCAGTTTTCGATATATTTTTCCGGTGGCACTGGTTTCCATTTCGACGGAAAGGGAAATGTCCAGCCCCAGCGATTGAAATTCGTCGTTAAGCTTGTTTTGCAGGTCAACCATGCTTTTTTCCGGCGGCGACGAGATTTCCTCGCCGGGCGTCATCGGCAGGGTTGCCGACAGGAGTTTCCCGTCCCCCGAAAACGAAAAACCGGAGAACGGCAGCTGAGAATCTTCCATTGCTTTTTTCGCCCAGGCCAATCGGCCGACGTTTTTGCTCCATGAGGTGGCCACGCTGCCCTGTATGCAGGAAATTCCGCCGATATCCCAGCCCGGCGGCATAATTTGCAGCAGATTCTGCGTTCCCTTGTGGCACTCGCTCAACATGACCTTGGGGTTGGGCATTTTTTCCCACGGTTTGACTTCTACGACCGGGGCAGCCGTCTGTACCACCTTGGGCTTGACCGGCACGACCACCGGCCTGACCGTAGGCGTCAGAAACAGGCGGTCGATCAGGCTCGAGACCAGCCACAGGCCGACCACGGCCGAGATACCGAGAACCAAAAACAGCTTGGTTCCGCGCAACCCTTTGATCTTTTGAAGTTTGGACTTTGCACCGCGAGCCATAATCTCGCCCAAATCCATTTCTTCGGTGTCTTCAATTCCCCATTCTTTGGGGGCGATCTTTTTGCCCCAGTCGGGCACCGCCAGCATGGAAGTAAATTGGCTTTTGGCTTCTTCCTCGCTGAGAAACAGCATGTCGCCGTCGGATAAGATGATGTCGTTGCGGATACAGGTATACCACCAGCCCTCGGTCGTCTTGAAAACGGCGATATAAGACGAGATGTTGGACAACGCCGTTGCCAGAGCGACGGCCGCAACCGTCTCGCCGCTGTGGTATCCTTCGTGTGAAACGCAGATACCGAACTGCGGAACTTTGCCGCTTTTTATGCAAAACAGGTCAGCGCCTTCCAGGACGCCGGCGGACGCTTCTTCCACTTCCTGAAACGGATCGCTGGAATTTTGCAACGGCTGCCAGAACAAACTGGTCGCATAAACGGTGCCGTCTACGTTGATAGACGTTCCCCACGAACGCTTTCCGGATCCGCTGTCATAATCTTCGTCTAACAGTTTTGCCTCTTCAAGCACTGTTTTTCTCCTGTTGGCGTTTTAATTCATCGACATTCTGCTCTCGGGAACCAACGGGGATTCCAGAACGACCGGCGTCAGGATGATAACCAGAACGCTGCGTCCTTTTTCTGCGTTGGCATAACCGCCGAGCAGCGAGTTGTCGGCCGATCCGGTTCCTTCTTTTTCAACGCTGGAAGAAACTTTTTCATATCCGGTCAGAATCAGGGATTCGCCCGAAGTCATGGCAAGCTCCTGAGAGAAGGCGCGGGATTCTATTTTCGGGTTCTGAATATACTGATTGGATTCCGCGTCTCCGAACTCAACCTTTTCGAGTGCCGTCAGATCCGACAGAGTCATGTTGAACAGCACCAGCATTCTGCCGTGTTCGAGAATGCGCGGCAGAACGTCCAGCGTAAATCCGGTCTCGACTTCTTCGGTGGTGACGGAAATGTCGTAGTTGTTGCCGTCGGTGCCGCTGTTGGTTTTGGTCATCTCGGCAATATAGTTTTGCTTTTGGGTAACCTGGATCGGCGCCGGCTTGTTGTTCAGTGTCGTTACCGTACCGCTGGTTACAAGGCTGGTGTTTGTTCTCTGAGACAAAGCCTTGATTGCGGCGTCGGCGTTCCAGTTCTTTTTGGTCAACCCCCATGACAAACCGTTGGTCAGACCCGTTTCGCCGCTGGAAGCCGCCGATGAACCGATGACGCCGACTTTTGTGACGCCGTCGTCAAAAGTTGCGCGCAAGTCCAAACCGTAATTGTCCGTATCCGTTGCCGTAACCTGCAAAACCTTGACGCTGATGGCAACCTGCCGGGACAGGCGGGCGTTTTGCTCATTGATATATTTTGCCACTTTTTTGATGTCGTTTGGCGTCGCCGTCAGGGTAATCGTTCCGTCGGCCGGAGACATTGACAATTTGGCACCCTCGCTGATCATTGAGGTTATGCTTTTTTCAAAGTTCGCCCACAGCTCGACTTCCGCCGAGTTGGCAAGGCTGACCGAGGAACTGCCGCTGCCGTCCGAAGACGAGCCGCCGACGTTGATGGACAGGGTCGGTTTGGTCGGCAGACTGTATACCACGAAAGTTTTGGTGATATATTTATAAAAATGAATTTCCTTTTTCTCGTATTTCCACCAAATGCCGAAACGTGTTGCGATTTCGTCAAGCAGGCCGCTCAAAGGCCCCTGATAGGAAACCAGCATTTTGTCGGGAGCCGCCCAGTCTTTGTTCATGGAAGCCGGCGTCGGTTCGTTGGAGGCGCCTTTGGTGACGACGTCCGTTTCCAGCTGTGCGGCGTAGCGGATGCCGAGAGCTGTCGTTTTGTTAATCATATCGCCGATTTCATAGAGCGTAATCGGACGGTTGGAAACCAGCGTAATGCCTTCCTTAGTTTCCAGATAAGACGGTAGCGGCTCGCCTTCATACTCGACTTCGCTGCTGTCGCCGAGCCAGATTTCGTCTTTGACCTTGATCAGATCCTGATTGGCGGCGGGCGTCGGTTCTTTGGCCGCTTCGGTCAGTTTGACGGCGGCTTCGCTTTCGCGCTTCAAGGTGGCGTCCATGCTGGTAGAGATTGAGCAGGAGGCGGCAAAAGCCAGAACCAAAGCGCCCAGACCGATTTTTTGTAAATTAGTTATATGCATTCTCATCCTCCATCGTCTCTACAACCAAGACCCTGTTTCCTTTATAAAACGTTGCAATCGGAGCCGGACGGGCTCTGGCAAAGGTTCTGATAAGCGCCGAGCTTACGTCGGCAAAACGCCCTCTGAACATCGCGCCGGCGGCCAGCGTGTAGTTGCGGTTGGTGTTCCAGATAAGTCTCCAGCCGGCTCTTTCGCTCCAGTCGCTGAGCAGGCCTTTCAGCGTGCTGCCTTCTTCGGCCAGCCAGTCTTCGACCGGATCGTCGCCGCCGGCAGTCTGACCGCTTCCGTCTTCATTATCGCCGGCCTCGTTCAAAGCGGCGTTGACTTCGTCTTCATAATCCATGACTTCTTCTTCGATTGTGGGCGGAATGGAAGCCGACATGTTGCTGCCCGCGCCGGCCGTGACGATGCGTTGGTCGCGCGGCGTGCGCTCGCCGAATTCACGGTAATTGGCTGCCGTTTCCCGATAGTTGACGAAATCGTTGTCGCTTTCTGTCGGCGGAACGATTACGGGGGCAACCGGCGCCGGTTCCGCGCAGGGAGCGGGAGCTGTCGAAACCTGCTGAATCTCGGTTGTTTCGGCGGAGCGGTCGTCTTTGTATGTGTCGCCGGCGCCCAAATAGTCAAATCCGGCACAGCCCGCAATCAAAAAGACCGATAAAATCGAAATTCCCTGCAGTGTTTTTTTATTCATTTTCCAAATCCTCAGCATAGATTTTGTCATTTTTTTTCCTATCATACATATCGAAACTCAAATAATCAAGCGCGAGACGTTATTTATTACCATTGCAAATAATGTCCGGTCGTTCGAGTGTCGTTGTTTCCGTTTAGTCCTCTTCTGTCAATGTTTCTTGCCACGGTTCTGATAATAAAGGAGTTCGGCTCTCTTGAAGTGAACACGGTATTGATTTTGCTGTATTCTACTCCTTTATTGGTTAAAATATTATGTAACAGATTCAATCTTTTCTGCTGCAATTCCATTCCGCTGGTGCCGTCGATGCGGATTTCGAGGCTCAGCGTGTTGTCTTCGACCGCTCTTGAGGCAAACGCCTGTATCCAGCGCAGCGTTTGTCCGGAGATTTCGGCGCGGTTGGGTTGAAAGGACAGACGCATTTCCGTCGGCATGATGGTAACTTTTTTGGCCGGAGACAGCTTTTTTTGCAAATCCGAGAGCAGTCCGCCGGATTTTTCGGGGACTTTCTTGTCTTCTTTGGCTTTGATGCCGGAGCTGAAGATCGTGTTCAGCGAGGCCAAAATGTTTTCTTTTGCCGGCTTTTCGGGTGCCTCGGGTTCTGCCTGTGTCGTTGCGGCGGCATCGGAGGGCGAGGCGGCGATTTTCTCGTCAAATTCTTTGTCTTTGGCCTTTTCTTTTTCGTTTGAAGAATACGAAAGTTGCGGAACCAGATTGTCATCGTTGAGGATGTCTTCCGGAATGGGAATAAGCAGGTTTTTCACCGTACCTGCCGCAATTTTGACGCCGGCGTCTTTCTTTTCCGCCTTCGGTACTTCAAGCGCCAATTTAATCTGCTCGTTTTCTTTTTTGTAATAATCTTCGCCGGTCAACAAACCGTTTTTGACCGCTCCGTCGGCTTTGGCAACAACCCACGGAGTGTCTTTTTTGTCGGACATTTGTTTCCAGGCAGGAGCCGAAGAAGCTTTTGCCTGTCTGTTTTCCATACTGCTGATGGGAATGCTCTTGTCTGCCAGTGCCACCTGATTAAGCGCATTCGGCTCGCCGATGTTTACCTTGCGTCCGTTGAGTCCTGCGTCATAAGTCTTTTCCAGCGGAAACAGCGGCAGAGGCAACTCGTTTTCGGCAATCAGTGCCGGCTTTTCGGGTTCGGCCTGCTTTTTTGCCGGCGGTGCTGCGTCGGCAATCTGGATGGCGGAAAGGGCTTTTTGAACAGGTATCTGCGTCGCTTTGCGCGGAATGACGATACTGTCGTCGGCTTGGGGCTTCGGAGCAGTCGCCGCGGTCAGGATTTCCTTTTGCGGAACCGGCGGCGGAACAATGCCGCTTTGCTCGGGCGTGCTTTCGGAACCGGCTGGCTCTTCAAAAATGCTGCCGCTTTCCAGAGGGATGAAGTTGTCGGCCATTATAATCTCGTCGGTCGGCGGTTCGTAAACGATACTGTCCGTCGACAGGGAGACGTCCGGTTTTTTTTCCGCTTCCGGCAAAACGCTTAAGACGATTTTCTTGACGGGCGCAGGCTTTAGGGAGGGATTAAAAGCAGTGTCCTTCAAAAACAGTGTTACGTTTTTGCTCGGAATTTTAATATGTTGAGTGTCAGAGGGGTGCGTATGCAAATATATCCCGTTTGTCGCAAAAATGGCAAACAGGGATACCGAAAAGCTGTAAACAAAAGTTTTTAAACCTGTTTTCTGCATAAAATAATCCCTCTGAAACCTTGATAAATCAAAATGCGACTCTTGGCAAGAACAGATGAATTTATGCACAAAAATTGTGGAT
>CAYNBB010000022.1:8695-23988 GCA_964395655.1 uncultured Azospirillaceae bacterium | reverse complement strand
GAATAGACACGAGGATCCAGGGAATCAATATGCCTGTATATTGACCTGGATGCCCAATCAGGTCGGGCATGACAAAAAGGGGCACGGCGAAATGCTCATATACGCACTAAAGTACACTCCGCTTTCACCACCCCTGGAAATCACTCTATCTGAACCATTCTCCGAACATTGCTTTTTTTGTTTTTTTCTATAAAAACGGGTACTTCTCTTTACAGTCTTTCTCGGGCATTCTTACCTCTACCGTCTTCCTCCGGGCACTTCTTTTTTATGTCTTTCTCAGGCACGAGGACGACCGTGGAGGTAAGTTACTGAAAAATAAAATAAGAAGCGAACACAATTACCAAAAGAAGAGCTTCCGCAGATGTACGCTTTACTGCCGGAATGACGATAAAAGAAAGGTCAAGCCCGGGAACAATGTAAAAAGAGAGCAGGCGGAAGACGGTAAAAAATAAGCTGTCCGAAGACGACCTTGGAGAGGCATACAAGGACAATAGTAAAACGAGCGTGCGGGTTTTGCAAAAATCTTTATAGGGTTTGAAGGTGTTTTACGATGTGGAATGGTGTTGTTCCACCCTTTAGCATTCAGCCCCGAGTAAACTCGGATTTTCTGTAAGACAGCAACAAAAAAAGGCCGAAAAGCCAATGCACTCCAAAAATGCATTAATTCCCAGCCTTTTTATAATTTCCGCGTTAAAAAAGCGGTTATACGGCTTTTCCGTATAAATGCTATTCGGCAGAATAAGCCTTTGCCTGCTTAGAAGCCTCATCGTCAGTTCTGGCAACATTAACCAGAATAGACTGAGAGATTTCCGGATGCAAATTCAGTTTAACTTCATAAACGCCAAGGTCTTTAATGGCCTTTTCCAGATAAACCTGACGACGTTCGACGTTAAAGCCGGCTTCTTTAATTGCGGCGGCAATGTCACGAATGGTGACAGAACCATACAATTGACCGGTTTCGGCTGCCTGACGAATCAAAATGGCCGAAAAGCCTTTAAGAGATTCGGACAGCTTGCTGGCTTCGTCAAAAAGCTGTTTGTTGTGAGCTTCCAGCTCAGCCTTCTGCTTTTCATAAAAAGCCATGTTGGCTTCGGTTGCGCGCAGAGCTTTTTTCTGCGGCAACAGGTAATTGCGGGCATATCCGTTTTTAACCGATACTTTTTCACCCATTTTACCCAATTTGTCTACATGTTCAAGAAGGATAACTTCCATTTTTCATTTCCTCCCTTACATCGCAACATACGGCAACAAACCGAGATAACGGGCGCGTTTGATGGCGCGAGCCAGCTCTCTCTGTTTTTTTGCGGAAACCGAAGTAATACGGCTGGGGATGATCTTGCCTTTCTCCGAAATATAACGGGACAGCAGTTTGACATCCTTATAGTCGATTTTCAATCCGTCTTCGCCGGAAAACGGACAGCTTTTTCTTCTTCTGAAGAATACTTGTTTAGCCATTTTCATGTTCTCCTATTCTTCCGATGCGGCGGCTTCGGATTCCGAGCCGGCTGCCTCTGAGAATTCATCAACTTTAACGGTCATGTAACGAATAATGTCTTCGTTAACTCTCATCAGTCTTTCATATTCTGCAATGGCGTTGGCCGGAGCAGAGATATTCAAAAGAACATAATGGCCTTTGCGGTTTTTCTTAATGCGATAAGCCAGGTTTTTCAGTCCCCAGTTATCGACGCGGACGACTTCACCGCCCTCTTTGGCAATAACGTTGCTCAAATCGGAAACAATGGCCGAAACCTGTGAAGCGCCTAAATCCTGACGTGCAATCAGCACGCTTTCATATTTAGTCATTATTAAAAATCTCCTTATGGATTTCTCAACAAATGGCTCTTCAAAACCAAGAGCCGGTTCTTGTATAGCCGTCTTTTCCGACGGCAAGGGACGCCGCTATAGATACCACAAAATCCGCAATTTGCAAGCATTTTCTTATACCTTTTTTAATGAAGATTTAATCTTTTTGCGATAAGATGTGCCCGTTAAAAGGATATTTGCAAATGGAACAGAGAAAATCCGCCGTTATTTTGAGCTTTTTGCTGGCTTTGGGCTTTGCTTTCCCGGCCATGGCTCGGTGTGACATCTGCAACTGGGAAAGCCTTTTCCGGTCGAACCCTGCTCCACAGCCTCAGGAACCGCTGCGCGTCATTTCCGACAACAGGGCTTCCGTCAATCTGCAAAACCCTTTTACCCGCAAAATTGCCCGCTGCTACGACAACAATTTCTCTTCCGCGGAAGAATGTGCACGCTATTTTGAACGGCTCGGGTTTGTCCGTTTTAGAGACATTCCTTATAAAACCGCCAATTACGACTTTTTACACGTCGACACTTACCCGACCCGTCGCTGGCGGGATTCCGAACTAACCTCGCGCTGGTAGAAAAAACATGCTTTCCCGCATTAACACCATCACCTTTAACGGCCTCGAAACGCTCGACGTCGATTTGCAGGTGCAGATTTCAAGCGGCTTGCCAAACTTCATCATCGTCGGTTTGCCCGACAAAGCCATTGCCGAAAGCCGCGAGCGTGTCCGCGCCGCTTTGCAGTCGCTGGGACTAAACCTGCCCGCCAAGCGGATTGTCATTAATCTGGCGCCGGCCGACCTTTTTAAGGAAGGTTCTCACTTTGACCTGCCGATTGCCTTGGGCATTCTTGTCGTCATGAATGTCATCCCGGCAGAAGCTCTGAAGCGTTATCTGGTTCTGGGCGAACTCGGGCTCGACGGTTCAATTCTGCCGATTAACGGCATTTTGCCGGCAGCGGTTCACGCCCGCAAACGACAAATGGGATTAATATGTCCCGAAGCCTCCGGTTCCGAAGCGCTTTGGTCAGGCTTGTCGGATATTGTCGCTGCCTCAAAACTGATTGACCTGATAAATCACCTGCAAAACAAGATCGTCCTGCCCGCCCCGCAAAAAATTACCGCCGCAGAATCCGACGGTTTTCTTGACATGTCGGACGTCAAAGGACAGGAAAGCGCCAAAAAGGCGCTCGAAGTAGCTGCTGCCGGCGGCCACAATCTGCTGATGGTCGGCCCGCCGGGCTCGGGAAAATCGATGCTTGCGGCCAGACTTCCCGGTATCCTGCCTCCGCTCACACCCGACGAAGCTCTCGAAACCGGCATGATTCACTCAATCGCCGGCGAGCTCAAAAACGGCAGTATATGTTTGGAACGACCGTTCCGCGCACCGCACCACAACGCCTCAACCCCGGCTTTGGTCGGCGGCGGACGCAAGGCGCAACCCGGCGAAATTTCTCTGGCTCACAACGGTGTTCTGTTTCTGGACGAGCTGCCCGAATTTAACCGTCCGACTTTGGAAGCTTTGCGCCAGCCGCTTGAAAACGGCTATGTCAGCATTTCCCGCGTCAACGCCCACACCACCTACCCTGCCTCCTTCCAACTGATTGCGGCCATGAACCCTTGCCGTTGCGGAAACCTCGGCGATCCTCGGCTTGCTTGCAGCCGCGCGCCTCTGTGCGCTCAAGAATATCAATCCAAAATCTCCGGCCCGCTGCTCGACCGTATCGATATCCGAATTGAGGTTCCGGCCGTCAGCCCTTGGGAGCTGGCCGATGTCAAAAAAGGCGAAACTTCGAAAACCATTCGCGCCCGCGTCATTACGGCACGCAAAATTCAGGCTGAGCGGCTCCGCGAACTCGGCGTTGTCGGCTTCTATACCAATTCCGGACTAAAAGGCGCCCTTTTGGAAGAAGTTGCCGCGCTTGACAATGACGCGCAAACCCTGCTGATTGCCTTTGCCGAACGCTGCGGTTTATCCGCCCGTGCCTACCATCGCACTTTGCGGTTAGCAAGAACGATTGCGGACTTGCAAAACGAATCAAAAATTCTTAAAATGCATGTTGCGGAGGCATTGTCCTATCGGCACAATCTCTCGTCCGGCAGCAAATAGGAGCAATTTATAATGAAAAAAAACGTAACCGTTAAAATTCTTTTCTCGCTTTTTCTGCTTGCCTCGTGCAGCAAGGAAAGTCCGGAGCTCATTCCCTGCATGTGCGACGGTTCGGAATCGACTCTCGGACTGTTCGACTGCATGTGCGAGCCGATGAAGAAAAAGCCGGTTCGCCGCATTTCCTATCTGCAGGACAACAACGCTCCCAAATATCAGACGCTGATTATCGACGACGAACAACGCGACGCTTATCTTTATCTTCACAAAAGCCGCGACTCATATGCTCCGATCAAGCTTGAATACGTCGACTTCCGCATCAAAAAGAACCGCAATTACACGGATTATGACCGCAAACTCGGTAATTACCGTTTTCGCATTTTCGGTTGCCGACGCGAAACCAAAAACGCCTTTCTCAACGAAGGCCGCACCATGCAGAAAGACATGCATTTCTTTGATGTCTTCTATGAGACGATGAACGACTACTATCCGGTCGTTGTCGACAAAAGCAACATGTATTACCTCGATTCCGACCGTCTGCCGTACCCCGAATATGTCATCACGGCCGAAATCACCGACTATTTCATGAATATCTGCGATGAATTTGACTGGGAAAACGTCAAGCAGAAAAAACTGCGTTCCGGCAGCTCGGAAATAACCGTGGTCTGGCGTGTTATGAACTTGTTGCGCGACGAAGTCTACTGCAAAGGCACGACCACCGGTTACGGACAGATTTCCGAAGGCGAACCCAACGGCGAAAATCTGCTTGTCGAACGCGCCTTTGAAGACGCGCTGACAAAATTGCCCGAAGTCCAGTGCTTCAACGCCGCGCTCTCGCAACGTATCCGTCCCGAAGACATTCGGGCACAGCTTGCCTATCTTGAAAGCCTCAAACGCTCCGAACAGACTTTTGCCGCTCAATACGACGCTGAACTCAAAGGTATTTCCCTGTTGCAGGAATGCGCAAGCGGCATCCCCTCTCAAACGACTGTCCGGATTTCTGCCAAACCGGTAACGGCGCAGACTGTCGAAGCGCTTGAACTTGTCCCCGTCGCCGAACTCGAAAAAGGAGCCGTCGTTGAAAATGCCGGCATTGTCACGTCGCAAACGGCCGTCGACCTCAAACCGAACTGCGGCGCCGTCGAACTGAGCGGCGGCGTAAGCGGGGACAACTGTACCGTTGTCCAAACAGTCAAAGACAACGTCAAACTTTCGGACGACTATTGGATTGACGTTCCGCTTGACACCGACGACAAAACCGTCATTGACAATCGCAATATGATTGAAAGTTCCTTTGCCGGTTCCGCCAACAAATTCTGTATAGCCAACCAACCCCCGTATCAGACGCTGAATGCGCAGAATCTTTATAAAGTCCGCGCCTCCATCGTAGCGGTCGAAAACTCGCTCGGCAAGAAAGGAGCCGGACTGATTATCGCAGACAATCTTGTTCTGACCTCTGCCGATCTGATGGTCAAAGGCAACAACAACTTCAATCTTAAAACAATCAACGGCAAAGAGATGCACGCCTCGGCTTTCCGCGTCAATCCCGCCAAAAACGTCGCTCTGCTCCTCTTACAGGAACCGACGCAATACAAACCGTTGCCGTTGTCGCTTGAATTGCCCGAGGTTGACAAAGACATTCTGCTCACGCTCGGCATGCTGGATCTGGATACCGAAGGCGAAGGCTACATTGATAACGAAGGCAAAGTCACCGGCTATCGCTGGTCGGAAGACAAAGGCTCCGAAATCGAAGTCGACACCTTTGTTCAGACCGTCACGCTCGGCGGCGCACTGATCGACATGCACGGCAACATCGTCGGCCTCTCGCACGTCAGCAAAAAAACTGACACTTCGCCGGATCTGTTTATCCCGATTGAAACCGCGCTGCAAGGACTGGGACTCGAAATCTGCGGCCGCAAATTCGGTAACGACAGACCCAAAGCCGTTAAGACTTACCAAACGCCTCTGGCTGACGCGATAGACGCCTCCAAAGACAAAACCCCGATACCTCTGGAAGGTCTGCAACGCAAATAAAACTTCAAAAGACTCTCTGCGACAAAAAAACAGAGAGTTTTTTATTGCATTCAGCCAAAGTTTCTCCTACATAATAAACAAGATTAACAAAAAAGGATATTCCGATGACCACAATTCTTTGCGTCCGCCGCGGCAACGAAGTCGTTATGGCCGGAGACGGACAGGCCACGCTCGGCGAAGCGATTGTCTTCAAATCAAAATCCGTCAAAGTCCGTCGTATCGGAAACGGCGATATAATTGCTGGGTTCGCCGGTGCCGCCGCCGACGGCATCACCCTGATTGAACGTCTTGAAGGCAAGCTTGAAAAACACGCCAACCAGCTGAAACGAGCGGCCGTTGAACTGGCCAAAGACTGGCGCATGGACAAATACCTTCGCCAATTGCAGGCTTTTATGATTGTGGCTGACAAAGAAACGTCGCTGGTCATCTCCGGCACCGGCGAAGTTATGGAACCCGATGACGGCATCATCGGTATCGGCAGCGGAGGAAATTATGCCATGGCGGCCGCCAAAGCTCTCTATGATATCGACGGTCTGCGGCTTGAAGACATTGCCGGACGCGCCATGAAGATTGCCGGCGACATAGACGTCTACACCAACCACAATGTTATTATCGAAAGAATAAGCAATGAGTAATTTCAGCCCCCGCGAAATTGTTTCCGAACTCGACAAATACATCATCGGCCAGAACGAGGCCAAAAAGGCTGTCGCCGTCGCTTTACGCAACCGTTGGCGCCGCATGCAGCTGCCTGACCGCCTCAAAGAAGAGATTGTTCCCAAAAACATACTCATGGTCGGCCCGACCGGCGTCGGCAAAACCGAAATTTCACGCCGGTTGGCCAAATTGGCCAAAGCGCCGTTTGTCAAAGTCGAAGCCACCAAATTTACCGAAATCGGCTATGTCGGACGCGATGTCGAAAGCATTATCCGCGATCTGGTTGAAATCGCGCTCAACGAAACCCGCAAAAAAGCCCGCAAAGAAGTCTGCGCGCGCGCCGAACAAGGCACTGCCGAGCGTCTGCTTGAAGCCTTGGTCGGCACGTCGGCCGGCGACGAAACGCGTCAAAAATTTCGCAAACTTCTTCTTGAAGGCGCATTGGATGACAAAGAAATAGAAATATCGCTGATTGACAACAGCAATGTTTCCATGCCGACCATTGATATTCCCGGCATGCCCGGCGCCTCAATGGGCATGGTCAGCCTCGGCGATCTGCTCGGAGGCAACACGCCCAAATACAAAACTCGCAAACTGACCGTGGCCGAAGCACGCAAACTGCTGATTGACGAAGAATGCGACAAACTGCTCGACAACGAAAAAATAACCGCCGACGCTGTTTCTGCGGTCGAAAACGACGGAATTGTATTCATTGATGAAATCGACAAGATTACCGGCAAATCAGAAGGCGGCCGAGCCGACGTGTCGCGTGAAGGCGTTCAGCGTGATCTGCTGCCGCTGATTGAAGGAACCACTGTTTCCACCAAATACGGAATGGTCAAAACCGACCATATTCTGTTTATTTGTTCCGGAGCCTTTCATCTGGCCAAACCGTCGGATCTGCTGCCCGAGCTGCAGGGACGCCTGCCTATCCGCGTAGAACTTCAGGCGCTCACGCATAACGATTTCGTAAGGATTCTGACCGAACCGGAAGCCAACCTGGTTGAACAGTATACCGCCTTGCTCGAAACCGAGAATTTTCATCTGGAATTTGAGCAGGATGCTATCGACAAGATTGCAGACATTGCCGTTGCGATTAACGAAAACGTCGAAAACATCGGTGCCCGCAGACTGCACACCGTTTTGGAAATTCTGCTGGAAGACATTAGTTTTTCGGCCTCTGACCGCAACGGTGAAAAAGTTGTGATTACCGCCGCCATGGTAGAAGAAAAACTGAATAAGTTTACAAAGAGCAGCGATCTTTCGAAGTTTATTCTGTAATGTCTGATTTCGGAATCTACATCCATTGGCCTTTTTGCAAAAGCAAATGCCCTTATTGCGACTTTTTCAGCCGCGTACGTAAAGATATTGACCAAAATGCAATTGTCGATTCCTATCTTGAAGACCTTGCCTTTTATGCGCAAAAAACCGGCTCGCGCAACGTCACTTCAATATTCTTCGGCGGCGGCACTCCTTCACTGCTCTCACCGCAAAATATCGAACGCCTGATAACTGCCGTTGCCAAAAACTGGCGGCTGGCGCCTGATGCGGAAATCTCTCTTGAAGCTAACCCCAACACCCGCAGTCAGACGCTTTTTGCTGATCTGCGCCGCGCCGGAATCAATCGACTGTCCCTCGGCGTTCAGTCGTTGAACGACGCCGAACTCCGGTTTCTGGGACGAACCCATACCACCTCCCAAGCCATGCAATCGCTGGAAGAGGTTCTTAAAAACTTCGACAACCACTCCGCCGATTTAATTTATGCCCTGCCGCAGCAATCATTGCAAAGCTGGAATCGCTCGTTGCAACAGATTCTAAGCCTTGGTCTCAAACATCTTTCCCTCTATCAGCTGACCATTGAAGAAAACACCGTCTTTGCCAAAAAAGGCGTCTGCCCCATGAACGAAGAAGACGCAGCACAAATTTACCTTTCCACCAAAGAAATTTTGCAAAACAGTGGTTATCGGCATTACGAAATTTCCAATTATGCGCAACCGGGCGCGGAATGCCGGCATAACCTCTTGTACTGGCACGGCGGCGATTACGTCGGCATCGGCGAAGGCGCGCACGGACGCCTGCACATCGGCAATCGTTTTTTTGCCTTTACTCACCGCTGTCAAAGCGAAGAACTCTCTGCCGAAGAAAGAGCTGAAGAACTGCTTCTGATGGGATTGCGCCTATGCGAAGGAATTGACAAACAGACGTTTTATCAATGCTGCGGACTTGAATTTGATACTTTTGTCAACGCCAAAGCCGCCAAAGAGCTTGTCTCTGACGGCTTCTTGATCGACACGCGGCAAAGCCTGAAGATTACCCCCGAAGGCCTGCTGGTATTAAACAAAATTATAGAAAAACTGCTTTAGTTCATTCTGTGCTGAACAGCTTCTTTCAGCGAGCAGGACGGAACAAAAATCATCGCCAGAGCCGACAATCCGATGACAATATAAGTCAAACGACTCAAAACGCTCATCGGACCAAACAGATAAGCAACCAGATCAAAATCAAACGCACCGACCAAGCCCCAGTTCAAACCGCCGATAATTGTCAGGATTAAAGCCAGATTTCTCCAAAATGTATTCATGATCTTTTCCTTTTCTTTAAAATTGCACTTTTCACCTTATTGATATAAAATGAAGAAGGAAAATTTCAACATTGCCTTTTGAGCACCTTTCATGTACAGCGACAAATTTCAAACTTTTATCAAAACATGGCAACAGGAATTCGCCATCGAAAAAACCATTGACGACAAAGCCTGCGTCGACAAGAACGGCTCTCCGATTCCATGGTACACCTATCCCGCAATAGAATATTTGAACCAGTTCGACTATACCGCCAAACGGATTTTCGAATACGGCTGCGGCAGTTCCTCCTCATTCTGGGCTGCACGCGCCCTGTCGGTTACCAGCGTTGAGGATAATCCGCAATGGTTTGCAAAATGGCAGAAAGAGCTACGCGCCTCCAATCTGGAAATTTTGCTCCGTAACGAAAGCGAAAAATACGAAAACGCAATTTTTGAAACCGAACGCACTTTCGACGTTATTGTCGTGGACGGCAAACGCCGTGAAAAATGCTGCGCGGCCGCCATACAAAAGCTCAGCCCGGACGGCATGATTATCCTTGATGACAGTGATCGGATCAACGTCAGCCGGGAATATGCCGCCGCCGTTGCCGAACTCAAAAAAGCAGACTTGCTGCAAATCGACTTTTTCGGTTTTTGCCCGATGAATAATTATACCAAAACCACGTCTTTATTCCTGCGCCGCAATTTTAACTTTAAATCCCTCTGCAACGTGCAACCGACCAACGGCATCGGCAACCTCTGGGCCAAAAGCCGCAAATTGCGCAAGGAATTTTACCGCCGAAACAATCAATAAAAAACCCGCTCTGACCATACCCTGTACCTCAGAAATCGAAAGGTTCATGATCCGGGCGGGTTTTATTCTTTTCTAATTTTCAAAATAATGCAAAAGCAACGACCGTCCCTCGGTTTCTGCCAGCGAGCGATTGCCGTTGATAACGCCGTAGCATCTGAGTTTTGTTCCGTCATACGGACAGCTTACCAATTTCGTGCCGGTATTAATATTGCACTCCGTATCCGTAAACAAAGCCGGACAGGTTGACAGTTTGGTCAGGGAATTTCCGCCGGAATCCGTTTCCGAACCACTGCCGCTGCCAAGACTTGCAATATAGCTTCCGAGCCTGAAAGTTGCCATGGAACAGGCCGTTTCGGACGCGGCGCAATTGGTCTTAAGCGCATACATCATGTTTTCTCCGTCATAATACGAAGCCAGCGGCGTATTGTTCAAACCGTAAAGACCGTTGTTAAACAAAGTGTTCCTGTCAACATTTTCTTGTTCGTCTTCATCATCTTCGTTTTCTTCAAAATTGACCGTCAAAAGGGCATTGCCCGGCATAATCAGAGTAGAAGCGCCTGAAGCAATGTTAATCGTCGGATGGTTAAGCATCAGTATGCCGTTTGAAACAAACGAAACTGCGGCACCGTCGGCAAAAATGCTCGGTGCAGACGCGGTCAACACACCTCCGACCGACAAAGATCCGCCGCTGAACGCCTTTGTAGCGGCTGTTACCGAAAAGTCTCCGTTAATTGTGGAAACGGTATTGCCGTTGGCTGCCGTTATGCCTTTGTCTGCCTCAATATTCACGGCGCTGCCGCTCTCAACCGTCAGGCCGGTATTTTCGTTAAGCTTAATTCCCGTAGCCGTTGAAATACCTTCGGCCGCCAGATTAACGTCAGCCCCTTTCCGGAAAGTAAGAAATCCGTTGACGGCATTTGTTCCGGCAGTAAGCTCAATTCCGGTCTCGGCACTGATATCCGCGCTCTTGGAAAAAAATCCTTCGCAACTCTCTGAACCCATCGGCTTATAACACAAAGTGGAACCGAACGTAACATGTGCGGCCCGAATGCCTGTACCGCCGGCACTGCGGTTAGACAATTGCAGATAACTGTCTGCTTCAAAAATATTTTTGACGTCAATCAGCGGATTAGCCGTATAAGCCTCCATCCTGACGATGCCCTCTCCCGTATAGCCTTCGTTTTTGATGGTAAGAGAACCCTCCGACTTCACCGCCTTGCTGGAAGAAGCCGTCGACGTGTTCTTAAAGTCGAAATCGCCGGAAATTTTCAGAGTTCGGTTTCCTTCCGAATAGATTCCGACAGTATTTCCTTCCAGCCTCATTTTTGTATTATACGGCCAGACCGGCGAAACGCCGCTCATGTTTTTAAAGAGCAGCGCTGTTCCGCCTTCCGTGACAAAATCTACATAAGAAGAGGAGGTTACCGCTCCGTCTGTATTATACAGAGACATTCCGAGCGATTTTGCATTAACGCGTAATTTTGTAAACATACCTTTTCCGGCCGTCATCTTAAACGTCTCAACGCCGTCAATGCCCTTGTCATACCCCGTTACCACCACTTGCGCGTCTTCAGCCAGTTTCAATTTGGTTCCCGTACCGACCGAGGAAACGGCTTTGCCCTTAATGGCTGTCGAACCGTTCACCAAAGTTTCCCCCTTCAGCAATATGCCTGAACCGCCGCTGCTGACATCCCGAATCCCGTATCCTTCGTTGCCTTCAATATAAACGTTGTCAAAAGTCACGTCTGCGGCCGAATTGACATAAACCGCCGCCACCGTGGGATTAACGGACTGACGATAATATGTCTCAACGCCAAGATCCCGCAATTCCGCACTACCCGTAATCGTCAGTTTTTGGCTTCCCTCCGTATTGATCGCCGCATCGCCGTTAACCAGCAAACGATATTTTCCGGAAGAACAGGCGGCATTTTCGCCTCCTTCGCATGCGCAGCCGACCGTCGAACCTGCGGCGCCGAGCAATGTCTTTCCGGCGGGAACATTAATCGCTCCGGTCAACGAAATGTCCGCTTCGACCACAACTGTCGAAATATTGCTTTGAGTCACCGCAGCCGCCAGGTCTTCGACATTTTTCACCACAACCGTCCCTGACTTTCCTTCGGCCCATTGAACGGCGCAACTGTCTTCACCGCGGCAAAGACTGCGATTCTTATCGCAAATATCCTTGGCTTTTTTGATAACGGTTCCCATGCAATAAGAAGGATTGCTTGAACAAGCGGAAAACCGGCTTTCGGCTTCGCGATAACAGGTTGTCGCCGTTTCGTCGCAGCTGTCTTTCTCCTCGCAACGAACGCAATAAACACGATATTGATCTGCCGAAACCGAGGATAACAGCGAATAGCTCTCCGTACCTCCGGAGGCCAAAATCGGCGTAGCCACCCGGGTATTTTTTGTAATCTTGCAAATGCTGTTGCGATCCGTGTCCGAACGCATGTCTACCGGGGTCGATCCGACGGAACAATTGGTATAAATGCTTCCCTTGCAGGTCGTCTTGCCGTTAGACCAGCCGGAAACGGAACAGCGTGAGGGCAAATAAGACGTTCCGTTGAAAGAAATAGCCGCTTCCGAAGTGTCGCCGCAAATTTCAAAAGAATCTTGAATTGCGCAAGCGCCTATTTGCAGCCTGAGACTTGAAATCGACATGTTTGTCTTTGTCGCTTTCAAAGTGCTGGCCGGCCCTACCGCTACGGTTCCGGTTCCGTTCAGTTTGGTACCGGCGGCATATGTTTTTCCTCCGAGCAAACTGAGCGTTACACCGTCACCCAAAGTTGTCGTTGTCGAAGCTCCGCTGATTCCGCCGTACAACTGCGTATTCCCCTTGATATTAAGCGTGGTCGGCACCATTTCGGGATAAACTTCAATAATGCCGCCGCTCTTGCTGAGGGTCAGCGAGCCGACGGTCAACCTGGCCGAACTGCTCGGGCACTGCGTATAACCGAGCATCCTGACCTTTGCATAATCATAAATATTCTGGGCCGAAGTATAAGTTCCCGAAGCCGTTATGTCCTTTTTAACCACGATTTGCTTTTTAGCGGCAATCGCCTGCTCAAACTGTGTCTGATTTTCAACCACGGCATATCCGTCGGCAGTCAGATATTCGTCACACTCCATCGGAACGCATCCGCCGGTCGAGTCATCCACTTTGTAACCGGAAACACAACTTTTGGCTTTATACTTGGTGCTGCCGCCGCATAAAACGCAATCGTAGGTCTCGTTGACGTAAAGAATTGCGCTGGGACTGTCATAACGATACCCGCTGCAGTTTGCCTCGCATTTGCCGCAACCTGATTCGCATTTGGAAGAACATCCCGGAACCGGCGTGGTACAACCGTTGCATTCAGTGGCAATCATCGGCTTGTTTATATTTTCCGGCAAATTGCAGGTATTGTTGTTGCAGCTTTTACACCAAGCGCAACCGTTGCCGTAGGTCTCCGCACAGCCGTGATCAACGCCGTTAACCACACAGTCTGCTTTGGTTAAACCGGCGCACGGATCTTCGCAGGAACGATAGAAAGTACCGTTGCTGCCCTTGCAAATACCCGAAAAACTTTTCGATGTGCAAAGGGAATCATTTTCGGAATAAGTATAAATCGACGTATCGCAATTGCACTGTTTGTACAAACCGTTGCAGCTGCCGCCGCTGAGCTTCATCCCCTCGTCGCTCCGGCAGTTGGCCGAAGTGTATCGGTAAGAGGTGTCACAGCCGCAGTCGCGATAACAGACCAGATTGGGTGCCGGAGAAAAAACATCTTTACAGACAAGACCGTTGCTTTGCGCATAAGCCTGAGTAACGCCGGCATAGTTTTCGCACAAAGCCTGATATTTTTTGGCCGTATAATCATTGATACGATCCTTAAACGGATTGGCGTTAATATAGTCGGGAAGAAGCGTAACTCTGGCTTCTGCCGCACAGACAATCGCAATAAGTGTCAAAATAACCGGCAAAAACAAAATATTGCAGCGTTTCATAAAGCTTCTCCTCTCTAAAGCGGCCTGTTCCATTTTAGCAAAGCGATTACCCGGAATCAATGAAATACTTGCTCTCAGAACGCTTTCAACTTTAATCGGAAATCTTTAATTTTTTAATAATATGACTATATACGGAAAAAACTTCGGGAACAACAAAAATGCTTTGGATAATCAACGGACTGATTTATGGTTTTTTCACGGCTCTGTATACGCTTGTCAATCAGGAACACAAGTTCAGCGGTTATGTTCTCGGAATCTGGCGCGGCTATGGCATCGCTTTGATATTTTTTCCCTTTTTGTTTTTTCTGCCGCTTCAAACCAGTGCTTACGCTTGGGCTTTGCTGATTTTTCAGGGCTGGCTTATCGGAATTTATGATTCTCATATCTTTTTTGCCTCGGCGCGTTTTGGCGCCGGCGCCACTTCACGCATGATGGCGCTCACCGCATTGGTTACCACGATGCTGTGGTGGATCATCACGCCGGAACTTTTTTTCCGACTGCTGAACAACGGTAATGTCTTCATCACCATCATTCTGGTTTTGTTCGGCTTTACCGTCAGCTATTGGTATATGATAAAAACCCCGCTCAACAAAGAAATTGCCGAATACATGACGCCGGCAATCTTTGCTCTGGCCGGCATGAGCATTGCCACCAAAGAAATCGCCATGCTCGGACAAAACGTCTGGGGCAACATCGCCTATTATCTGGTTGTTGCCACCTTTGTCAGCGGCAGTTATAACACGATCATGTTCATCAGACGCGAACGACCGGATTTCAAAACTTTTTTCAAAACCGTTTTCAACCGCGACATCGCTTCCGTCGGCATGTACATCATCAGTTTTTCGGCCGCGCTGATTGTCGCCAAAACCATGGCTATGCGTCTGGCTCCGAATCCCGGTTACGTTGTTGCGTTGGTTCTGACCGCTCCTGTTTTTGTATATATTCTCAACAGCTACAACCGCATTCCTGACAACGTTTCGGTCAAAGCCGGCTTCTCGATGCTGTTTTTTCTGATACTGTTGATGTTTCTGGTCAACGGAAACTGGAGCGTCGTCAACTAAACAACTGCTTCTGTATCAGATGAACATTCGTACCTCAAAAGCGAAGATGAGTCATATGATAAGAAACCAAGGCAGACACGACAGGAGCGTACAAAAAAGTACGTGACTGAGCAGCTGACCTGCAGTTTCTGTATCAGATGACCGTTCATACCTCAAAAAGCGAAGAATGAGTCATATGATAAGAAACCAAGGCAGACACGACAGGAGCGTACAAAAAAGTACGTGACTGAGTGGCTGACCTGCAGTTTCTGTATCAGATGACCATTATACG